>CAYWIC010000008.1:0-57918 GCA_964458115.1 uncultured Anaerolineales bacterium | reverse complement strand
AACTGGGTTGACCTTTCCAGACAGCCCCACCCCTACATCTGGGGGATCACCCCGGCAATTCCTAGAGAGCCAATTTTCTCCTTCTTGACCTATTCACGTTCACTGTTATAATTCATTCGCTGAATTTTGGAAAGAGTAAGTGTGGTGTATGGTTTTAGAAAAAGCACAGATACTGACTGAAGATCACGATCTAGATGAGAACCAAAAAGAACGTGAACGTATTATTCTCGAAAATATTGAAGAAGATCCAAATGTAAACCAGGCTACTCTGGCAAGCAAACTCAATGTTGCGGTTGGCACTGTCAACTGGCATATCAAACGCATGGGGACGAAGGGCTACATCAAGTTATCGCGTGCCGAACGGAAAAAACTTCGTTATATCATCACACCAAAAGGTCTGAAATTTCGCGCTGGTCTGACTGTCAAATACATCGAAAATTCGATGATGCTATTTCGACGGACTCGTCGGCGGGTTACGGAACTCATCCACGAAGTTAGGCAGTCGGGCTATGACCATGTTCGAGTTGCCGGGGATGGTGATCTTTCAGAAGTCATCCGTCTGACTTGTCTTGAGCAAGGGGTGATCATTGATGATGATCCTGAATTGCCAGTTTTAGAAATTCGCGGTTGGCGAGTTTACCTGAATATGGATGGCCAAATTCTATGAGTGAGCAGCATATATTGATCACTGGTGGCGCAGGCTATATTGGGTCATTTCTAACTGGTGAGTTGCTTCGGCAAGGGCAAGGGTATTATGTCACCGTTGTCGATCGTTTGCTTTATGGAGGGGAATCTCTGTTATCCTATCTCCCCAACGAAAAGTTCAATTTCATCAAAGCCGATGTGTGGGAATCGCGAGCTATTCGCAATGCAGTCAGGAATGATTGGCCAAGCCCGAGAGCAATCATCCATCTGGCTGCCATAGTGGGGTTCCCTGCATGTCAATCTGTGGGCCGGTTGGTAGCCTGGAGATACAATGTTGAATCTACACAGCATGTTTTCGAACAGGCTGAAGCGCTGAAGGTCGAGAGGTTCATTTATTTATCATCCTACAGCAACTATGGTCTCTCGGGGGATGGCAATCCCGTAACGGAAGAATCTCCACTTAATCCACAATCTTTATATGCAGAGACCAAAGTTGCTTCTGAACGCTATTTGCTGGCGCAGGCAAGCCGCAACGGATGTGCTCCAATGATTTTCAGACCGGCAACTTTGTATGGACTTTCTCCACGCCCACGATTCGACCTTATCCTTAACCAATTTGTATTAGAAGCGTTTAGCAAGCGCAAACTGATGATCTACCAAAGGGGCTATTCGCGCTCTTTCGTGCACATTTCAGACGCTGTTCATGGTATTATTCTGGGTCTTCATTTACCCATCGAGAAAGTGCGCGGACAGATATATAATATCGGCTCCGATGAAGGTAATTTGACAAAAGACCAGATTGTGAAACTGATCCTGAAGCGCCTACCAGAAACGGAAGTTAATTATAAGGACATTACCTTCGGTGGCGATATGCGCGACATTAACGTTTCGTTTAAGAAGGTACAGAACGAATTAGGTTTCGAAACCAAGTATTGCGTTGAAGACGGTATCCGAGAAGTTCTAGCTGCATTGCAAGAGGGCATCATTCAGGAACCGGATGACCCGCGTTATCGGAATGCGCGCTTCATCGTTCAATGAAAATATAAGGAAGAATATATGAAAAAAGCTTTAATTACCGGCATATCCGGCCAGGATGGGTCATACCTGACGGAGCTATTATTGTCGAAAGGCTATGAAGTCCATGGCATGATCCGCCGGTCGAGTACGTTCAATACTGGGCGTGTCGATCACATCTATCGTGATCCTCATAACGGTGACCGAGCCAAGATGCGCCTGCACTATGGTGATCTGGCTAGCTCAGACAGTATGCAGAATCTGATTTCCCAGGTTGAGCCCGACGAAATCTATAACCTGGCAGCGCAGAGCCACGTGCGCGTCAGCTTCGATTTACCTGAATACACAGGGGATGTCACTGGCCTAGGAACAATTAGGCTTTTAGAAGCCATTCGGCGTGTGGGCGGCAATATTCGTTTTTACCAGGCTTCGACCAGTGAGTTGTTTGGGAGTGCCTCACCACCTCAGAGCGAGTCTACTCCCTTCGAACCACAAAGCCCATATGCTGCTGCCAAAGCCTATGCCCACTGGGTCACCAAGAACTATCGCGATGGCTATGGAATGTTTGCTAGCAGTGGCATCCTTTTCAACCACGAGTCCCCGCGTCGGGGTGAGACATTCGTTACCCGAAAGATCACGCGCGCTGTCGCGGCCATCCTGGCCGGGAAACAGAAAATTCTCTACATGGGGAATCTGGACTCAAAACGCGATTGGGGATACGCTCCAGAATATGTTGAAGTGATGTGGCGGTTGATGCAACAAGATGATCCTATGGATATCGTCATTGGCACTGGAGAATCTCACACTGTGCGAGAGTTTCTGCACGAGGCTTTTGGTTATGTCGATTTGGATTATGAAGAGTTTGTGCGTATTGATGAGCGCTATTTCCGCCCCACAGAGGTCGATTATCTTTTGGCTGATCCTACCAAAGCATACGAAGCTTTGGGATGGGAGCCTAGGATCAAATATAAAGATTTAGTCCGCATTATGATGGATGCCGATCTGGAATTGCTAGGGCTCGAAGCTCCCGGGGATGGGAAACGCCTCCTGGCTGAACGTTTTGATGGTTGGCACCGTTGGGAAGATCAAGTAGTGAGTATGGATAAGTGATCATGGCAAAAAAGAATTTCCCAGTTCCAGAAGAATTCTGGGCAAATCGAAGAGTTTGTGTAACCGGAGGTGCTGGTTTTCTGGGTTCCTTCGTCCATCAACTACTCCAGGAGCGCGGCGCCTCAGAGGTATTCATCCCCCATATTGAAGATTATGATTTGACCACCTTGGAAGATATCCAGCGCATGCTTAATGACGCCAATCCCGATGTCATCATCCATCTGGCGGCCTTGGCAGGGGGCATTGGTGCCAACCGAGCGCGCCCAGCTGAATTTTTTTACAAAAACATAATGATGGGCGTCCCACTAATGCATGCAGCCTGGAAATCCGGTGTGGATAAGTTCGTTGCCATTGGCACCATCTGCGCGTACCCAAAATTCACCCCCGTCCCATTCAAGGAAGAAAACCTGTGGGATGGCTATCCTGAGGAGACGAATGCCCCTTATGGCTTGGCCAAAAAGATGCTTCTTGTTCAGGCGCAGACATATCGCGAACAATATGGTTTCGATGCCATCTATTTACTTCCGGTGAATCTGTATGGCCCACGCGACAATTTCAACCTGGAGACATCGCATGTTATTCCAGCACTGATCCGGAAGATGATCGAAGCGCAGCAACGCGGCGACAAGGAAGTAATCCTATGGGGTGATGGCTCGCCGACGCGCGAATTCTTCTATGCTGGCGATGCCGCTCGAGGTGTCGTAATGGCAGCAGAGCGCTACTCTGATTCTGAACCCGTAAACCTTGGTTCGGGAATGGAGATCAGCATTAAGGAGTTAGCTCTATTGATTGCCAAGTTGACTGGCTTCGAGGGCGAAATCGTCTGGGATACCACCAAACCGAATGGGCAGCCGCGCCGTGGTCTGGATACCAGCCGGGCGAAGGAGTTCTTTGGCTTCGAGGCAGAGATGCCCTTCGAAGAAGGCTTGCGCCGCACGATTGATTGGTTCAAGAAAAACCAGGATCGGATAGCATAGCGTTGAACGATCAATGTTCAACGTTTTGACGCTTTATGGCAGAGACATCTCTCACAACCCAACCTGCTCCTGAAACGATCCTGTTACGCCCGACTCGGGGTTGGTCTGCCCTAAATCTTGGCGACTTATGGCGCTACCGGGAGTTGATATTCTTCCTGACCTGGCGGGATATCAAAGTGCGTTATAAACAGACGGTCCTGGGGGCCGCCTGGGCGATCATCAGGCCGGTCATCTCAATGATCGTATATGCGCTTATCTTCGGGCAATTAGCCAATCTAGATTCCGAAGGGGTTCCGTACACGATTTTCACCTATGTGGCCTTGCTGCCATGGCAGTTGTTCTCCAAAGCCATGAACGATACCGGACGTTCTATGGTGTCGAACCGCAACATGATCACCAAGATCTATTTCCCGCGTCTGGTAATTCCCATTTCGACAGTCCTGAGCGGTCTTGTTGATTTCCTGATCGCTTTTGTCGTCCTGATTGGAATGATGGTGTATTACAAGATCTCCTTGACCACCGCGATCTGGACTTTGCCACTGTTCTTGTTGTTGACATTGATCTCTGCTTTGGGGATTGGTCTGTGGTTCTCTTCATTGAATGTTCTCTACAGGGATGTGGGGTATATGTTACCTTTCCTTACAGAAGTGTGGAAGTACCTCACGCCGGTTGCTTATTCTGCGCAGTACATCACTGGCACATGGAAGGTGATCTATTCCCTCAACCCTATGGCTGGGGTCGTACAAGGTTTCCGGTGGGCGTTATTAGGCATTGAGCTGGATGCCTCCGCGCCCTTGACCATGTCGATCTCGGTGGGTGTATCAATCCTGGTACTGGTCACGGGATTGTTCTATTTTCGGCGCATGGAGAGAACGTTCGCAGACATGGTATAGCGTTTCAGGTTTGTACGTTACAAGTTATGACAGAATTAGCAATAAGAGTAGAAGATCTCGGCAAACAGTACCGCATTGGGTTAGCTCCGGAACGATATAAAACGCTGCGCGATTCTATTGTCGATGTAGTGACATGGCCGATTCAACGTATCAAGCGAGGACTGGCTCCCACAGGGGAAGATCGTTTGGATACCATCTGGGCTTTGCGAGATATTTCCTTTAATGTGGAGCAAGGCCAGATATTGGGTGTCATCGGTCGCAATGGAGCGGGTAAGAGCACCCTATTAAAAGTGTTATCGCGAGTTACCGAGCCTACGGAGGGTGAAGTCGAAATCCGCGGTAGAGTAGGCTCACTTTTGGAAGTAGGTACAGGATTCCATCCGGAATTAACGGGTCGAGAAAATATTTACCTCAATGGCGCTATATTGGGGATGAAACGCACTGAGATTGATGGCAAATTCGACGAGATCGTGGATTTCTCAGGTGTGGAGAAGTTCATCGATACGCCGGTCAAGCGCTATTCCAGCGGCATGTACTTGCGGTTGGCGTTTGCGGTTGCGGCTCACCTGGAACCAGAGATCTTGGTCGTTGATGAGGTGTTGGCTGTCGGTGATGCAGAATTCCAGCGTAAATGCCTGGGGAAAATGAGTGACGTGGCTCAAGAAGGCCGTACCGTGCTGTTTGTCAGCCATGATATGTCGGCAATTCTGCGATTGACGGAGGAAGCCATTGTCTTGGAAAAAGGCCAACTTGTTTACCGCGCCCCCACGGTGGAAGCGGTAGATTATTATATGGTCTCAGGTTTCTCCGAAGCGGGAGAGAGAACTTGGGACGCTGATGAGATCCCAGATGCTGCAGCACCTTTCCGGCCGATTGCTTTGCGGGTGCGTAACTCTAAAGGGAGCAATGTTGATGTCGTACGCTCGACAGAAGAAATCACATTGGAAGTTGAATATGAACTGTCAGAGCCAATCCAGGGGCTGCGCGTTGGTCTCTATTTGATGAGCGCGAGAGGCGAATATGTGTTGACCACCTTCGATACCGATGAGCCTGATCAATATGACAAATTTGGCGTGCGTCCTGAGGGCCATTTCATCAGCCGTTGCTCTTTACCCGCAGATCTTCTCAACGAGGGCCGCTATACGGTGGGTATTAACGCCAGCTCTTTCCGTGTGAAGCGTTACTTTATGGATGAGCGCGCCTTGACTTTCACGGTCGACGGGATGGGCGCGTCTGGAAAACAATGGTCTGAAACGCGCATGGGTCTGGTGCGACCGCGCCTGGCCTGGCAAATCGAGACGGTAGGATAGTGTCGATGCTTTCGAAAGAAAAAGTCAAAAATCTCCTTGGCGAACTTCCGCTAACAGCTGAGATTTACAGGTTATTGCGACAGAGTGAGCAGCCTCCGGTAGGTGGGTACCGATTGGATCGCTTGCAAAAGATGCTGCCTGAATGGCTTGATCAGGCCAAGGCCGTTACGAAGCAAGCCGGAAAGCCTAAAAGGGTGCTGGTCTTCAGTATGCTTAGCTATTGGCTCGAGCACAGTATGCTAATGAGCCTGGCTTTGGCCGCTCTGGGGCATGATGTCACCCTGACCTATTTGCCCTACGCGCATTGGAAGAAACCCATCAACCAGTTTGATTTACGGCGCCAGAACATGTATATCGAGGGGATTGTAAGTCAGGCTGAGCCGTTTATCAAAGTTATTTCGTTAATTGAATCAGCCCGAGTAGATACATTACCCCTTGAATTGGATAAGATGATGCACGCGGCCGCATTCCGCGATGTGCAGTACAGTCTGCTCAGGGAAGATGTCGACCCAGATAGCGATCTTTATCAGTTGCGGCTCGAGCGAAATGAAATTCACGCACGCAGAATACTTACCCAAATGATGAAAAATCGTCCTGAGGTGGTCATTGTTCCTAATGGCAGTATGCTTGAATTTGGCATCACCTATTTGGTGGGCAAATATTTGGGTATTCCTGTGATGACTTTGGAGTTTGGAGAGCAAAGTGAGCGCATGTGGCTGGCGCAAAACGATGATGTGATGCGTCAGGATACCCAAGATCTTTGGGATGCGCGCAAAGATAAGCCTCTTTCGGAAGAAGAGTGGACGCGGGTAAAGGGGTTCTTCGCTGCAAGGCAGAAAGGGAATATTTGGGAGACTTTTGTGCGTCTTTGGCAGGGGACGCCGTCCCAGGGGGTGGATGATGCGCGCGAAGATTTGGGGTTGGATTCTCGTCCCGTAGTTTATCTGCCCACCAATGTGCTCGGAGATAGTTTAACGCTGGGGCGGCACCTTTTCAGTTCCAGTATGACAGAATGGCTGCAGCGCACGATCGAGTTTTTTATCGAACGAACCGACGTGCAGTTTGTGATCAAGACCCATCCTGGAGAGCAAATCGGCTGGGGACCGGCGGTTTACGACATTCTCAGAGAGATGTTCCCTGAATTGCCAGACCACATTCATTTGTTGCCTGCCGATGCCAAAGTCAATGCCTATGACCTCGTTGAGATTGCTGATTTGGGGATGGTTTTTACCACAACGATGGGGATGGAGATGGCTATGAGCGGTCTGCCAGTCATCGTTACTGGGAAAACTCATTACCGAGGCAAAGGCTTTACGCTGGATGCAAAATCATGGGACGGGTTTTTCGAGATTCTCCAAAAATTGCTGGCTGACCCTCGGGCACACCGACCCACCCGAACGCAGGTCGAAGCCGCCTGGACCTACGCGTATCGTTTCTTTTTTGAATATCCTCAGCCCTATCCCTGGCATGTTCAACATTTCCAAAATGATATTGAACGCTGGCCGCTGGAAACCGTTTTTTCGGATGAAGGATTTGGATTGTTTGGGGAAACATTTGAATATTTGGTTGGCGAGCCCATTCAGTGGGCAAAATAATTATGGTAACTGAGACAGAAATCAAATCACAGGTACGTGAATTCTACGACCAGGTTGGATGGCAAGAGGTTAGTAATGGAGTCTATCAAAATGCTCGCTATGAGGATTTGCGGCCCGTTTCGCGTGAATATATCCATCGTTGCCACCTGCGGGTAAAGCGTCACATCAACTCGCAAGGTAACCTATTGTTGGACGCAGGTTCTGGGCCCATCCAATACCCAGAATATTTGGAGTATTCAAAAGGGTATGCATATCGAGTCTGTGTAGATATCTCGCATGTTGCCCTGCAGGAAGCCCGGAAGCGGATTGGCGACCATGGCCTCTGCGTTGTAGCAGATATTGCCAACTTACCATTCAAATCCGATGTCTTTGAAGGGGTTGTTTCGCTGCATACGATTCACCATCTCCCTCAGGATGAGCATATTGATGCCTACAAGGATTTACACAGAGTGCTTTCGCCTGGTTGTTCCGCAGCCGTGGTAAACGGTTGGGGTGAGGCCTTGATTCCCACCTTGTTAGCAAAACCCATGCGTTGGACGAACCGTCTGATAGGGATCACTAGGCGCATATTTGGTGTCGCCCCCCCTGTGCATCCTGCAAAACCTGTGAATAGGATCAAGGATAAGCCCACAGGCACATTTGTGCGCAAATACGGAGCGGATTGGTTGAAAGCACAGCTGGCGCCTTGGATGTCCATTGAGATATTTGTGTGGAGGGGAGTTAGCGTGAAGCACTTGCGCACCTTTGCCCATCAAGGATGGGGCGGGCGAACACTATTGCGTATTTTGTTATGGTTTGAGGAACGTTTCCCGCATTTCTTCGGCGAGAAAGGCCAATACCCGTTGGTTGTGATCCGAAAACCGATGAACATAACCACAGTATAAGAATCTCTCTGGGATATGGGGGCGGCGGCGCAGCCACCGCCCCCATATCCCAGTGGAACATCGTGTTTTGCACAAATTTTTGCATCACAAGTAATTAACGGAGATATATATGAATTGGAAAGATAAAGTCGTCTTGATCACTGGAGGAACCGGCTCCTTTGGAAAGGCTTTTACAAAGATCTTGCTGGAAGAATATCAGCCAGCCAAGCTGATCGTATTTAGCCGCGATGAACTCAAACAGCATGAAATGCGTGCGGCCGGTTTCGATCATCCCAGCTTGCGATACTTTATTGGAGATGTGCGGGATTTAGATCGTCTAAAACGCGCCATGCAGGCAGTGGATATTGTGGTCCATGCCGCGGCACTCAAGCAGGTTCCGGCCTGTGAGTACAATCCCATGGAAGCGGTTAAAACGAACATCCTAGGTAGCAGTCATGTGGTCGATGCTGCTCTGGATACGGGCGTCAAAAAGGTCATGGCTTTGAGCACGGATAAAGCTGTCAATCCGGTAAATCTATATGGAGCTACCAAATTGGCTGCTGAGAAGTTGGTCATCCAGAGCAATGCTTACGCCGGGAAATATGAAACTCGCTTGAGCTGTGTGCGCTATGGCAATGTCGTCGGCAGCCGGGGCAGCGTGGTCCCTGTCTTCTTGCGTCAACGCGCGAATAGTAGCAAGCTTACCATCACAGATGCGCGCATGACCCGTTTCTGGCTCTCTCTAGAACAAGGCGTCCGATTTGTGATTCACAACATCGAAAATATGCAGGGTGGGGAAGTTTTTGTGCCAAAGATCCCCAGCATGAAAGTAGTCGATCTTGCCAAAGCAGTCGCCCCGAAAGCAGAGTTAGAGACCATAGGTATTCGGCCTGGTGAAAAGCTACACGAGATGTTGATTTCACGCGATGAATCGCGTTCGACGATTGAACTGGATGATATGTTCGTTGTACAGCCGGTGGAAGCGTACTGGTTTGGTGGAAGATGGGGAGAAAAGGGCCAACCCGTGCCTGATGGCTTCCGCTATTCCAGTGCCGAGAACCCGGAGTGGCTCGATATTGACCAGATTATCGAGATTATCAAACCTTTTGAGGAGGCTTTTGCCGAAGGTAAACTAGCCTAAAGAGAATGCGAATACTCATAACGGGCACGGGTGGTTTGTTGGGCAGTAATCTGGCTTTGGAAGCTGCCAACGACCACACTGTTTTCGGGGTCGATCGTAGTTGCCCTCAGAAGACAGAGGCCTTCACCCCGGTGGTGGCCGACCTGCTAGACCCGGGCGCAGTTGAGCGTATTCTTGACGATACGCAACCTGATTGGGTGATCCATTGCGCAGCACAGGCAAATTTAGATGCTTGTGAGCGTGACCCTGAGAATGCCTGGGAATTGAATGCAGAATTACCGCGAAAACTGGCACATCATGTCGCCAGGGGCGGAGCGCGCCTGTTGCATGTATCTACTGATGCGGTCTTTGATGGACAGAAGGGAGAATATACTGAAAATGATCTCCCCAATCCTGTCAACGTTTATTCGCAAACAAAATTGGCCGGTGAAAATGCGGTTCTCGAATCTGCTTCCGATGTTATAGTTGCCCGCATAAATATCTTCGGCTGGAGTCCGACAGGGAAGCGCAGTTTAGCGGAGTTCTTCTATAACAATCTGGAAGCAGGAAATTCAGTCATGGGTTTTCCCGATATATACTTCTGTCCCCTTTTGGTGAACGATGTTGCCGATCTATTTTTAGGGATGCTGGAGAAAAGACTTCGCGGTCTGTATCATGTGGTTAGTAGCGAATGCATCAGCAAATATGATTTTGGAATGGCGATTGCGCACAAATTTGGTTTCGATCCAAATCTGATTACACCTACCTCTGTAGCCGATTCTGGACTGAAGGCGGTTCGCTCCCCTAACCTTACATTGTGTGTTGACAAGCTTATCCACGATTTAGGGATGGTTCCTCCAGATTTATTCACAGGAATCGACCGTTTCTACGAACTTTATCAACAAAATTATCCACAACTGTTGAGAAATCTTTGCATTGCTGAAGCATAGCTAACGCAATTATGGATCTCAAAAAACACACGAAATTGATTGCAGATAAAAGAATTTTCCAATCCTCTTGGATTATTCCACTTTCCTTGTTGATAATCACTTTTACTACATTCGGGTTGTTAGCCCACCGGCAAGGTCTGTATTTCGATGATTGGCCTGCGATCCTGGTCATGCACGCTGATATCGATTTGTGGGAATTTTACAAATTTGATCGCCCATTTTCTGCCTGGACCTTCCTGGTCTTCGAGCCCATCTTGGGTATTTCCCCGCAAAATTGGCAGATCTTTACTATAGCCCTGCGTTGGGTCACCGCTTGGGGCGTTTATTGGATTCTGCATCAGGTTTGGCCTTCGAAGCGTCAAGAAGTGTTCTGGATGACAATAATTTTCACTGTTCATCCGGTTTTTACGCAACAATCCATTGCTGTCGCGTATAGCCAGCACTTCGTCACCTATGCGCTGTACGTGCTTTCTGTTGGAGCGATGCTGGCGACGCTCACGACAAAGCGACCGGCGATATTGATTTTGGTTTCTATCCTGGCTACTGCCGGTCATATGTTCACCATGGAATACTTTTGGGGGTTAGAACTGATGCGTCCAATATTGCTTTGGATGGTGCTCGCGCGAAATTCTGAAGGTACTCGATCGGAAAGGCTCAAGCGCCTGACCAAACAATGGAGCCCCTACGTGCTGGTACTCCTGCTGGCAGTCTTCTGGCGATATTTCCTGGTTGGCTCTGATATTGGGTCTACCAACAGTTTACGATTGCTATCTTTGATCGTTGCTGACCCAATCAATGGCCTGCTTCAATTCGTCCAGACAGTATTTCGAGATATTATCGTCATTCTCGCTTCGGCATGGTACAAGACCCTCCAGCCGAGTCTGGTCGATTTGGGGTCTCCCTCGGCAATCATCTCCTGGGCTGTGGCTGGTTTTGTTGCTCTAGCAATATATTTCTTTGGAAATACGATCCGCTCATCGAAAGGACTAGAGCAAATCTCAAATAATAGCTGGGAAAAAGAAGCCCTGCTGTTGGGGATGTACGCCATATTTGTGGGAATGTTGCCTGGTTGGTTGGTCGACCGTGAGATAACCATAGGCATGTTCTCAGACCGCATCGCCTTGCCAGCCATGATTGGAGCAGGAATCGTCTTCGTGAGCCTGGTGGCGTTGATTGCTACTAACCGGCAAACGCAAATCATTCTACTGAGCGTCTCCATCGGTCTGGCAGCCGGGGCTCATTTTCGGATCGCAAATGAATTTCGATGGGAATGGGTTGAGCAACGGCAGTTTTACTGGCAAATGTACTGGCGCGCGCCCGCACTGAAGGAGAATACTGCTGTCCTAGCAGATGGTGCCTTGTTCAGCTACACTGGTGAATACCCGACTGCAACAGCATTAAACGTGCTCTATTCCGCCCGCAAAGGTACCGGTCAGCAGCCTTATTGGTTTTTCGAGATCGATGACAATTTCTATGGGGAGATGAGCACCTTATTCGATGATATGCCAATTGAATATCAACTTCGTACTCTTGAATTTGCAGGTAAGGGACATGATAATCTGGTAGTCTGGTACGACTTCCCTGGAAGTTGTGTGTGGGTGCTGACCGAAGTGGATGCACTGCATCCGAACATTCCCGAAATTACCAAAACTGCCCTCCCAATATCGAACTTATCTCGTATCGTTCAGGATGCAGATTCGTCCATTGCGCCTCCAGAGAGTGTCTTTGGCCCAGAGCCAGATCATACCTGGTGTTACTACTTCCAAAAAGCGCAGATTGCTTTTCATCAGCAGGCCTGGGAAGAAATTGTGGCATTGGGAGAAATGGTTGAATTGGGTGATTTCGAACCCAACACGGATAATAAGATCGAATGGTATCCCTTTATCGAGGCATATGGACGAGTTAGAGATTGGTCTCAGGCTGAGACCCTGAGTATCGATGCTTACAAAGGGGATCAAGGGGTCCAGGCTATGTTCTGCAAGATTTGGTCGGATTTGGAAGCTGAGACACCTGCCAGCGAAGCGCGAGATGAAGCATTTTCAAATGTGGTAAATTTTTTGGGTTGTGGCATATTGCCCTGAATAAAGATGTGACGTTTCGAACGAGATAACCGAAAATAAGGGCAGTGGGGGGGCTTTGCCCCCCCACTGCCCTTATTTTCGGAAGTTCCCATGTAATATTTGAATGATTAGTAGCGAACCAAAGGAGCCAATATGAACATCCCATCTCCTGAAATCACCATTGCTGACCGAAAGGTTGGTCTAAACCACCCGACTTATTTCATAGCCGATATAGCTGCCAACCATGACGGCGATTTGGAACGCGCCAAGATGCTCATTCGCATGGCAAAAGATGCTGGCGCCGAAGCGGCCAAATTCCAGAATTTCCGCGCTCCCAAGATCGTCTCGGATTATGGTTTCAAAGCCCTGGGTGGACAACAATCCCACCAGGCAGAATGGAAGAAAACAGTCTTCGAAGTGTATGATGGTGCTTCGGTGCCCTTCGAATGGACCCCCATCCTCAAGGAAGAGTGTGACAAGGTTGGCATCCACTATTATTCTTCCCCCTATGACTATGAGGCCATCGATATGCTCGATCCCTATGTGCCGGCGTTCAAAGCTGGCTCCGGCCTGATGTCCTGGCCAGATGCCCTGGTGCGTATGGCAAAATTTGGCAAGCCGATACTGATTTCTAGTGGCGCAGCGGATATTGGCGATGTTGTGAGAGCCATGAGAGCGGTGCAGCCTGTTAATGACCAGGTTGTGCTGTTCCAGTGCAATACCAACTACACAGCCGACGATTCCAATTACGATCACCTGAACATTAATGTACTCAAAACCTATGCAGCCATGTTCCCCGATGTGATACTAGGCCTCTCTGATCATACGCATAGCCCGGCCCCCGTTGTCGGCGCAGTCGCAATTGGGGCGCGCGTTATCGAGCGCCATTTTACTGACAGCAATGAACGCGAAGGTCCCGATCATAAATTCGCCATGAATCCAGAGACCTGGGCTGAGATGGTGCATCAGGTGCGCACCATAGAGCGTTCCTTAGGATCCTATGACAAATTCGTCACCGGCAGCGAGCAGGAAACCTATGTGCTGCAGCGCCGTTGTCTGCGCGCCGCCCGGGATATCAAGGCGGGCGAGGCCATCACCGCTGAGATGGCTGAACCCCTGCGTCCCGCAGCCACGGGTGCGCTCATGCCCTGGGAGTTGGATGATCTGGTCGGTAAGAAAGCGTTGGTTGACATGCCGTATGGGATGGATTTTCGTTGGGAGAACATCGGAGCTTAGAGTTTGTACGTTTATACGTTAGAACGTTGAACGTTCAAACTGTCAACGATAATGCGTATTCTCTACTTCTCGCGCGATTACACCACCCACGATCATCGCTATCTCTCTGCCCTGGCATCGACTGAGCACCAAATTGGGTATCTACGCCTGGAGAAGCGCGGGCATGATCTTGATGACCGACCTTTGCCCCCCAAGATTGAGTTGATCCCTTGGGTAGGAGGGCAGTCACCAGCAAAGCTGTGGCATGGGTTGAAGTTGCTGTGGGGATTGCGAAAAGTCATTCGAGAGTTCAAACCCGATCTGGTTCAAGCGGGTCCTTTGCAGCGTTCAGCTTTCCTGACCGCGCTAGCAGGATTTCACCCGCTGGTGAGCATGTCCTGGGGATATGATCTGCTCATGGATGTAAATAGGAATCGCTGGTGGGAATGGGCCACCCGCTTCACCCTGAAGCGATCGGATGCTCTGGTGGGGGATTGCGAAACCATTCGAAATCTGGCCATCCAACATGGTATGGCACCGGACCGGATTGTGACTTACCCCTGGGGTGCTAATATCGAGAAGTATTCACCTGGCGAGGATGGTGGTTTGCGAAAGCGTCTGGGCTGGGATGAAGATACGTTTGTGTTACTCTCCACGCGCGGTTGGGAACCACTGTACGGGGTTGATGATTTGGCGCAAGCCTTCGTCAGGGCGACTCGCCAACACCCAGAATTGCGCTTGCTGATGTTGGGCAATGGTTCGCTGGCTCCTAAAATTCGACAGACCTTTATGAGTGCAAATGTTCTCGACCGCGTACACTTCCCAGGACAGGTCAACCAGAAAGATTTGCCGAAATATTACCGCGCCGCAGATTTATACATCAGCACTTCCCACAGCGATGGAACTTCGATTTCGTTGTTGGAATCGTTGGGTTGCGGCACCCCGGTCTTGTTGACCGATATCCCCGGCAATCAGGAGTGGGTTACCACGCAGGGAGAGGTTGGCTGGTTGTTCCGAGATGGGGATGTGGATTCTCTCACTCAAGGCATTCTCCGGGCGGTGGACCAACGAGAACAGCTCCTTGCGATGGGACGAGCAGCCCGTCATTTGGCAGAAGCACGCGCAAACTGGGAAAAGAATTTCCCCCACCTTTTCGAGGCGTACCAGATTGCCATGGGGTAATGCCTGAGCTAATCGTTCTGTCTCATTATCAAGCTGTCCAATTTATCGGTGTCAGAGATGGAGAAACTTCCATCCAGATTTCCCTCGATTTAGGCCAAACGAAGACAGCCGTATCGCTAACCAATTTGGGGGTGAGTTTTCCGAATGGTGAAACGCTTCCCTGGGAAATTGTCAAAGAGATTGCCGACAATGAGAATAATTGCTTTCTTGTGAGTGATGGGATTGCGACTGTCATCCAGGCTTTCTCCGACATGTTCCAACGAGCTTACACGTTGTACCCGACTGCATCGGCTCCCACGATGCTGGTATCGGGCATTCCCATGCACCGCATCAAGGGTACGGATCCCTGGCAAGATACCCAAAGCAAAATTGCGGCTCTGGGAAGGACTTTCGGGCACATTCTAGACACGACTACCGGGTTAGGGTATACCGCCATTATGGCTGCAGAACGAGCAGACCGCGTCACCACAATAGAGCTCGATCCGGCTGCTCAAAGCGTCGCCAGGCGCAACCCTTGGTCTTGTGGGCTGTTCGATAACCCTAAGATCAGCCAGATCGTCGGGGACAGCAATGACGAGATCGATAAGTTCCCTAGAGAGTCCTTCCATGGCATCATCCATGATCCGCCCATGTTCAGCCTGGCGGGCGAGTTGTATTCGCTGGCATTCTATGAGCAGGCTTACCGCGTGCTGAAATCAAACGGGAGGATGTTTCATTACATCGGCAACCCCGAAAGCAAATCCGGCGCGCGAGTGACGCGAGGCGTGGTTCAGCGTTTGAAAGAGGCCGGTTTCTCACAAGTGATTCCAAAACCTAAAGCTTTCGGTGTAACAGCCTATAAATGACGGTTGATTAGGGACCAGAAGACTAGATTCAACCCCCAGTCGCCCGTCCTCAGTCTCCGGTCTTTAGAGCCATGCTAACCATCAAGTGCGCCGCTTGTAAACGCAAGCTTTGGAAATACGAGAAGATTGGCAAAGGTGAAGTGCTGCGGTGTTACAAGGGTCGCATTAGTCGCGAATATGAATTCCAACGGCAAGGCAATAAGATTTTATGTGTTTGTGGCAAGGAGATCGGCATTGATAAGGGCGCGCATATCAAAATGATCAAGAAAGGGTTTATTTATACAGGTAAGAAGAGAAATTAATTGGCTGGTCGGAGATGATCTATGCTTACATTCGATAATTTGGTAGAAGAGTTTCGGGCGATTGGTATTAATGCTGGTGATACCCTGCTGGTTCACAGTTCTTACAAATCATTCGGCGGCGTAGAAAATGGGCCACAAACCGTCATTGACGCTCTGCTGGATGTTCTTAGCGATGATGGCACGCTGATCATGCCAGCCTTCAACTTTGATTTCTGCAAAGGCGAGCCCTGGGATGTGCGCCACACACCTTCCCATATGGGTATCATCACTGAACTGGTTCGTCAGGATCCGCGTAGTTTGCGCGTCTTTCACCCCATCTATTCGTTTTCGATCATCGGAAAGCGGGCTGAATACTTGACCAAGGAGCGTTACAAAAGCAGCTACGAGCTCAATTCAGTATTTGGCAAACTGTGCCAGCTGGATGGCAAGATCATGGTAATTGGTTTGAGCTACAACGACAGTATGACCTTCTTCCACCATGTCGAAGAGTTGGAAGGCGTTGATTACCGTTATTTGAAAACCTTTACGGGCATGGTCACCGACGAAAACGGCCACAGCTATGAAGACTCCTTCCAAATGCTGGTGCGTGACACCGACCAGGGGGTGGAAACCATGGTAGACCCCATGGGCAATTTGGCGGAAGAAAAGGGCGTCATAAAAAGCCGTACGATCGGTGAAGCTACCGTCAAGTTGATGAAGGCCAACGATATCTACGAATTTACCGCCCGTGAAATGCGTGTCAACCCGCGCTTGTTGTATGAAATCAAGAAAGATTAGGGGAAGCCGATAGCAACATGCAATTAAAACCCCTGCTCGAAAAGATCTACCCCCTTCACCGCACATTGGCATCAGATGGACTGGACGAAGCCTTGCAGATCGTTAGTCAGGCTATGCCATCGTCCGCGAGTTTTACCATAGAAACCTATGCGCCGGGCGATCCCATCTGGACCTGGCAGGTGCCAGAACGCTATGTGGTTCACGAAGCTTATATAGAAATTGAGAACGGTCAGCGTGTGGTAGATTTTGCGGATAATCCCCTGCACATCGTTTCGTACTCACTGCCAGTTGACAAAACTCTCAACTGGGATGAATTGGAGCCTCATCTTTTCTATAACGCAGATCGCCCCTGGGCGATCCCCTGGAATTTCAACTATTACCAGAGAGATTGGGGCTTCTGTCTCGCTAAGGATGTTTACGATGATTTACCGCGAGATGTTCGCTACCGAGTGGTCATCCGCTCAGAGTTTCTCACTGATCCTAAAGATGGTGGCTTTCGCGTAGGTGTGGGGGTGCAGCACCCTGAGGGTGGTCTTGCACCTAAGGTGGGTGAGATGCTGATTTCAGCTCACATCTGTCATCCTATGCAAGCCAATGACGACGCTGCTGGTGTGGTTACAGCAATCGAAATTGCTCAACGTCTGGCGGATAACCCCCTCCCCCCCGGCTCGATGAGCGTGCGCTTCTGGTTCGGCCCTGAGACCATCGGCACGATCGCCTATCTGGCCCATAACGAAGATTTAATCCCACATTTGAAAGCTGGTATATTCATCGAGATGACGGGCAATCAGAATACGATTGCCTGGCATCATTCCCGTCAGCGTTCGCATCTTCTTGATCAGATCACAAAATATGTTTTGCGGGATCGAGATCCCGTGGAGCGCGATTTTGCTGACTTTCCCCCTAATGACGAACGTGCAATCAATGGGCCAGGTGTCAATGTGCCGTGCATTTCAATCAATCGCTGGCCTTACGATGAATATCACACCACTGACGACAATCCCGAAATTATTCACGAAGATATGCTGCAAGATGCTGCTGATGTGGTTGAAGAGATCGTGCGTATTTTTGGTTCCAATTACACCCCCAAACGCAAATTCCGCGGCCCTCTGTTCCTATCTGGTAACGACCTATGGGTAGACTGGCGTGAAAACTTCGAGCTCAACCGCGCCATTGAGAAGATCATGATGAGCTTGGAGGGCGATCAGAGCATCTTCGATATCGCTGTAGACGTAGGGTTGGATTATTGGGTGGTGCGCGACTATGTAGAGAAGTTTCGGGAGAAGGGGTTTGTTGATGCAAATCCTATTCCCAGTGAAGCACCTATGTTTTAGGGTATACTAAGAATATGAGTACCGTCTCGCGGCTTAGACCAATTGAAATGGATTTGGACACTTGGCATTCCCGTCTCGAATCTGAATTGATTCGATTTGTTGATTATATTGTAGAGAATTACTCTCCACAGAAGATCATTCTTTTTGGTTCATTCGCTGAAGGAGTCTCTCAGCTTTGGTCAGATATTGATCTCGTTGTAATACGGGAAACTGACGAGCGGTTTTTGGATCGTTCGAAAGAAATATTATCTTCACTGATGCCAAAGGTTGGCCTGGATCTATTAATTTACACTCCCGAAGAATTTGAGAAGTTGTGCCAGGAACGCAAATTCTTCAGTGAGACAATTGTCGGAAGAGGGAAAGTACTGTATGAGCAGGGTAGTTGACTGGCTTTTCTTTGCCCAAGAAGATTTGCGTGTTGCTGATCTTACCTATTCTGCTGAAATTTACCATCAAACATGTTTTCATGCCCAACAGTGTTGTGAGAAAGCATTGAAAGCTTGCTTGGTGCACCAAGGGATTGAGCCACCTCGCGTTCATCAGATGAGTGTGTTATTATCGCTGCTCGAAGTAGGCGCACTTGATGAATTAGCAGCCGATGTTGTGCGCCTGGATCGCTTTTATATTCCCACCCGTTACCCTGATGCTCCAGTTGGATCGTTGTCTGAAGGCCTTCCTGGCAAACTGGATGCCGAAGAAGCGAAATTAACAGCTCAAAAAACCTTGGATTGGGCCAGACAATTCGTTGCTCAAAACAACTTCGAATAACTCACATCCCCCCACCGAAACCCCAAAGAATAATTCTACTCACATCTAAATCAAATGCCTAAGACCGTAGTGATCATTCAGGCTCGAATGAGTTCATCGCGCTTGCCCGATAAGGTATTGCTACCCATTGAAGGGCGACCAATGCTTCAGTGGGTCGTTGAACGAACACGGCGAGCGCAGACAATCAGCAGAGTTGTTGTTGCCACAACAATAGACCCATCTGATGATCCCGTGGCTGAATTTTGTCGGACACAAGAAATCGCATTCACTCGTGGCAGCGTCAGTGATGTGCTCGATCGATATTACCAAGCGGCCAAAGAATATCGAGCAGATATCGTCGTGCGCATTACCGCAGATTGCCCTTTGATAGACCCGGCTTTGATAGATCAAGCTGTGTGTGCCTTGTTTACAGCTCCGAATGAAGCGATAGATACTGTCCGCTGTCCATTGACCACTGCCCACTTGGATTTCGTTGCCAACCGCCTTCCAGAACCCTGGTGGCGTACATACCCAATTGGATTAGATACAGAAGTATTCACCTTCGAGGCCCTTGAGCAGGCTAGGGAGCAGGCTGATGCTTCAAACCAACGCGAGCATGTGACACCCTACTTCTACGAAGATATTCCTGTCGAAGAATTACATTTTTCGACCAACAAACTTCCCTTGGCCAAATCGATATCTACGCGCGGATTTAAGGTCGGTCTGCTACATTACCATGAAGAGCTGGGCCACCACCGCTGGACCGTGGATACACCTGAAGATTTAGAATTGGTTCGAGCAGTGGCAGCGCGCTTCCCTGGCGATGACTTTACCTGGTTGGATGTGCTGTCACTTGTTCATAAGGAACCAGAAATTGCTCGCCTCAATGCTGCGGTACAGCACAAGACACACCTCGATGTGGATGAGCGCTCTCACCAACAATGACCTTCCTGACGATCTTCTCTGCTCCAAAACCATTTACTGATCCTCATATCAACATGATTCAGCGCAATGCGCTTCAATCCTGGCAGCATCTATCGGATGATGTGGAGGTGATTTTGATCGGTGATGAAGAAGGATTGGCCGATGTAGCGAACGAGTACAAAATGCGGCATTTGCCTAATGTTGCCAGAAACGAATGGGGCACACCGCTGGTGAGTTCAATATTTGGCCTGGCTCGTGAAGCGAGTCAATCTCCGCTGATGGCTTACGTCAATGCCGATGTCTTATTGATGCCGGATTTTGTGGGTGTCTCACGCCAGGTTGAAGCGCAGGCAGATAAATTTCTGATCGTAGGCCGTCGTTGGGATGTAGATATCGACCGGCCATTAGCTTTCGACGCCAATTGGGCCTCTGAATTACGCAGCCTGGTCCTTGAAAAAGGAAGCCTTCACGCTCCTGCGGGAAGTGATTATTTCATTATCTCGCGCAGCGTTTTTAAGCAGATTCCCGATTTTGCCATTGGGAGGGCAGGCTGGGACAATTGGATGATTTACCAGGGATTACAGAAAAACTGGTCTGTGATCGATGCCAGTGAATCTCTTTTCGTAGCTCATCAAAATCACGATTATGCTCACTTGCCAGATGGTTTGCCGCACTACAACCTCGAAGAGACCAAGATCAATGCTGCCTTAGGGGGAGGTATGCAAAACATGTACTTGGTATTGGATGCCAGCCATGAGATAGTGAATGGGAAGGTTCGCAGAGCTCGCATAACTCCCGCTCGTTTCCTGCGTAGGCTTGAACGATTGGTGTATTCTCCGGAGCAGCAAGGCATCCGCTGGTCTATAACACTTCGTTTGCGTCGTTTGAGGAGCAATTACGTTTAGAAACCCTATCAGAAGTGTAATTCTGGACAACCACCGCAGGAGGGAGCAAAGAATCTCTCATAATCGTTACAATAAGGGTGATATTCCCTTCGATAGAAAAAATGACTGAAGAAGTAAAAAACTGTCCCTTATGCCAAAGTGAAAAAAATTCCCTGTTCGACCGACGTCAATTCCGCGGGCATCAAGTTGTCAACCGGCTTTGTGGGAACTGTGGGCTGGTGTTTCAATCCCCGCGTATGACTGCTGGCGAATTGAACGATTTCTATGCCAGTGAGTACCGCCAGGTATACCAAGGTGAAGCAGGGCCAACCCAGAAAGATCTTTTTGTACAAAATGGACGCGCTGAATCGCTTTTGGAATTCATATCTCAATATCAAGTCAATCCCACCAAATACCTGGATATTGGTTGCTCATCGGGCACCCTCTTGAAACGGTTGCAAGATTGGTTCAAATGTGAAGCTGTTGGGGTAGAGCCAGGAGAAGCGTACCGAGAGTATGCTAGCAGCCAGGGTTTGACCGTTTATGCAGATCTGTCTGACATAGACGAAAATTCAGAGTTTGACTTGATTAGCATGGCGCATGTTTTGGAGCATTTGGCTGCTCCCGTAGAGTATCTTGCTGAGATAAGAAAGGAGTACCTGACTCCCTCTGGGTGGCTTCTGATCGAAGTGCCTAATCTTTACTCCCATGACAGCTTCGAGATCGCGCACATGACCAGCTTTAGCGCGCATACCCTAAGCGAGGTGTTTCGCAAAGCTGGGTACGAAGTTGTCGCTATCAAGAAACATGGCCAGCCTCGCTCGAAGCTTTTGCCATTGTATTTGACGATTTTGGCGAAACCCCAAGAAGGGTTCAAAGATTATGAGGTACGTGTAGAACGGTTTGTCTCTGTCAAACGTCAGTTGGGGATGCTCTGGCGGCGGTTACTTCAGAAATTGTTTCCCCATCTGGCCTGGGTGCCCATAAAGTAACTAAGAACTCAAAATGCGTGTCGGTCAAAACCCTGCCAAATCTCTTCAGCAAGTAGAGAATCCCCATAAAATTACCGTGGCGGTTGTCACGAATATTCCCTTCCTGAGTGGGTACTACGCTCAGAGTTTGGATGTACTGAAACTCAGTTTGCGCAGTTTGCGATTGAATACATCTGAACCCTTTGATTTGCTGGTATTCGACAATGCCAGTGGAGGTGATACACGCGCATTCCTTCAGGATCAATTTGCCAAAGGCAATATCCAATATTTGACCCTCTCTGATCGTAACATCGGCAAGGGAGGTGCATGGAATTTCATCTTTGGCGCGGCGCCTGGAGAGATCATTGCCTACGCGGATAGCGATATCTATTACCGCCAGGGTTGGCTCTCAGAATCCTTGAAACTGATGGATGGCTTTCCAAATACCGGCATGGTGACAAGCCGTCCATTGCGCAGCAAGGAACGCTATTATTCCAAGACATTAGAGTGGGCTGATCAGCATAATGAAGTTGTACTAGAGAAAGGAAAATTCCTCTCCTGGGACGAATTTTCCGAACATACCCTGAGCTGTGGCGTCTCCGTAGAACAGACTGAAGAATGGTTTCATGAAAGCCATGATTGGCGACTGGCTTACAATGGACTGATCGCTTTTGCGGGTGCTGCCCATTTTCAATTCATAGCTAAAAAACCGGTGCTACAATCTTTGCTCCCCTTCGAGATGCAAAAACCCATGGGTCAGGTGCGGACTTTAGATGAGAAAATCAATCATATGGGGTTTTTACGCTTGATGATCAATGAGCCTTTGGTGCTGCACATGGGTAATGTGATCCCTACCGACAAAGGTCAGATTTCACACGATGATCGTACTCTTCAGTCCAAAAAACGCGTCTGGGATTGGCCCCCTTTAAAACGATTGTTCATGTTTGCCTATCACCGAATCTTTCACATGTATTTTAATCGAGCAAAAGATTGATTTCAGGTATCGCAACCGGGATAAATAGAATACCATGCGAGTAGGAATTAACCCAGTCAAGAATCGCTATCCGGTCTATTCACCAAAGTCCTTGGGCGTGGCTTCGATCACGTTTGCCCCTGTGCTGGAAGGGTTCTTTCGAGAAGCGAAAGACGTCATCGAAGTGCATCTGCAATCGATCCGGCAAACCGTGGGGGATGAGGCGGATATTTTGGTATTCGATAATAACAGTTGCGAAGAGATTTCCAATTTCTTGAAGGATCAATATGCCGCAGGCATCATCGACTGGTTGATCCTATCGAAGCACAATTTGGGCAAAACTGGTGCCATGAATTGGATATTTTCGGCCATGCCAAATGAATACCTGGCCTATTCAGATAGTGATGTGCTGTTCAGGTCAAATTGGATTGAGCGGAGCCTGGAAATATTTGGTTCTTTTGAGCGCGTAGGTATTGTCAGTGCGCAGCCCGCGTTTTACGATCACATCCCAGGTGTCAGTGAAACCACCAGCCAGATCTCGAATATGAGCGATGTGCGGCTCGCGGAAGAAGAACCCTTTGCAGATGCCTTGGCTGAGTATTGCACAGGAATCGGTGCATCGGAAGACGTCAGGCAGCGTTTGGCAGACAATCGTTTACAAGTGGCAACCAACCTCAAAACCGGGGTGAAAGCTGTTGTCGGATCGACCCATATGCAGTTCATGCTTCGCAAGGATCTGGCCCGAAAACTTGTTCCATTACCAGTCACCCATGTATTAGATTCATCCGATGATGCCGAGATCAATCGGCGCATGGAAACATTGGGGTATTTACAGCTTTCTCTGCCTGATGCACTGGTATATCACTTGGGGAATACCTTGCAGGGTCAGCATATGGTTGAAGTTGATGAACTAATGCTCAAAAGTGGAATTTCCCTCAAAGGGCCGGGTCAAGTTCAGCATCGCTCGAAAATGCGATCCCTTTCTGTGAAACTGCTGACAAAACTCATCAGGCGATCTTCAAAATTTAAATTCTTGATCAATTGGTTATATATCACTTTCTTCGATACCTTATATTCTGACGAAGGATGAAATGTCGAGAGAGATTCTAAAAGATTTTTCCAATCGAATATTGCCTAATGAAAGGTGGAACTTGGGAGTCTACTTGTCCACGCTTGGGGCTATTTCGATCTCCTGGTGGTTTTTAGCCGTGGCAATACTCTTTGGGAATCGATACGGCGCAATTTCAATACGTGCATACTACAAAGGCCTGATCTTTCTGCCGGCGTTATTTTTAATTGCTCTATTTCTCATAAAATCTATTCTCGATACGGGCTTTGAGAAAATCTCTAAAGTTGAGTCCCGCTCATTACTATTAACATGCGCCGCGATTAGCGTATTGGTTCTTATCCTATTTCCGCTTGCCTTACCCGCTATCCCACAACAACATAATTTGCAGATCATCTCTTCAGGCTCAAAAAACGCCCATTCGCAAGGGAGCATCGTCGAAATCCGCAAATTGAGTTATCTGGATGGTAGTCTTGTGGATTTGCAGGATTTCGAATTATCAGGAAATTGGCAGATTGTTGGGGACACATTGATTTCCAGCGGGGATCACGAGCATTCTGTCGCCGAATTGATGGGCCGTATTCCTGGGGGCGTTGTGTTGAGCTTCAGATATAATATCGACGCAGGCCAAGTAGAAGTTATATGGGATGGCGAAGGTGCAACATATGATCTCTTTGCATCTCAGAGTGTTTCTACGGACCATGTAACTCGCGGTGGCTCTCAGTCTGCCTGGCAAACTGAAAAAATCATCGTTCAGCTGCTTTATTTTGTGGGTTTGCTTTCGATCTTGGTGTTGATTGGTATGACAGTAGATGTACGCTGGCCGCGTTCTCCTTTGGTGCGCGTCTTTGTATTCTTGGCTTATGCCGTCATATTTGCCAGTTTTGTAGATGCAAAATTTTCCTATTTGGATTTCAGTGCTGAAAGGGTCTTTCGCGATACAGCCTGGTATGTTGAAACTGCCAATGCACCACTCGACTCGCTCGATTTTTGGGCTGGTATACGACCCTTCACATTCCCATTAGCCCTTAAATTTTTTGGTATTACACCAAGCAATTACGCTGATTCAGCGAAAATTCATGATCTGGTGCAGTTTCAATATTGGTTTTCGATCTTGGCCTGGGCTGCCTTAGCATTTGCAATATCACTGCAGATGCGTAAGCTGTGGATCAGGCCCATTGGTTTTGGGATAATTTTGTATTTCAGCCTGAATCTGGAGATATCGATTTGGGATAGTTTGGTGCTCTCCGAATCTACCTCGTTTTCACTGTTTGCCCTACTGATCGCCGTATGGATATTCTGGAGTGCGGCTTCGCAAAAATCAAAGGGTCATCTCATTCAGGCAAGTTTCCTATTCTTGACCATAGTCGTAACGGTTTTGTATGTATTCTCACGCGAGAGCAACCAATACTTTGTGATCTTTGGTGCCTTATTATTCCCAATTGCAGGATTCTTGGGCAAAGTATCCAAGTTGAGCAAAGGGTACTATTTGGGGTATTTGTTGTTGTTCTTTGGCGTTGTATTCTTGAAAAATGCTTCCTTCAATATCAGTAATCTCTGGCAAATCCATCTTTTTGACCATCTGGCCCATCGCATTCTCCCGGATCAGGATGCTTTAGATTTCTTTGTAGAGGCTGGTTTGCCTGTCAGCGAATCCTTAATGGGGATCAGCGAAATGCCTGGGCACGAGTTCCACGAATACCTCTCGAGTGACAATGACATGGTCGCAGTGCGAGATTGGATTGGTTCAGATGGTGTATCAACCTATATCCGCTACCTGCTCTCTCGCCCCATCGAGTCAATCATTGAACCATTTCATCATCTTCCCACGATCTTGAGCGGCAACAACATCGAGTACCATCAGCCGCGCTATGCGGTCCCAACGATCCCGTTGGAGTTGACTGAACTCACACAGCGGTTCTATCCGCGGGTTCTAATTCTGGTGTTCATTTTTGTCGCAATTGCTCTCTTGGGTGTCATCCAATATATTCTTGACAAAGGGTCACTGCAACCTGGCTGGATGGTGGTAGCTGTGTTGTTGATCAGCCTCTACCCCATGATGTTCATTGTCTGGCATGGCAACCCTATCGAGATCGAGCGCCACGCAGCATCGATAGGTGTTCAACTCAGGTTGATGGGTTGGATGACAGTTGTGCTCTTCGTAGACCGATTGGCGAATGGCGATTTCTCCTCCTGGAATTTGGCTTTGAAATCGCATTCTGGATTGGAGTTTTAGTTGTGCGTGTAGGTCAAAATCCTGCCAAATTTATTGAAGAGGGGCATCAACCTGCCAGAGTAACCGTCGCAACGATCGTCTACATCCCCCTGTTGAGCGGCTATTTCGAGCAGAGTTTGGACATTTTGAAACTTACATTGAACAGCATTTGGGAGAATACAGACCAACCCTATGATTTGATGGTCTTCGATAATGCCAGTTGTCATGAAGTAAGACACTACTTGCATGAAATTCAAGAGCAGGGGCGTATCCAATATTTGGTGCTTTCTGAAGAGAATGTCGGTAAAGCAGGTGCCTGGAATGTCATTTTTGGGGCAGCTCCCGGCGAGATCATTGCCTATGCGGATAGTGACGTCTACTACTACCCAGGTTGGCTTTCAGCACAGCTATCCGTTCTTGACGAATTCCCTACTATGGGCATGGTTACAGGAATGCCTATGTGGAGTCCCGAGGAGTTCTCCACCAGCACTATCCAGTGGGCTGAAGATCATCCGGATATCGAAATCGAGCGAGGAAATTTCATCGGCTGGGACGACCACTGGCGTCATGCCCGCAGCCTTGGTGGAGAGGAAGAGCAAGTACGCGAATTCTTCTCTGAGGTCGAAGATATTCGGCTAAAGTATCAGGGTAAGCACTATTATGCTGGAGCAGGCCATTTTCAGTTTACTGGGTACAAGAAGGCCCTGCAAAGTGTTTTGCCAATTCCTAATAATCGTCCCATGGGGCAGGTTCGCCTCTTGGATGTAGCCATCAATGAGCGCGGCTTCCTGCGTTTCTCTACACCCGAATGGTGGGTACAACATTTGGGGAACCGGCTCTCTGAAGACGAGATTATTGACCGGGAAGCTCAGATCAACTTGATAGGAAGAAAGAACAACCGGCCCTGGGTTTTGAAAATTCAGTTCGTTGAGGATTTCCTATATTGGATTTATCATCGGCTCTTTGAATTCTTACACAGATAACCAGAGTCTAGCAAAATAGCGAAAAACATTATGCCGTCAAAACGAATGTTTATTTGCGCCGATCATGGATTGGCCGCCATTTACTTCTTACAAAGCGATGTGGTCTCTGCCATCATCGAATCTGGTGTGGAAGTTGTTCTGCTTACGGATGATACCCTCAAGGCTCAAATTGAGGGACGTTTTGGACGAGCGGGATTGATCGTCGAGGGATTACGCCTGGAGCAGGCGTGCGCCTACGAGCAACGTGAAAGCCCTTCAACCCAATGGTGGTTGCATTTCTTGCGGCGTGCTGGAGCTTCCAATCGCATCAACTTGGAAGCGGTGAAGGGCTTTGTCAGCCAGGTCGAGGACGAAGCCCACGCCAAACGCAAAGCCCTGTTCCCGTTGATGAAAATCGTAATCGCGATTCTACGCAACTCTCGCTGGGTCAGACGCGCCTTGGTTCAGTTTCAGAACCGCTACAATCCCAATCTATATGCGGATCTGTTCGAGAAGTATCAGCCAGATTTAGTCGTGACCAGCACGCCGGGATGGCGATATGACCGCTATTTGCTGCGCGAAGCGGCTGCTCGAGGGGTGACCACTGCGGCTGTGATCGTAGGATGGGATAACTCCAGCAGCTATAGTTTGCCCGGAGCCTCGGTAGACTGGATTTCGTGTTGGTCGGAGATCCAGAAGGAGGAACTGACCCGAGGCGCGGACTGGTCCCCAGAGCGCGTGAACATTGGGGGGATTCCGTCTTATGATGGGTATTTTCGAGGAGCCTGGTTGATACCGCGTGGAGAATATTTCCAATTGCACGATTTAGACCCTGAGCGCAAGTTGATCTCCTATGCCAGCAGTTTTGTATCCTTTTCACCGAATCTCCAGAATGTTAAAGCCCTGGCAAAATTAGTGTCCTCAGACCAGTTGTCTCAACCGGCACAATTGTTGATCCGTCTGCATCCAACACACTTCATGGAAACGCCTCGTTTTGCAGGGGAGCGCGAGAAAATCCTTTCAATGGCGCAAGAGCTGCCGCATGTCCATGTGGTCGAGCCGGTGCCCCTGGGTGCAGGCGGGATGAGTTACTACTCTGGCGAAGATATGCCGGAGAAATCTTCCATGATGGCTTATTCGGATGTGATGGTGACGGTCTATTCGACAATGGTCGTGGAAGCCTCTACCTTCGGAACGCCAGTTGTCAGCCTTTGTATCGATTCTCCGGAGGGTTGGCCAGGAAAATTCACATTGCCCTTGACAAAAATTGGCGGTTGGCCGACTCACCTGCGTTTTCGAGAATCTGGAGCTGGCCGAGAAGCGCAAAACGCGACCGAGCTGATGGATGTCATCAACCGTTACTTGGACGATCCAAAGGCAGACCATCTGGACAGAGAAGAGTTCCTGGCGCGGGAATGCACTTTCACCGATGGCACAGCTGGCAGGGTCACGGCGAATTTCTTGCTTTCCCTGCTGAAAGAGAATGGCGGTGGCGTGGATCGTAGAGGAGAGTCAACATGAAATTCCTTATCGCAGGGTATGGTTCCATTGGTCGGCGGCATTTTAGGAATTTGCATGCATTGGGAGAGCGCGATTTCCTTTTCTTGCGCAGCAAGCAGAGTACATTATCTGATGATGAGATCAGCGACTATCCTATCGAAACCGACATCCAGACAGCCTTAGCGCACAAGCCGGATGCGGTAATTGTCTCGAACCCGACCTCTTTACATCTGGATGTGGCTATCCCCGCGGCGGAGGCAGGTTGCGACTTGCTGCTGGAAAAGCCCATTTCGCATACTATGGACGGTGTCGATGACTTAAAAGCTGCCGTCAAGCAGGGGAGCGGCCAGGTATTGGTGGGCTTTCAATTCCGCTACCATCCCCTATTGCAGCAGGCCGCTGCGCTTCTGTCTGGTGAGGCGATTGGACGCCCGCTGTCGGTGCAGGTCAATTGGGGGGAGTATTTGCCCAGTTGGCACCCCTGGGAGGATTATCGCAAGGGCTTCAGCGCCCGGACGGATCTGGGCGGCGGCGTGATCCTGACGTTGACCACGCACCCGTTGGATTATTTGCGCTGGCTGATGGGGGAGGTGGAGGCCTTGTGGGCTTTCTCTACACCTGTTGAAGAACTTGAAATCAACGTCGAAGCGGTGGCTCAAATAGGGTTGCGCTTTGCTAGTGGCGCATTGGGGTCCATTCATTTGAGCTTTATGCAGCGCCCCTATACCCACCAGATCGAAATTACCGGTACCCAGGGAACGCTGCGTGTGGATATCAAAGAGAACTCGCTGAGTATTTTTAATGTTGCATCCGGTGAATGGGAAGTGTTTACTGCTCCCGAGGGGTTCGAGCGCAATACCATGTTCCTGGATCAGATGGCGCATTTGTTAGCCGTAATTCGCACAGATGTACAACCTGTCTGTACTTTGGATGATGGCATTTGGGCGCAAAAGCTGGCTATGGCGGCGCATGAGTCGGGTCGTTCGGGAAGAGTGGTCAGTTGGGGTGCGCCGACCACCTAAGGGGTCGCGTCGACGCGGTCCCACAAAATATATGGCGAATCGCTCCGGGCAGAAAATAGCATCCCATCGACCTCTACTACGGTGTAATATTTCTCGATATAGTCGTATGCGATTTCTTTGTCGCCCCAAAGCTGCACGATCATATCTGGCTTGAGCTGGCCGATCGAATAATCGTAATCCCACTTCATGTGCCCGGGTCGGATATCATCCAGGGAAGATGAAGTGTGGCTGGGCAAATGAGCGATGTAAGCGTCGTTTTTCCCTAGTAAGTCGATGGCCGGACGGTCGGAGAAGTAGGGAATCGATCCCGCTGTGACTACGGCAACGCTGGCTTCAGGGGTCGTGATTTTGTGAACTGCCAGGCCGATGCGGGTAATTTCTTTGTTGCCCTCGACGAATAGGGGCTGCTCGAGCAGCAACCAGCGCCTGAGATAATCCGAACTACGCTGAATGAAGTTGAAATTGACCAGCGCGGCGAATGCAAACGCAATCAACGTCAGGTTGGTTAGCAGTGGCTTCGAGAACCAGGATTTTCTGTTGATCGTCTTTAGGATTTGATCGACGGCTAAGACGAAAAGCGTGAAAAAACATGGTATGGCAATGGAGATGTAGCGATTCGCACCGCCTTTGTGTTCCCAGGCATCGCCTCCAACATAGACGCTGTAGGCAATCTGTCCCACAAATAAGAGCGCAAGTAGAAATGCTTTGCGATCTTGCCGGAAGACGAGATAAGTAAACGGGAGCAGGAATAAGACCCAGTTCATATCCCAAATGAATCTGAGCAACACCTTCAAGCCATGCTTGATTTGCACCAGCATGGGGAGGCCGCCAACTTTGAGGTAGAAGGTATTGGGTAAGGGATCGCCATAATATAAAATGCGAAATAGGGTCTGGCTAGAGAGAGAGACAAACAGCAATCCAAGACCCCAGGTAAGATGTCGCCAACGATGGCGGCCTGCGAAAATGAAGGCGAATCCCAACAACACAAGATATGGGACGACCATATCTATTCGCACAAACGTGCCAAGTCCAATCAAAAGATATGGCCAGGGGGAGAAAATTTCGTCTTGATAGTCAGCCAACATTTTCCACACTGCTGCGCTGAGTAGCAGCGTTAGAAAGCTGACCTCCATGCCCATCAACCCCCAGTTGTTGAGGGGGGTATAGAAGGCGGTTAGCAGTATGGCCATTAGGGGGAGGATGAGTTTGTTTGAAAAGATTTCGGCGATCTTCTTGACGAAGATTATGTTGATCCCTAGAAAAACTGCGCCGCTGATCTGAATGGTCAGGCTAATTTTTGATGCCTTAATAGGGAATAGATGGAAGAACGCCATGAAGACAGTCCAGAAAGGGTTTGTATAGCCTTCCACAGGGGTTTCACCCGGGTTCCAAACCAGTCCATATCCGTTGGCCAGATTCCTGGCATAACGCATTGAGATCATGGCATCATCAAAGAGCACGAAATAGCGAGTGCCGTCTACGATGAAGCTGGATTTAAAAATAAAAATACTCGCGTAGAGCGCGTATAGGGTCAATATTGCAATCAGTGGCCAGTTCCTCTTTATTAATTTCATGATATTTTATAATGTAAGGTCTTGGGATTCACAGGGAATTCGTTAGGATAATGTATTGTGTATTATGCGCGGAAGTATAGTATACAAATTGGATTAGGGTAAGAGTTATCGTAAGTCGCCGATTGAAATATGGCTTTCAAAGACAATAAAATTAAACTGCTCCTTTCAGTGATACTAATCCTTTCAGGATTACTTTCTGGGTGTTCATTTAATTTCCCGGATTTCGCGGCTACATCGACTTCGACGCCTGATTTTGATAGTACTGTCACCGCGGCAATTTTGACAGCATTTGCTAAAGTGACCGAAACTGCCCGAATTGCAGCTCTATCTGCAACGGCAACTGCCACTGCGACACACACCCAGACGCTCACATCAACTGCCACTACGACACACACCCAGACGCTCACATCAACTGCCACTACAACTCTTACACCGACTCAAACAGAAACCCTTACTCCCAGTACAGCGCCAACGGATACTCCAACGGTAACCTCTACTTCTGCTCCCAGTGGAGGTATTTCGAAGGATGCCATTGTGGCTTTTTTTGTGATCAAGGGATCTGGCGGTCCAGTGGCTTGTGGAGATTCCCTGATCCCTGTGTATACCGGGCATTATAAATCTGGCAACATTGGCAACGATCTAAAAATAGCCCTCGATTTCCTATTTTCGGCCGGACAAAACATTTTGGGATTACATAACGCAACCTATCCCTCCAGGTTTTCAGCTGGAACTGTGGAATATAACGCTGGGCAAGCAACAGTCTATCTTTCGGGAAATTACGTTCCCCCAGTGACAAAGTGTGATGCCTATCGTTATGAGGCTCAAGTTAATACGACCGCATTCCAATTCAATGAGATCAAGCAATTTTCTCCCTTCATCGCTGGCGGAGGCTCTCTTGGTGATCGTCTTTATTCGGTTATGCTATCTGGCGAAGACGAATAATCTCGAATTTTGATGATGAAAAACCGATTGATACCTATCATTGCATTATTGCTACTGAGTTTCATTCTTTTACCAGCCTGCACGTTCAATCCTGCCCGGATCATTTCTTCTCCGAGCACAATACCGGATATCGAAGGGACGATCACCGCCGCTGTTGAAACAGTAATTGCAGATGCTACAGATTCTGCCCATATTGCCATGCTATCTGCAACGGCAACCCAAACTGCCAGTGCAACCCCAACACATACAGCCACGTTCACGATTACTCCGAGCCTGACTTCGACCAGCACGATTACACAAACAGCGACTGCCAGCCCGACACCGACCGAGACTCCCTATGGGTTTATCCCCGAGAACGGTATTCTGATCTATTTCGTCCAACTCGGAACGGACGGGCTGGTCGGCTGTGGGGACAGCTTGGTCAAAATTTGGACCGGATATGTGAAAACTGGTGATATCGTTGCTGACATGACCACGGCGATCAACGCCCTGTTTCGGGCAGGGCATTATCACGGCGGATTGTATAACGCCACGTACCTCTCAAGCCTGCAAGTCGTTGGGGTGGAATTTGATTCTGGTCGCGCTGACGTATTCCTGGACGGCAGCTATTCTGTCCCTGCGGACGGTTGTGATGCCAGCCGCTACCAGTCGCAAGTCAGGGCAACTGCCTTTCAATTTGACGAAGTCAACCACTTCGTCCCCTGGGTGCGCGATAAGTTATTGGAAGATTTGCTCGCCATCTATTCGGATGGCGCTCCCCCTCAAACTGAAGATGACGATAACGACTAATCTTTTGTAAGGAATTTGTGAATGAGTAAACCTAATAATTCTGAAAATATCATTTCCCCCTATGGTGGAAAATTAATTAACTTGATTGCTACAGGTGCTGAACGGGAAGCGATGATCGACCAAGCTACCCATTTCCCAGATTTACAACTTTCAGACCGGGCATTACATGATCTAGAACTATTGTCGCTGGGCGGCTACTCACCTTTGGATCGCTATATGGGCAAGGACGATTATCAGCGCGTGCTCACCGAAATGCGCCTGGCCGATGGTACGTTGTTCCCGATCCCAATAACTTTGACTATTAAGAAAGAAGATTTACCCACCCGGTCGGAATGGATTGCCCTGCGGGACTCGCGCAACTACCTCATCGCAGTGATGCGCATCGAGGAAGTATTTACCTGGGATCCGCTCCGGGAAGCACGTCTGGTGCTCGGGACCACCGATCACCGCCACCCCTTGGTTTCTGAAATGGAACGTTGGGGTGACCTTTGCATCTCCGGTGAATTGAAGGTCGTCAACCCTCCCAAATATTATGATTTCCAGGATATTCGCAGAACGCCCGCTGAGACCCGCGCCCTGCTGAGTGAAATGGACAATAAAAATGTGGTTGCCTTCCAAACACGTAATCCAATGCATCGCGTGCACGAAGAACTCACTAAGCTGGCTGCAAATGAGATCGGCGGTAGTTTGCTGATCCACCCTGTTGTGGGAATGACCAAACCTGGCGATGTCGATCACTTCACCCGCGTGCGGGTGTATAAAGCGCTAAAAGAAAACTATTACGACAAACAAAAAACCGTGCTCAGCTTGCTGCCTTTGGCCATGCGCATGGCTGGACCCAAAGAAGCTCTTTGGCACGCTATCATCCGGCGTAACTATGGCGCCAACCATTTCATTGTCGGTCGCGACCACGCTGGTCCGGGCAGTGACAGCGCTGGCAAACCCTTCTATGGGCCCTATGAAGCGCAGGAAATGGTCAGGCAGTATGAGGGGGAGGTCGGTGTAAAAATGGTGCCCTTCCAGTGGATGGTGTATCTCCCTGATCAAGAGCAATACTTACCCGCAGACCAGGTTCCCGAGGGTGCTCAAGTCAATACGATTTCTGGAACCCAGGTTCGGGAGGATTATCTAGCCAAGGGCAAACTTCTGCCCGAATGGTTCACTCGCAAAGAGACGGCTGAGATCCTGGCGGAAGTTCATCCGCCCAATTTCAAGCGCGGGTTATGCTTGTGGTTTACAGGGTTAAGCGGTTGTGGAAAATCTACCATTGCCAGCGCCCTGATTCCGATGCTCATGGAGCACGGCCGCCAAGCCACAGTTCTGGATGGCGACGTTGTCCGCACGCACCTTTCCAAAGGCTTGGGATTCAGTAAAGAAGACCGCGACATCAATATTCTGAGGATTGGTTTCGTGGCTGGTGAGATCGCCCGCCATAACGGCACGGTGGTATGCGCAGCCATCAGCCCCTACCGTGCTACCCGTAACGAAGCACGCAAGATGTCTGGCGAAGACCGCTTTGTCGAGATCTATGTCGATACGCCGCTGGAGGTCTGTGAAGCTCGTGATATCAAAGGCCTCTATGCCAAAGCTCGCCGCGGAGAGATCAAGGGTTTTACGGGCATTGATGATCCCTACGAAGAGCCAGTTGATCCTGAGATTACGCTCAACACGGTGGACACAACACCCGAAGAGAATGCGCGCGATATTGTTAACTACCTGAAAGAGCAAGGTTTCATTCAATAGGATATCAGGAATGCTTGAATTGACAGATCTATTTGACCTGACTGGCCGTGTGGCCATTGTCACTGGTGGAGCAGGGCTATTGGGAGCTGAATTCTGCGAGACTTTGGCTCGCGCCGGTGCACTGGTTGTGATTTCCGATTTGGATGGGGATGCTGCAGAAAAATTGGCGGCTTCTTTATCTCAAAGGGGATTCCAGTCCCTGGGTGTGAAAACAGACGTCACCAATGCTGATTCTGTTCAGAAATTGGTGGATTCGTCCCTAGAGAAGTTCGGCCGACTTGACATTCTGGTCAACAGCGCTGCTTTGGACCCCAAGTTTGACCCCCAATCTCAAAAATCACATTCGGGTGCCTTCGAAGATTATCCCCTCGAGTTATGGCAGCAAGCCCTGGATGTCAACCTTACCGGCATGTTCCTGTGTTGTCAGGCTGCTGTAAAGCCAATGCTGGAACAAAATAGCGGTGTGATCATCAACGTTTCATCAATATATGGACTGACCGCACCTGATCAGCGCTTGTACCAGCGTGATGGCCAACCCGCTCAATTCAAACCAGTGTATTACACGGTTAGCAAAGCCGGGGTGTTGGGTATGACCAAATATCTGTCAGCTTACTATGCTGGCAAAAATATTCGTGTCAATACACTGACACCCGGGGGCGTATTCAACGACCATAGCGACGAGTTTGTCGATGCCTACTCTGCTCGTGCTGTGATGGGACGCATGGCCGAAAAGGATGAGATGAATGGCGCCTTATTGTTCCTGGCCTCTGATGCTTCAAAATACATGACCGGTGCCAACCTGATCGTTGATGGAGGTTGGACGGCATGGTGAAATCAAATATTGCATATGACTGAAGTTCTTGCTCTCATTCCAGCTCGAGGTGGATCAAAATCTATCCCTCGCAAGAATATTATCAACTTTGCAGGGTATCCTCTGATTGCTTATAGCATTGCTGCGGGTTTGACCGCTGAGACCGTTACCCGTGTGGTCGTCTCTACAGACGATGATGAGATCGCCGAGGTCTCTCGCCGTTATGGAGCAGAGATCCCCTTCACTCGTCCAGAGCAGCACGCTCAAGATCAAACCCCCGATTTGCCCGTCTTCCAGCATGCGTTGGAATGGTTGGAAGCCAAAGAGGGCTATCGACCCGACATCGTTGTCCAATTGCGCCCAACATCCCCTTTCCGCCGCGTCTGGCACATCGATCAGGCTGTAATGCGCCTAATCGAGCATCCTGAGGCAGATGCTGTTCGTACAGTCTGCATCCCCTTTCAGAATCCCTTTAAAATGTGGCATATCGGAACCGATGGTTTCATGCAGCCAATTGGCAGGGATCTAGGCATCCCCCATGAGCCTTACAACCAGCCTCGCCAGGCTTTGCCTGATATTTACTGGCAGACCGGATACGTCGATGCTGCCTGGGCTGATACGATCAAGTTGAAGAATTCGATGACCGGTGATCATATCTTGCCTCTGATCATCGATCCCAGTGAATGGGTAGATATCGATTCGCCAGATGACTGGAGAAGAGCAGAACGACTTTTAGAAAACGGGGAAATTACTTTACAGGATTTAGGATTTGAATTAGCGAAAAATAACGGAGAAAAATATGCCTGAGATCAAAATTGGTGGCCAACTCGTTGGCGATGACCACCCAGCTTATATCATCGCTGAAATTGGTGTCAATCATAATGGAATTTTACAATACGCTTTCGATTTGATCGATGCCTCGGTTGATGCTGGTGCAGATGCGGTCAAATTCCAGAAACGTAACCTCGAGAAACTTTACCCTAAAAAATATCTTGATAATGCCAATGTCGGCGAGAAGAACCTCAATTACCTGTTACCCATATTACAACGGGTCGAGCTCTCTGACGAAGACTATTACAAAATCGTGGAATATTGTCGAGAAAAAGGTATCACCTTCATGTGTTCTGCCTTCGACGAAGATAGTGCAGATTTCATAGAATCCTTGGGGGTTCCAGCGTACAAGGTCGCCTCGGCGGATATGATCAACCTGCCATTGATCGATTACCTCATTGGTAAGGGCAAACCATTGATCGTTTCCACGGGCATGTCTCGAATGGAAGAAGTAGAGACCACCGTTGAGTTCCTCAAGGAACGCCAAGCCGAGTTTGTGTTATTACATTGCAACAGCGCCTACCCGGCCTCTTTCCCGGATATCAATCTGCGTTTTATGGATCGGTTGCAGGAATTTGACGTACCGGTGGGCTATTCGGGGCACGAGCGCGGTATCTCAGTTTCAACGGTCGCTGCGGCTCTAGGGGCCAGCGTGATCGAACGGCATATCACGCTCGATCGCACCATGGATGGACCTGACCATGCCTCGAGCCTTGAGCCACATGGCTTCAAGAAGATGGTGCGAGATATCCGCCAGGTCACCCTTGCCTTAGGGACAGGTGAGGAGAAATTCTTCACCATGGGCGAAATCTTAAACCGCGAAGTGCTTGCCAAAAGCTTGGTAGCAACGCGCCATATCGAGCCCGGCGAGCTGATCACCCGCGAGATGGTTACGGTCAAAGGCCCTGGACAGGGGCTTTCACCGCAGCGTTATACCGATCTGATTGGACGCACAGCGGAGCGTGAGATTGAAGTTGATGAACCCTTCCTCCCTGCGGATGTAGGACGTAGAGTCACCTTAGATATGGAACACACCTTGCCGATGGAATGGGGTTTTGTCGTACGCTTCAACGATTTCAGGAACATGCTCAAATACCAACCACCCTTGCTGGAATTCCATTTCACCGATAAGGATCTAGATGAACCTTATCCTGGGGATGATCTAGACGTGCAGTTGGTCGTCCACGCCCCCGAATTCTGGAGCAATCATCTGGTGGATTTGTGCACCTTCGATGACGATCACCGCCAGGCTTCGGTCGATATTTTGCAAAGAGCTATAAACGTCACTCGGGATATGGCCCCTCATTTTGCCGGCACCCCCAAGGTGGTCGTGCACCCTGGCGCTGCCAGCATCGATCACCCCATCGAGGATCACAAAGGTCTCTATGACAATCTGCATCGTTCGGTTGAAGAGCTCGACCGAAGTGATGTAGAAGTACTGATCGAGAACCTACCACCTCACCCCTGGTATTTTGGTGGCCAATGGCTGACGAATGCCTTTATGGACACCTATGAGATCCGTGACTTCCTGGATTCTATGGGCATGATGACGTGTTACGACACTTCGCACCATAAGTTATATTGCAACTGGGCGCATGTCGATTTCTATGAGCAAGTCGAAGTGATCTTGCCATACATCTCCCACCTGCACCTATCAGATGCGGCTGGCCTGGACGGGGAAGGTTTGCAGATTGGTCAGGGCAATATCGATTGGGTGCGCTTCTTCGAAGTTGCCAAAGATTACCGCGGCACAATGATCCCGGAGATCTGGCGCGGCCATCAACGAGGCGGGGAGGGGTTCATCGTAGCCATCAACCGCCTCTCAGATGCCTATAATAAAGCCGTCACTGAATAATAATCTGATGTGCAAGTTTTCTAATTTCGTTAATTACCATGAAGTCATGGAGCGCTCACAGAATTCATAATATCTTCGTGACTTGGTGGTGATACTTGAAACCTTTATTGAATTTAATTCAACGCTCTCGTAATGCCTGGTTACGCGCCAAGACAGACCTAATCCTGGCGCGCCTGACCCGTCAAGTATCAGAGCAAGCTCGTCCAGATTCTGGTTATAAGCCAGTCGCGTTCTTCAACGCGTCCTCTCGACTGGGGGGAGTGAGCCTGAACGCGGCATTCACGCAGTTGACCTCGTTGGGCCTCCAGCTTGAGGGGGTGCCAGTAGTTCATTTCGCTTGCCGGGCAGGCATGAACCGATGCGTGCTGGGCACAGATCCCGATGATCACAAAGCTTCCCCACCGTGTGAAACCTGTATTGCTCAATCGCAGAAATTGCTGGCGTCAACGCCGGCTCATTGGTTTGAGTATGCCCCCAACCCAACACTGGCTGATGACATTGCTTCCCTAAGCCTTGAAGAGCTCAGCAATTACCAATTCATACAAGCAAATTTCCAAACCCCAATTCCTCTGGGAGAATTGGTGCTCCCCTCACTGCGCTGGGCCTTGCGCCAGCATCACCTTCCCGATGACGAAGCCAACCGTCACCAACTGCGTGAATACATTCTCTCTGCATATCGGGTAGCAGAAGCCTTCGATGCCTTTCTGGCCGAGGTTATACCGGGCGTAGTTGTGCTCTTCAATGGGTTGCAATTCCCTGAAGCCACAGCGCGCTGGGTGGCGCATCAGCATGGCATCCGCACCGTCACCCATGAAGTCAGCTTTCAACCATTCTCTGCATTTTTCACCGAGGGGGATGCCACAGCTTATCCCATCGCGATCCCTGAAGAATTTGAATTAACCCCTTCGCAGAATGCTCTCTTAGATGAATATCTCAGTCACCGGTTCAAGGGCGAGTTCACCATGGCGGGGATTCGCTTTTGGCCAGAGATGACGTCGCTTGATAGCGAGTTTTTGGATCATGCGGCGCAATTCGAGCAGATCGTTGCAGTGTTCACCAATGTAGTGTTCGATACCAGCCAAATCCATGCCAATACGGTTTTTCCGCAGATGTTTGCCTGGCTAGATTTGGTTTTGGAGATTATCAAGTTTAATCCCCAGACGCTCTTCGTTATCCGTGCGCACCCTGATGAGAAACGCCAGGGGACTCGCAAGCAAAGCCGAGAGAGCGTAAGTGATTGGGTGATGAACAATCAGGTCGACCAACTCCCCAATGTAATCTTCATTGATTCGGGAGAATATATTAGTTCATACGATTTGATTCGTCGAGCCAAGTTTGTGATGGTATACAACTCTTCCATCGGGCTCGAGGCAACGCTGTTAGATACCCCGGTTTTGTGTGGCGGAAAAGCCCGCTTCACCCAATATCCGATCGTTTATTTCCCCCAAACTCCACAGGAATATCGAGATGCTGCCGAAGAGTTTCTGGTAATGGACTCACTACCTGTACCGGAAGAGTTTAAACGTCACGCCAGGCGTTTCTTGTACTATCAACTCTTTAAAGCCTCGTTGCCTTTTGATGAATTCATCGAAGCTCATCCCACAGCAGGATACGTCCAATTAAAATCATTTTCCTGGCAAGAGTTGACCGTTGAGCGATCCCAAACCATGCGTGTTCTCGTAGAAGGTATTGTGCAACACCAGACCTTTTTCTTGCCGGATGCTGGGGTGAGTCAGTGAGTATAAAGCTGTTGCTCAAGCTGGCGCGCTGGCGCATTCGCCGGATGATGGTGTTTGTTCAATATGGCTCATTGGAAAGAGTCCCAATTTACTTTGCCAACTCATTCCCTAAGAGTGGCACGCATTTGTTGACCCAGGTGTTACAAGGCTTGTCCCAGCTTGGCCCAGCGGTTAATAGTGGCCTTCCTGCGGTAGTGACCTTTGATGGACCAACCGGCCAGCCGCGCCAACAGCAGGAAATTTTACGAGATTTGCAGCGCTTCCGCCCGGGAGACATCGCGTATGGTCATTTGCACGCCCTTCCTGAAGTTGTCTCATTCCTAACGCGGGAGGGAGTGGCGCCATTTTTCATCTTTCGCGATCCTCGGGATGTGGTTGTCTCCCATGTGCACTATGTGACTGAGATGGAACCCAACCATGTGCACCATCATTTCTATCGTCACGAGTTGAGCACCTTCGATGAACGCTTGATGACCAGTATATTAGGCCGCCCTGAACTTGAGGTGCCTTTCCCGAATATCCGCGGGCGGTTTGAACCTTATTTGGCCTGGCTCGATTATCCCGAGGTTTTGGTATTGCAATTTGAAGATTTTATCACTCACCGAGAACAGACCTTGCATCGGGTACTGGATCACGCTCGAGGTCGCGATTTTTCCATCAGTGTTGGGGAGCAGGAAGCGCTCGAAGTGTTGAAATCCGCCATCGATCCGCAAAAATCGCCAACGTTTCGAAGTGGAAAAGTCGGCAAATGGCGGGAAGCTTTCAGTGAGGAGCACAAATCAACCTTCAAAGACATTGCCGGAGATTTATTAGTGCGTTTGAGATATGAGCGTTCCAATGACTGGTAAACGCCCGCTTTGCTCTGTAGTGATCCGGGCGTATAACGAAGAGAAACACATCGCGCGCTTACTCGCTGGTATTACCCAGCAGAACATCGAGAATGTAGAAATTGTACTGGTGGATTCAGGTTCTACGGACCAAACCGTTGTAATTGCCTCCCAGTATCCCGTAAAAGTGGTCACAATTTCGCCAGGTGAATTCACCTTCGGTCGTTCTTTGAACCGAGGTATCCAGGCTGCGAGTGGCGAGTTCATTGTCATCATCAGTGCGCACTGTTATCCTGTCTACCCTGATTGGCTGGAACAGCTTCTGAAACCGTTGCAAGATTCCCAGGTCGCAGTAAGTTATGGCAAACAGCGTGGCGCGGAAACCAACCAATATTCTGAGCACCAATTCTTTCGGAAATATTTCCCAGATACATCACAACCTCGCCAGGGACATGCCTACTCTCATAATGCCAACGCCGCCATCCGCCGCGCGCTATGGGAGCAGCATCCTTACAATGAATATGTCACCGGTTTAGAGGATTTGGCCTGGAGCAGTTGGGCTATGGGGGAAGGTTATGACATTGCATACGTGGCTGAAGCAGAAATCGTGCACGTGCATGATGAGACACCTTCTCAGGTGCATAATCGTTACCGACGTGAGGCGATCGCCATGAAACAGATTCTGCCTGAGAGCAAGTTCACATTGTGGAATTTCCTCCGCTTGTGGTGGGGGATGACTTTCTCGGATCTGGTGCATGCCCGTAGAGAGCATGTTCTCAGAGAGCATTGGGCGAGCATTTTGTGGTTTCGTTTTCTGCAGTACTTGGGCACATATCAAGGGTACCGCTTCTCTGGGAATATCGATGCCCAGCTTCACCGGGCATTTTATTACCCGCCAGGGATCCTCTCGCAGAAAACGCCGGCGCCTCGACGGATTGAACCCATTCAATATGGAGAGTTGGAAGAGTAGGTTTATAATCAAACTATGAAAAAGATCGTTGCCCTCGTCCCTATGCGGCATTGTTCCCAGCGGGTGCCGGAAAAGAACTATCGCCTGCTGGGGGAGAATCCGTTATATCATTACATCATCGAGAACCTGCTGAAAGTCCCAGAAATCGACCAGATCGTTGTAAATACTGATAGTCCGATAATAATTGAGGGCCTACATTCCAATTACCCTAGCGTCCATGTGCTTGAACGACCTGAGCACCTGTGTGCCGAAAGCGTACCGATGAACGAAGTGTTGGCGTACGACTCTTCACAGGTCGAAGCGGATTTCTACCTGCAAACCCATAGCACCAATCCATTATTGCGGGCGCAATCGATCTCAAGGGCAATTCACGTATTCTTGGAGCAGTACCCGGCACATGATTCCCTTTTTTCCGTGACGAGTTTGAAAACTCGCTTGTGGGATCAGTTGGGGCGAGCGATCAACCATAACCCGGCTTATCTGCTCCAAACACAAGAATTGCCGCCCATATACGAAGAAAATTCCTGCATATATATCTTCACCAGGGATACTCTATCGACTCGTCGAAACCGTTTGGGGGAAAGACCGCTCATGTTCGAGATCGATGCCGATGAAGCCTGGGATATTGATGAGGAGTTGGATTTTGAGATTGTAGATTTTCTAATGAGCCGGAGAGTTGATAAATAGATATGCCAACCGTATTCTTTTCTGCCCCTTACATGACCCCGTTTCTCGACCGCTTCCGACCTGTTTTGCAGGGGTACGGAATCGAATTGATCGTGGCTGAAGTGGATGAACGTCTGGAAGAAGACCAAATCTTAGCCTATGCAGGAAAATTTGATGGTGCCATATGTGGGGATGACCGCTATACTGAAAGAGTGTTGGAAGCGTGCGTACCGCGCTTGAAAGTGATCTCCAAATGGGGCACGGGGATTGATTCGATTGATCAGGAGGCCTGCGCTCGATTAGGGATCAAGATCGGCAATACGCCCAATGCATTCACACTCCCTGTAGCCGACACCATAATGGGGTATATTCTCGCCTTCGCACGACGCCAACCTTGGATGACCCACTCTATGAAGAAAGGTCAGTGGGAGAAGGTTTCTAGTCGCTCTTTGAGCGAATGCACCCTTGGCGTGATCGGGGTTGGAAATATTGGCAAAGCGGTTATCAGGCGAGCCAGTGCATTCGGCATGGAACTATTGGGCAATGACATCATTGAGATCGAACCTGATTTTGTGCGCGAGTTGCGCCTTGAGATGACTTCCTTAGACGATTTGTTGGGGCGGGCGGATTTTGTCAGCGTCAACTGTGATCTCAACCCCACCAGCATCCACTTGATCAATGCAAAAACTCTGGCAATGATGAAACCCGAAGCTGTATTGATCAACACAGCCCGCGGTCCCATTGTCAATGAACTCGCATTGGTAGAGGCGCTCAATGCAGAGAGAATTGCGGGGGCGGCATTAGATGTTTTCGAGGTAGAACCCCTCCCAGAAGGGAGTCCGCTGCTCCAGATGGACAATGTCATGATTGCTCCCCATAACGCCAATTCCAGTCCTATGGCTTGGGAGCGAGTTCATTGGAATACCATCCGCAATCTGTTAGAAGGTTTGGGGATTGACACATCAGATCTAGAATCGAGAAAATGAAACATGGAGAATAACACGAATCTGCAACGCTCGATGCTCATCACAGGGGCAGCCGGTGGAATTGGTCGCGCAACGGTTGAGTTGTTCAACGAGAAGGGATGGCGAGTAATTGGGGTTGATCGCGCCCCCTATGGCAATTCATTTCCCGAGGATGGTCTGTTCATTCAAGCAGATATCTCAGATGCCTCGGCGCTGGAAGAGATTTTTCACCAGGCTCAAGATTTCACAGAAACATTAGATGCGTTGATCAACAACGCCGCCTATCAAATCACCAAACCGCTGTTGGAAACCAGCGTCGAGGAATGGGATGCTGTCATGGCATCGAATTTGCGTTCCGTATTTTTGAGCGCAAAGCTGGCCTATCCATTGTTGAAAGAAGATGGTGGGGGTGCGGTGGTGAACGTTTCTTCCGTTCATGCTGTAGCGACTTCCAAAGATATCGCTGCCTACGCCGCAAGTAAGGGTGGCTTGCTTGCTCTGACGCGTGCTATGGCGATTGAGTTTGCACCGGAAAATATCCGTGTGAATTCCATCCTGCCAGGGGCGGTTGACACGCCTATGTTGAGAGCAGGGATGAACCGCGATCACGCTGGAGGGGGGGATCTTCAGCAGCGTTTGGAAAACTTAGCTCGCAAGACCGTCAGCGGCAAAATTGGCACATCGGGAGAAATCGCCCAGGCAATCTACTTCCTGGCTGATGGGACTCAATCATCCTTTATGACAGGCCAGGCCATGATCGTCGATGGGGGGGCAACGGCGAGATTGAGCACGGAATAGCCTTCGACATTCCGCGTTCATCAAAACGTATTAATTCATGGTATATAGCCACAGAGAAGAAATCCAGAACCAAAGGGTGGGGGTGTAGCCCCCGCCCCTTGTTTTCTGATATCCCTTGTTTTATGAGTGCGAAACTTCAATGATCTATGTCTGACATTCGATCTACCATCAAGAATATATTTCCACCTGCGGTGTGGGAACCCATCAGCAATACACGCTACGCCCTTCAGCGTGCGGCGCAATGGCCGGCAGCTGCGATGCATCCCTGGCGTCGAGAGAGTTTCCAGCGACTAGGGCAGCTGAAAGATATCCACAAAGGAGAGCGCTGCTTCATCATTGGAAATGGTCCCAGTTTGAAGAACACGGACATCTCGAAGCTGAAAGACGAATACACTTTTGGGATGAACCGAATTTATTTAGCCTTCCCCGATTGGGGCTTTCCCACTAGCTATTTGGTGTCGGTGAATGATCTGGTCAATGAGCAGTGTTATGCAGATTTTCAATCATTGGAAATGCCAAAGTTTTTCTCTTGGAGATCGCGTGACTTGCTATACCCTCAAGGTCAGCCAGACGATAACACACATTTTCTTTTCACCACATATACTGGCCCAAGGTTTGCTCAGGATGTGCGCGGTAGACTGTGGGAGGGTGCTACGGTAACATATGTTTGTTTGCAATTAGCGTTCCACATGGGCTTCGAGAAAGCAATCCTCATTGGGGTGGACCATAGTTTCACCAGCAAAGGCCAACCCAATACCACGGTTGTCTCCGACGGGGATGACCCCAATCATTTTGATCCAAAATACTTTGGGAAAGGATTTCGCTGGCAGTTGCCTGATTTGGATACATCTGAACAAGGGTATTGGATGGCACGGAAAGCGTACGAGTCAGTCGGGAGAGAGGTGTTAGACGCCACCATTGGGGGCCAACTGACTGTATTTCCAAAAGTCGAATACGCCTCCTTGTTTTAGTCCCTAATCCAACCACGCCAATTTATGTCGCAAATGAAGCCGCAATCAACCACAGATCAAGCCATGCTAAAGCATTCCCGATGGGTAGGAGCATTGATCGTAGTATTAATTTTTGTACTCGGGCTTCTTCTACGTTTAACAGATTTGGATGACCCTCCCCTGGGTTTTAATCCTACCCGCCAACTGCGTTCTGCGATTATCGCCCGAGGGATGTATTACACTGCACAAAAGGAAGCAGACCCTTTGCAGCGTCATCAGGCACTCACACATTGGAAGATGATGGAGCGCTTGGAGCCATCCGTATTAGAATCGATGGTCGCGGCTACTTATGGTTTAGTTGGCGAAGAGCTGGTTTGGGTTGCTCGCGTCTATACATCCATCTTTTGGTTGATTGGGGCTGCCGCGCTCTACGATATAGCTCGACGAATGACGTCGGCTTTAGCAGCACTTTTTGGTTTAGGCTACTTCATGTTTTTACCATTTAGCATTCTGGCCAGCCGCTCTTTTCAGCCTGACCCGGGAATGATTATGCTGGTGCTCTTGACAGGCTGGGCTCTGTTCCGTTGGTCAGAAGCGCGAACCTGGCGCTGGGCGATACTTGCTGGGATTTTGGGGGGCGCGGCAGCCCTGGTCAAAGTTATGGCTGCTTTCTTTATCGGGGGGATGGCAATTGGTATCGTAACCTTTTCATTTGGGCCCCTATCTGATGCTCAAAACGACAAAGAAAAGCGTTGGCGTTTCACCAACTTGGAATTTTCATTGGGAAACCTTCAGATTTGGGCGATGGCAGCCCTGATGGTTGCTCCTGCGTTGATTTATTACCTGGTAGGATCAGGTGAGCAATCATCTTCTTTTATCGTCAATTGGACCATCTTATCTCGCTGGCGCGAAGTACTTACCCCATCCTTTTTCATGCGCTGGTTGATCCGGGTAAGCAGCTTGATGGAGCCAAGCGTTGTGCTGGCTGCATTTGTGGGAACTTTCTTGGTTTCCCGTCGCAGCCGGGCGTTATTATGGGGTTTTTGGGGTGGCTATTTTCTGTATGGACTGATGTTCCCGCATCACATCACCACGCATGATTATTACCATTTGCCATTGTTGGCTGTGGTATCACTGTCCTTGCCTGCTTTAGCAACTGGTGTCATCGATGTAGTCAAACGCAGTGGAATTTTTGTCCGGACTCTTTTCGTCATGGTTGTGCTAGTCGCGGCTGTATATAACGCCTGGCTGGGACGTTCGATTCTGGTGGGACAGGATTTTAGTGACCACCCTGCCTATTGGAGTGAAGTCGGCGAATTGGTCGCCCCTGATGCAAAGCTGGTCGGGGTGACGCAGGATTATGGCTTTCGCATGATGTATTATGGCTGGCGCACGATCCATGTCTGGCCGCAGGGCGCAGGGAGCGAGATTTTTGATCAACGCGCTTCTGATGCAGATTATTTCGTAGTCACTGCTGAAAATCAGATGAATGATGAATTGAATGATTTCCTAAATGCGAATTACCCCGTGTATGCTGAGGGTGTGGGCTATCGGATTTACAATTTGACCCATTGATATTGCTGGAAAGATGGGGTGGTGGCGAAGACACCACCCCATCTTTCCAGCGGATATTTCGATCGGAAAGTATAAACGTAATTCATGGAGAAAAATCTAAATCTACATTCCAAGCTCTTCTTTCGCCCCCAATGGCTGTTCTGGTTAGTTGTTGGACTGGCGCTCCTGCTGGGGTTGGGGATTCGCGCCTATGATCTCACCGACCCGCCCTTTGATTTTCATGCCACCCGGCAAATGCGCGCCGCCGTGATCGCCAGGGGATTGTATTACCAGGGTTTGGAAGAAGCTCCAGCTCAACAGCGGGAACTGGCTATTGCGGCTGGACAAAAAGAAGCCATCATTGAGCCTCAGGTGATGGAGCGCTTGGCGGCCTGGTCCTACCATCTGGCGGGTGGAGAATATCTGTGGATACCACGATTATTATCAGCGCTCTTTTGGATTAGCGCTGGAGTTGCGGTTTTACTATTGAGCAGAGAACTGGCCAATTTCGATGGGGGCCTCGCGGCCATGTTTTACCTGCTCTTCTTGCCATATGGCATCTACGCCGCGCGCACCTTTCAGCCAGACTCTTTGATGGTTGGGCTGATCGCCTGGTCGCTTTGGGCTGTGCTGCGCTGGTACAGGCAGCGAAGGATGAGATGGGCTGTTTTGGCGGGGATCCTTGGTGGATTTGCAATTTATGTCAAGAGCGTGGCTGTGTTCTTTGTTGGGGGGGCATTTTTAGGTATCATTCTCCTTGGACTTGGAATCCAGAGAGCCATCCGCGATCGACAGGTTTGGGTGATGGGTATCTTAACGACATTGCCTGCAGCGCTATTCTACATTTATGGGCTTTGGATCGCCGGTTTTCTACAACAACAATTTAGCTTCCGGTTTTTTCCACAGATTTGGCGTGATCCAGCTTTCTATATCCGTTGGCAAGAGATGGCCACCAATATTTGCGGGTTTGGTACGTTGCTCGCCGCGCTGGCAAGTTTTTTCATGGTAAGAGATAAGGGGAAGCGCGGGCTTTTGGCTGGCTTATGGTTGGGGTATGGCCTCTATAGCATGACCTTCCCCTATCACACGCTGACCCATGATTATTACCAACTCCCCTTGATATTGGTTGTGGCTGTATCCCTCACCGTTTCAGCCTCTGAATTCTTTGGCCGCATTGTAGCAGTTGAACATGGGGTTTGGGCTCGCGCTTTGATCATTGTGTTGCTCTTCGCTGCAGCCTTTTTCAAAGTATGGGATGTGCGCGTAAACCTAGTACGCACCGACTACCGTACCGATATCGCATTTTATGAAGAAGTAGGCAGTCTCATCGAACCAGGCGCACGGGTCCTATCGATGAGTCAAGCCTATGGGCACTCTCTGAGTTATTATGGCTGGGTGCCCAATGATTCCTGGATCAAATCAGGCGATGTGAATTTGCGGGTCTTGGCGGGCGCCTCCGCCGATGAAGTGCTGGAGAATAGCTATTCCGCCATTGCGGAATATGATTACTTTGTCAGCACTCAAGTAGAGATATTAAACGAAACTCCAGAGCTTAGTGAATTGCTTTATGGAACGTATGATGTGCTAGCCGAGGGGGCTGGATACGTTATTTTTGATTTGAAAAGGTAAGGTTGATCCTGAATTCAAATATGAAACCCCTTGTAACCATTGTTACTCCCTCTTATAACCAAGCCCAATTTCTAGAAGATACCATCCGCTCTGTATTGGCGCAAGATTACCCCAATATCGAATATATCATTGTCGATGGAGGGTCTTCGGATGGGAGTGTAGATGTCATTGAAAAGTATTCCGACCATCTGGCCTGGTGGGTTTCGGAACCAGATAAAGGGCAGGCAGATGCTATAAATAAAGGGCTGAAAAGAGCTCAAGGAGAGATCGTTGCCTGGCTCAACTCAGACGATATCTATTTCCCCGATTCCATTTCACAAGCTGTAAGCGCATTACAAGAGAACCCTGATGCCGGGATGGTCTTTGGAAATGCCATCTCGATGGATGCTCAGGGTTATCCGCTTCACAACCAGACCTTTGGCGACTGGGGCTTGGATGAGTTGATGTGCTACAACATCATCTGCCAGCCAGCGGTGTTCATGCGCAGGGAAACCCTTGGAAAGGTTGGTTTTCTGGACCCGGATTACCACTATTTGTTAGATCACCATCTCTGGCTGCGGATTGCAGAAGTATCTGAGGTCAAACATATTCCGGAGATCTGGGCTGGAGCGCGCCACCACCGAGAAGCAAAAAATGTCGCCCGAGCGGCAGAATTCAGCGATGAAGTCTTTCGGGTACTCGACTGGATGCATTCGCGCCTCTCTTTGAGTTCGCGCTTGAAGAAACTCAGGTTGCAGATTGGAGGCGGTGCGTATCGTATTAGTGGACGTTATTTACTCGAAGGGGGCTTGCCTGGCCCGGCATTGCGTGACTATTGGCGCGCGACGATAAGAAATCCTCGTCTGTTGAAATTCTACTGGCACCGCATGATCTACGCCTTTTTCAGTCTGCTTGGTTGGAGCGGAACGGCCGAATGGTATTACTCTTTGATGTTGCATTTCAGGCCCGATGTTGGCGACGACTCGCGTCTGAAAACCTGGCCAGGCTTGAAGATCGAGGGTCGCAGCGCGCCGATCTTGATCACCGGCGTGCATCGTTCCGGGACGACTTGGGTGGGTAAGATGATCGCCGCCAGCAAAGATGTGATCTATCTCAGCGAGCCACTCAACCTCTGGCACAGACCTGGAGTGATGCGTAAGCCCGTCGAGCACTGGTACCAATATATTTGCGATGAGAACGAAGCTACATTCCTCCCGGCGTTAAGTGAGACAGTTGAATATCGCTACCATTTCAGCACGGAAATCCTCTCTATTCGCTCAGTAAGGGATTTGGGACGTATGGTGCGCGATATGTGGAGATTTCTCCAGGGCAATCTCACAGAGGCCCGCCCGTTGCTCAAGGATCCCTTCGCAGTATTCTCCTGTCCATGGTTCTCCTCACGTTTAGGGTGCAAGATTGTCATCGTTGTCCGTCACCCGGTGGCCTTTGTAAGTAGTCTCAAGCGGTTGGGTTGGACATTTGATTTCCGCAATATTTTGGATCAACCATTGTTGATGCGTGATCATTTGCAGCCCTATCAGCAGGATATGGAAGACATGCTGGGAAAGGATGATGACATCGTTGGCCAGGGAAGCCTGTTATGGAGGATGGTTTACAACGTTGTAGATCAATACCGGGAAACTCATCCGGAATTTGTGGTGGTGCGGCATGAAGATATTTCACTACATCCTTTGGATGGTTACCACGATATGTACGAGGCCCTAGGGATTTCATTTACTCCCTGGGTTAGTCATTCGATCGTGAGATCAACCCGACCCAAGAACCCGCCCGAGCAGCCAAAACAGAAGGAATTCTCCACGCAGTTAGACAGTCGGGCGAATCTATTCAATTGGATGCACCGTCTTACAGAGGAGGAAGTAGAGCTTGTAAAGCAACTGACCTCAGATGTCGCAGAAAAGTTTTACACCGAAGAGGAATGGGATCAGTGGCTGAATTTCCGCTAGTCTCAGTAGTTACCCCTTCTTTCAACCAGGCCAAATATTTAGAAGCGACTATCCGTTCGGTGATTGAGCAAGATTATCCACAGATCGAATACATCATTGTGGATGGCGGCTCCACCGATGGCAGCGTCGAGATCATCAAGAACTATGAGCAGGAGTTAGCCTGGTGGGTCTCTGAAACCGATCAGGGTCAGACTTCTGCGATCAATAAAGGTTTTTCTCACGCTAACGGTGAAATCCTGGCGTACTTGAATTCTGACGACACCTATCTCCCAGGGGCAATCTCTGAAGCCGTGGAGTTTCTACGCTCGAATCCTGAAACCGGCCTGGTATATGGTGATGCTAAGTTCATCAATGCAGATGGGCAGGTCATTGGGACATTCAACGCCCAACAAACCAGTTATCAGCGACTGCGGCGCGGAGGGGTTTATATTCCCCAACAAGCGGCTTTCTGGCGAGCAGACTTGTGGCGGAAGGTCGGACCCTTGGATCCAAGTTATTATTTTGCTATGGATTACGATTTATGGGTTCGCCTGGCCAGGGTGTCAGCGATCAAGTATTACCCTGGACACACCTGGGCCAACTTCCGCTTGCACTATGACGCCAAGACCATCAGCGCCGATGAGCGTTGTTGGCCGGAGATGCTGCGCATCCATCGCCGCGATGGCGGCAGTTGGTTTGCGTGGATCTACGTTCGATACTTCCTACGCCGACTTCTGGCCCCATTGGTTAATTGGCGACGTCGTAGCCTGTTCCGCTGAATTTAATTTGACTTCGTTAGCCATGAGTTCATTGGTAATATTGTCGGAGGAGATGAATTGCCAATGAACTTTGTGTTTAAGTCAATGTAGTTGCATTTTGAGACGAATGCTTTAGTTCGTCTTAGGCCGCCTGGCCTTTAGCCGCGAATCGCGTAAATTCAAGTCCGTTGGGAATAATTTTTTCGGTGTAGCAAAATGGTCTTTGAAATGTTCTATAAATTTTCTTCTGAGAAACAGCTTCACCCTTCAACAAAATCATTCTACAGTATGGTAGAAAAAATGCGGTTTTTAGTGAATCGGGGTGATAGTCAATGGAGAGAAAATGACAATTTGAGAAAATATGCTCAAATATGTTTTTGGGGGATTCGTAAACAGGAGTATGATTTTATCATCAGATCTTGGCACCAATTTGCCACATCAGAGCAGCCACCTTTGCGTGTATTAGATGTTGGTTGTGGTGTTGTTCCCCTAGGAAATTGGATTTCAATGCAGGGCCATAAGGTTTTTGCAATCGATCCAAACATCGGTGATTTGAATACCTTGGTGAGTTATGATTTCAATTCATTTTATGGTTCTGATGTTCAATATTTGAACGCCGAGGGAGAGCATGTACCGCTCCCTGCCAATTCATTTGACATAGTCTTGTGCACGTCAGTAATTGAGCACCTAGTTCCTGGCTATGATCGTATGATGCTTTGGGAAATTGCTCGAATTCTTAAGCCTGGAGGGATGCTATTGATGACTTTTGACATCGCGCCCGCCGATGCTCAACACGCAATAGAATCCGAATTGGGGGAAGGTATGCGACTCTATGCGTCCCCATTTGATCACGTGACCTTGAAAAGATTGGTCAAGTTCATTGAACCATATTTTGAAATCGAAGCGAGCGCCATTCCACGACGATTGGGATCACTGAGTTGGAATGACGTTCATGACTATTGGCGATCGAACCAAGAGCACGATGGCCGTGAAGGCTCACCGCGCGATTATTTGGCAATGGGATGTTCTATTCGCCGTAGGCAAGCATTACCACAATTGCTAAAAGGCAACTTAACATCTGCTGCATTGGAAGCTCGAAATGCATTGATGCAGGCCGTCCGATATTATCAAGCCCATTCAGAAAACCGTATGCAAATTATCAGTGAACAGAGAGAGAAAAATCTCTCTCTAGGAAGGATAAACGAGCGTCAATCTTATCGATTTAGACAATTACAGGAAGTTTTACACCGCGCTGAACAAGAACTAATTACTAAATCAATGAGAGTTTATAAATTGGAAGAACATCTTCAGATTAGGAATGAAGAACTTCAACAGACAAGAAGGGAATGGAAGATATTTCAGGACGAAATTCGTGAGGCGCGAAAGAAATTCAAGGCAAAAGTTAAACGATTGAGATCCATTCAGAATAAACTAGAGGAGAGTTTAGATACAAAAGATAAGCAGTTACATCAACAGATGGAAGAGTTGATTGCAAAAGAGAATATAATCCAACAGTTCAAGGGTTCCCTTTATTTCTGGTTGCGCAATGCACCCATCATTCGAAGCGGAGATTTCCGTAAGGTGATTGATCGCTTGCGTGAAATTAAGAAACGGTTCGAGCCTCGTCTGGGCATCTTAGCACAACATCCACCCATATCGTTGAAAATTCCCACCCATTATTCTAAAGTAATCAAAAAAGATCCACTGCAATTATTAAACATTTCTGTCGTTACTCCTTCCTATAATCAAGCAGTTTTTCTGGATAGGACAATTCGAAGTCTCGCTGATCAAAATTATCCAAAGCTAGAATATATTGTCCAGGACGGCCTTTCAACAGATAAAACCCCTCAGGTCGTGCGCGACCACCCCGAAGTTGTCACAGCATTCAATACACAATCAGATACAGGCCAGGCGCAAGCTATTAACAGAGGATTCAGGCAAACCAGCGGGGAGATCATGGCATATCTCAATTCAGATGATATCCTTCTACCTGGGGCTTTGTATTTTGTCTCGGATTATTTCCGCCGCCATCCAAAAGTGGATGTTGTGTACAGTCATCGTATTATCATAAATGAACATGATCTCGAAATTGGCAGGTGGATTTTGCCACCTCACTCAGATAAGGTGTTATTTTGGGCAGATTTTGTTCCTCAAGAAACCTTATTCTGGCGTAGATCGATCTGGGAAAAAATTGGTGCTGAGTTAGATGAGTCCATGCAATTCGCTATGGATTGGGATATGATCCTTCGATATATAATTAGCGGAGCTACAATTATCAGAGTTCCACGATTTTTAGCTGCGTTTCGGGTTCATGCATCCCAGAAAACTTCCGCTCAACTCAATCAAATTGGTCTAAAGGAAATGGATGCTGTACGGGCTAAGTATTTGACCTATTGCCCTGGTAGGGAAGAAATCCATCAAAATCTAAAATCATACTTGAAAAGGTCGGTTCTTTATCATTTTCTTTGGAAAATTGGCTTTTTACCCACGTAATTTCATATGTTAATTGTTCCTGGTGCTCTATTTATATTATTAGCTGCATTATTGTTAAATTCTCTTTTCCGCTTTGAATCGCGTATCTCGTTCCTTGTGAGTTTGCTCATCCTGAGTTACGCAAATTTAGTTTTAGTCAGCGAGGTGGCCAGCCTTTTCTCTCAAATTAATATGTGGTTTTATCTGCTCGGTCACCTTATCATTGTATTGTTTGCCTGGATTTATTGGCAACATTCGGGCAAGCCGCAACTCTTCTATTGCTTTAATAATGGGAAATGGATAATCTGGCGCGAATTCCTTCCTTGGGGAAAAGCTCCGGCTCTGTATGTTTTTGGTATCGGTGTTTTGTTGTTATACATAGCTGGTTTTGGGTTTATTCTTGTATTCCCTCAAAACAACTATGACAGCATGACGTATCACCTTTCGAGGGTGGGATATTGGATGCAGCACAACTCTTTGGCCCCATGGCCGACTCCAAATCCTCGCCAGACTACGTATCCGATCAACGCAGAGGTTGGGTTACTTTGGACCATGTTATTTTGGGGAAGCGATCAGTTGTCCGGTTTAGTGAATTGGATTGCTGCTCTTGGGAGTATGGCTGCAATTTTTGGTGTGGCCCGAATTATTGGAGCTTCTCGATCTCAGAGTTTGTTTGCAGTTCTTATATGGGCAACATTCCCACAAGTTGTCTTACAATCCGCGACTACTCAAAACGACTTGTTAGCTGCCTTCTTCTTTATCAGTATGTTGTACTATCTTTATTTAGGTTTACAGGAGGGTGGCAAGGGTGAGTTGATTCTCTCTGCCATCTCATTTGGGCTGGCAATAGGCACAAAAACTACCACATTTTTTGCTCTACCAGGCCTGGCCGTGTCTGGTTTAATTGCCTGGCTCCTAATTGGTCCTGTTGCAGTTCCCCGTCTAGTTAATTGGGTCTTTATGAGTATATTGGGAATCGGCATGTTTGGGGGGTTCACGTATGTTCAAAACTGGCTATACTACGGAAATCCTATCAGCGTCCCTGAATGGATGGCATACGCAGTAGACCCCCCTATCCCTCGACACGATATGTTTGTTGGAAGCCTATTTTCATATGCATATCAATTTTTGGACCTTTCGGGAATTCCCGGAGGGCTTAGAACTGCTCTATTTGTTGTGAAAGCAGAGGTTGCGCAAGTTTTGGCTTTAACGTTGCAAATCCCTGAACGCTTTTCCTGGTTTTATTCACTGAGGCAAGTTATAAATCAACCATATGCCTTTAACGAAGGGGTAGCCTGGTTTGGGCCTCATTCAGTATTCCTAATTTTCCCATCTGCGGTTGCGCAATTTGTTTGGGGTCTGCGACGGCGTGACTATATCCGCATCAGTATCTTTTGTATTGCCTTGGGTTATTTGTTCACTTTAAGCGCCCTGCAGGAATGGACTCCATATAAAGGCCGTTATTTCATCATCGCAATATCTGTTCTTGCGCCTTTGATTTCCTTTCTATACTACCCGAATAAAAAACATGGGATTTTCCACTGGATTGTTGTAGTTATTGCTCTATGGGTTATGGTTTGGTCAGTGACCCTCAATTCATCTCGACCGCTTGTTGGAGCTAATGCCGTGTCGAGGATGAGTAAGACAGGAGCGCGCATGCTTAATAATCCAGCTATGGTGCCTGTTATAGAAATGTTGGAAGAACACGTTCCTCTCGATTCAACTATAGCCACTCGCATTGGTGCAAATCATTGGGATTATCCATTGTTTGGCCCACAATTTACTCGTGAAATCATTCCGCTTGATCCACAGTACCCAGGTATTGATATTCAGGCTTTACTCGAGGCACAGGCGGCGTATTTGTTGATTTCACCAAGGGAACGTCCTTTTTTGCAGATTCCATTGGAGTTATCCTTAATCGGGGAAGAAAGTGGATGGACTTTGTATTCACTCGTTCCTGATTCAGAATCATTCCAGCGTCAAAAAAGTGTTGAAGAAGCTTTGCTGGGGCTGCATGATAAAGAAAAATTGTTATTTGTAGATATGGAATTATCTGGACGAGTCGGAGTTATGGAATTAAAGACCGATGAATGGGGAATAGAAAACCTTGGAGAAGGCAGTTTCTTATGGCTAGGAATGGGAGTGAATCAAGGCCTGAAGGGATTTCTGTGGTCTGAAGAAGACCTCCTTGTTGAGTTAATTTTTTACCTTCAGCCAGGACCTAGCCGAGAAGATTCGCTCCGAAATATTCGCGTTGAGTTTTATCGGGTGGGGGCTTATGCACCAATTCGTGAGAACAGCCGCGTCGAAGAATTCCTGATAGATGGTCTGGAGCATATTAGGTTAAAGATCAACCTCCATCGGGGATTGAACGAATTCCGTCTGATTGGATTAGATAAACCTACAATTCGACGTTTGCCAAATGGAGACACGAGACCCTTGATGTTGCTGCTGAATAGAATTGATGTTATGCCAGTACCATGAATTCCCTGCCCACGATCTCAGTTGTCACACCCAGCCTGAACCAATGCGAGTACATCGACGCAGCAGTAGACTCTGTCCTTGAACAAGTTTACCCAGCTTTAGATTATCTCCTGCTAGATGGCGGCTCGACTGATGGAGCATTGGAAATATTGGCATCATACGGGGAACGACTAAATTGGATTTCAGAACCCGATATCGGACAGGCAGCGGCAGTTAACCGGGGCTGGCGTGGATCTAGGGGTGATATATTAGGCTGGCTTAATAGCGATGACTGTTATATGCCTGGTGCGCTCCAATTAGTGGGAGAATACTTTCACACACATCCACATGTGGACATGATATTCGGAGATTGTGATCTGATTGATGACCGCGGTAGAACTATTGGAAAATATGAAACGCGAGCCTTTGATTATCCTGATTTTCTCCGTAAGGCAGTCAACTATATTCCACAGCCAGCTGTCTTTCTTCGCCGTGAAATGCTGGAGAAAGTCGGTTATTTATCTGAACACCTGCATTATGTGATGGATTTTGAGTATTGGTTGCGTGCCGGGTTGGTCTGCCAAGTAGAATATTTGCCGATAAAGTTGGCTGCGTTAAGGGTGCATCAGGAGGCGAAATCCTTGGTCGGATTATCTGAATTAGCACGTGAGTTGGTTGAAATATACAATGCATATTTTTCTGCCAACGATATCCCCGAATCTCTTTTGGAATTCAAACAGGAAGCTTTAGCTCATGTAAACTACCGTGCTGCTGATTGCGCATTCTGGTATGGTGATTCAAATTTAGCTCGTCAGTTTTTGCTGAGTTCATGGATGCATGGAAATCGACGAGTAGATCGATTGTCGTTATGTGTGTTAATTGGAAAATTGGGTTTGTTGCTAGCCCAAAGAATAACAGGTAACCCATACCATAAAATCGCCATAAAATGAGAAACATCTCTTTGCTATATGATGGCATACTCGATTTCGGAGGGGTTGAAAGCCATCTTGCCTGCTTGTTGCGAAATTCTGATTCCAATTACTATCGGTTTACAATTATCACACCCGGGATAGCAAGATTTGCCTCACGCATCCAGTCTTTAGGGGCAGAAGAGATATCATTTGATAGTTGGTTCCCTTTCAACCCTGCGAATATAATTAATTTGGCGCGGATTTTAAAAAGAAGTCAATCGGATTTAGTGCACGCACATAGTCCTACAGCCGCTGCAATAGGACGTCTAGCTGCGAAGCTTGCAGGTGTTCCAGCAATTGTAACTGTTCATCTACCTGTGAAAATATATCATGGCTCTCTTCAGAGCGTTCGCTCTCGATTAGGGCGTTGGATGTTTGTTGCACTGGATACTTTTCTTAATTATTCCTTTACTGAAAGGCTCATATTTGTATCGCAAAAAGCCAAAGACCATGAGATAGTCTCCAAGCGTGCTCCAAAAGATCACTCTGAGGTAATTCCGAATGGAGTAAATGTAGATAACTCCTACAAACAGAAGAAGGTTGTCCGGAGTGCAATGGGATTGGAAGAGCACGAGCAAGTAATCGTATTCACTGGGAGATTGGATGCACAAAAAGGGGTTGATCGATTACTATTGGCGATGGGGAAGCTATGTGATGATTTCCGTCATATTTGGCTCTGGGTGGTTGGGGATGGTTCTCTTCGTCCAGCTTTTGAAGAAATGGCGAGTAATCTGGAAATAGAAGACCGTGTCATTTTTTGGGGTTATCAATCTGATGTGAGAAATCTGTTAGATGCTGCAGACATCTTTATATTACCCTCGCATTATGAGGCTATGCCCTATAGCTTACTCGAGGCGCTGGCGGCTGGGCTTCCCTGTGTAATAACAGATGTTGGAGATAACGATCTGACTATAGAAGATGGAGTGCAAGGCTTTGTAATTCCACCAGGGGATACAACTGCTTTGGTAGCTGCAATAGGTCGCATACTGGCTGATCGAGATTTACAGCAACGTATGTCCGCAGCTTCCCGTCTGCGTGCCGACTTGTTTTCAGTCAATACTATGGCGAAGCGAGTCCAGCGTGTTTACGCTAGAATTTTGAAGAATACATAAATTTGTTGAATTTCCAATATGATCTAAGGATGTCGGCAAGTTGTATCGAGATTAGGAGTAAAAATCTCGGTAATGTCAAAAAGTAAGTGATGGTAAGATAATCATCATGATACAAAAAACA
>CAYWIC010000007.1:35079-59954 GCA_964458115.1 uncultured Anaerolineales bacterium | reverse complement strand
CCCCACCCCAATCACCAATATTTGTTTATCGCCCCACGGCGTTTCCCAGAGAGCCTAATTTTATCCATAGCAACTGACATAAACCCCAAGGAGGCCCCATGAAACGTCTGCACTGGTACGACTACATTACCATCAATATCTATTGGCTGGGTCTGACAGCCGTGTCGCAGGCTAATGGCCTCATCCAACCTTTGCTAGTCCAACGCTTCATTGACCCCGAACAGCAGGGCACCTATTACGGCAATATGCGCTTGTATTCGCTGATGATTGCCTTGTTAGTGCAGGCCTTGGCCGGGATGCTCTCAGATCGCAGCATGGCCAGATGGGGCAGACGCCGCCCATACATCCTAATCGGATCGTTGCTCAATGCCGGAATTCTGATTGCCATGGGTGCTTCGCCCACTTATTGGATCTTGTTCTCAACTGTAGTTTTCTCCCAGGTTGCCTCCAATCTGGCTCACGGCGCGCAGCAGGGCCTCATCCCTGACCTGGTTCACGAAGACCGCCGCGGTCTATTCTCAGGGATCAAAGCTGTTTTGGAATTGCTTCCAGTTATCATCATTGCCTTGACGATTGGGCCAATGATCGCCAAGGGCAATATGTGGGGCGGCATTGGGGTCGTCGTTCTCATTTTGCTGGTAACCGCTGGGATCACGATGTTTGTACGCGAAGAACGCCTGACCGAAAAACCCGACCCCCTGGATTGGAAACCCTTTGGGCGTTTGGTAGGAATGACTCTGCTGTTTTTGGTCGTAATCCTTGTTTCTGGTGAAGTCGTGAGATTTATTGGGGGATTCCTGGAAGATGTCAGCGTGCTCTCCACGCAACTTATCGTGATGGGATTGGTAGGATTAGCGGGAATGTTGTTCGCAGTCATTATCGGTGTGTATGGCAGCGTTCAGGTCAGTATCGGTCGACAGGTGGCCAATGAGAACCCTTCCTTTACCTGGTGGGTGATCAACCGTTTAGCCTTTTTGGTGGGAGCAAACAACTTGTCGACCTTTGCGGTGTATTTCCTTCAAGGGCGTCTGGGCTTTGCGGGAGACACAGCCGCTGGGCCGGCCTCCAAACTTAAATTAGTAGTGGGGGTGCTGATTTTGGTATTCGCTCTCCCCAGCGGTTGGCTAGCCGATAAAATCGGCAGGAAGGTCTTGGTTGCCATCAGTGGGATACTAGCAACAGTCGGCACAGTGATTCTTTTACTTTCTCCGAACATGACCGTGATCACTATCGGAGGCAGTATCGTTGGGGCCGGGATCGGTATGTTCTTTACCACTAACTGGGCATTGGGTACCGACATCGTCCCCAAGAAAGATGCTGGCAAATTCCTGGGGATCTCGAATCTAGCCGGAGCAGGCGCAGGAGCAGTAGGTGCCTATATCGGCGGGCCGATAGCAGATTTCTTCACAGCTAATTTCCCCCAAATCCCCGGATTAGGATATATGCTCATCTTTGGGATTTATGCCGCTCTATTCTTAGTCTCCTCCATTGTTCTGATCAAGGTGCCAGAGCAAAGAAGAGCTTCTACTTAAAAAAATAATCATAAGTCACCTCGAATTTGGGGTATTGTAAAAATAAATAGATGCGTGCAGGCGCTTTGTGCCTGCACGCATCTATTTATTCCCTTCCTTGACATCCTGTCACAATCAATATATATTATTGCGACCTAATTTATCCTATTTATTGCAGAAAAGGGAGCAATCGTATGGAATCTACATTACCTGAAACCATCCTTAATTTTTTGAGCATGGCGGGGCTGGCCGTGGTGATCGCTGCGGTTGGGTATGTCATCTCTGAACTGGTGCTCATCCGTCTAATCAGAGGATTGCTATCCAGGTTTATCGAAAATACTTTGACAGATTTTCTTTCTGGACTCGTTCGATTGGGTCTCTTCCTACTGACGGGCAAGATCATCATCGACTTGACCGGTACCGCTGGGGCGTTGGTGGTTATTGTAACCGCCGTAACTGGGGCTTTCGCCATTGGCTCAGAACGGTTGGCATCGGATGTGGTCTCTGGGGTCAAGCTGATGTTCCTGCGCTACTACCGTGTGGGTGAATATGTCACCCTGGGGGAATATTTCGGCAAAGTCACAGAAATCAACATGAACTTCACCAGTCTACTGACCATCGACAAAGAGAAAATCATCATTCCCAACGCGGAGGCTATTGAAGGAACGCTGATCAACCATTCGCGCGTACCAGGGTATCGCGTTAAAGTCCGTATTCCCATCCAGGGAAATCACGATCGTGAAAAGGTGATGACGATCTTAACTGAAAGCGCAACCAACTTTGATGGTCGCATAATCGAGGAGGGATTCGATCCGATCGTATTATTTTCCGGCATTGGCGCAGATACCAACTACTACGAAGTATGGATTTACGTAGAGCGCTGGCCAGATACCGTCTACAAATCCAGTGAGTTGCGGTTAGTGCTGGCTGAGGCACTGAAAGCACAAGACATTTCCGTGGGTGTGTCACCTGTTCTGATTCCCCAAAATGGAGTCCAGGTTTGAGTACAAAAAATACTAGACAAAAGAAGAAGAAGGCTACTCTGATCCGTTCGCTGCTGGCGACCGCAGCAACGACAACGATGATCACGACTGGGGGATTCGGCATCCTGCCTGAGAATGACCTCACAGCCCTCTTTCAGCAAACCTTTGTCGAGTACGCGCCCCCTGAGATCAACCAGTTCTTCAGTCCATTTTTCTATGAATCCATCGATTGGGAGCTGTCTACAAATGGTGGAAACTTGATGCAAGATCAAGGGACAGAAGAAAGGGCTGTTTTCCCACTAAATGTGCCTATTGCTCCCGGAGGGCGTCATACCATTGATGTTGCCGAACGCTACGGCATCGCCCAAACTGCGCAAATCATCAAGCATGGCGTTGATTTCGTGAACAGAGAAGGGACCCAAGTGCTGTCAGCCGAGACAGGAAAGGTGGTTTTCGCTGGAGATGATAGCCAGGTGCAGTACGGCCTGTATGAGGGTTTCCATGGTCTAATGGTTATCATCGAACATGATTTGTCTGGTTTCGCTCAACCCATCTACACCTTATATAGCCACCTATCTGGAATTCAAGTAGAACCTGGGCAATCAGTGGCAAAAGGTGAAGTGCTCGGATTGGTGGGGTCAACAGGGACAACATCTAGGAATGAACTGTATTTTGAAGTTCGCATGAACGACAACACCTACAATAGCACTCGCAATCCTGCATTGTGGCTGGCTCAACCAAATGAAAATGGCGCGCTCCAAGGAGCACTAGCCGGTCGCATTTTGGATCAGGATAGCCAACCCATCTTGGTAGAACAGGTTGTATTGCAATATCTTGAAGATTTGGATCAAGACCCGTACTATCTAAAACTCTATGCCGACCCTAAAATGCGGCTCCAAGCACCCTGGTATGAAACCTTTGCCATAGGAAATCTCACCCCTGGGGAATACAAGATCAGCGTCGTCATTCCTGGAGCAGGCGTTCACAACGAAGTCGTCGAGATTATTTCTGGTGAGGTGACCGAATGGGAGTGGAAGGAACCTAAAGAATAAATACGATTGAGCATTTCAAGCTCAATCGTATTTATTCTTGTCAAATACAATCCTGTTCGTGGGTCGCCTGGACGTACTTTTGCAGGAACTGCCCGGTGTACGATTTGGGGTTGCCGCAAATATCTTCCGGTGTGCCCTCAGCGATGATCTCACCACCGGCCTCCCCCCCCTCGGGGCCCAGATCGATGATGTGGTCTGCAACTTTGATGATATCCAGATTGTGCTCGATGATCAGCACAGTGTTGCCGCCATCGACCAGGCGGTGCAATACTTCGATCAGCTTGTGCACGTCGGCAGCGTGCAAGCCCACGGAAGGTTCATCTAAGACGTACAAAGTACTACCGGTGGAGCGTTTGGAGAGTTCTCGCGCTAATTTGACGCGCTGGGCCTCCCCTCCTGAAAGGGTCGGCGCGGGCTGTCCCACACGGATATAACCCAATCCCACATCAAACAGCGTTTGTAAGCGGTTGACCATGGGAGGAAAAGCTTCGAATACTTCCAGGGCGCGCTCGATGGTCATATCCAGCACATCGGCAATATTGTATTCTTTGAAACGAACCTGCAGGGTTTCGCGGTTGAAACGGGTTCCTTTACAGACTTCGCAAGGCACGTACACATCGGGCAGAAACTGCATCTCGATGCGTAATTGTCCCTGACCCTGACAGGCCTCACAACGACCGCCATGCACGTTGAAAGAAAACCGGCCCGGCTTGTATCCACGAATCTTACTCTCCGGCAACTCAGCGAACAATTTGCGGATATGATCAAATAATTTTGTATAGGTCGCCGGGTTAGAGCGCGGCGTGCGCCCGATGGGGGATTGGTCGATATTGATGACTTTGTCAATTCGATCGAGTCCCTCGATGAGGTCGTGGTCTCCAGGCATAGATTTCGCCCGGTGGAGTTCCTTGGCCAAGGCCTGGTAGAGCACATCGACCATCAAAGTCGATTTCCCAGAACCAGAGACTCCAGTGATGCAAACCAGCCTTCCTAAAGGAACCATTACATCAATGTTTTTCAAATTGTGCTGACGCGCGCCCACAATCTTTATAAATTCCCCATTTCCGTTTCGGCGTCTCTCAGGAATTGGCACTTTCAAATTACCGGATAGATAGGCACCGGTGAGGGATGTAGGGTGCGCCAGGATGTCTGCTAGTGTCCCCTCGGCAACTACCTCGCCACCGTGTTCGCCAGCGCCTGGACCCAGGTCCACCACCCAATCGGCTGTTTCGATGGTTTCGGAGTCATGTTCTACAACCAGGACGGTGTTGCCCAAGTCACGCAATCCTTCCAGGGTGCGCAGCAATCGGGCATTATCTCTCGGATGTAGACCTATTGAGGGCTCGTCGAGCACGTACAGGACGCCCATTAACCGGGATCCAATTTGGGTGGCAAGCCGGATTCGTTGGGCCTCACCACCTGAAAGGGTGGCCGCGGAGCGTTCTAACGTCAGATATTCCAATCCCACATCCACCAAGAAGCCCAGGCGTTCTTGTAGTTCACGAATAATCCTTGAAGCGATGATACGCTGACGCTCCGAGATAGGAGAATCATCAGCAGCTAACTTTTCAACCCATTCCAGGGTCGCATGCACGGGCCAACCGGTGATCGTAATGATGTTGGTATCGAGCAGCGTCACTGCCAGGGCTTCCTTTCGCAGACGTTTTCCCTGACAGGTGGGACAGGTGGTCATGCTCATGATACTAGAAATTCGCTCGCGCATATATTCTGAACTAGTTTCGTTGTAACGTCGCTCCAGGTTACCGATCACCCCTTCAAATACCCGTTTGAAGGTATATTCGTTACCGCGAGAGTTGCGGTATTTCATGGTGATTTCTTTGCCACCTGAGCCGTAGAGCAGGATATCTAACTCCTTCTTCTTCAGGTCGCGGACTGGGGTATCAAGATCGATCTTATAATGCCGAGCAGCTCCCTCAAGAGTTTGCCAATACCAACCGCCCTCTTCACGAGGACCATCCCAAGATGAAATCGCGATCGCGCCACCGTTGATAGATAATTCCTTGTTGGGGATAATGATGTCCGGGTCGATCTCCAATTTACCACCCAAACCCTGGCATTCAGGGCAGGCGCCATGGGGAGTATTGAAAGAAAATGTGCGCGGCTCAATTTCGGGCAGGCTGATGTGGCATTCTGAGCAAGCCAGGTGCTCAGAGAAATAGATATCTATGGGTTCTGGGGTAGATTTTTCACCCTTTTCCGCTTGCGCCCCTGCTCCATTTTGTGGATTGAGGACATGTGTGATGAGATATCCTTCTCCAAACTGGAGCGCAGTCTCCACTGAATCCGTCAGCCGAGTGCGAAAGTTCTGGGCTTCCTCCGAGTCTTCATGCTTGCGGATCACTAAGCGGTCTACCACAGCCTCAATGTGATGGATTTTGTAGCGATCCATTTCGATTTTTTCGTCCAGGCTATGGACCGTGCCATCGACACGGGCGCGTAGGAAACCGGATTTCTGGATCTCGTCCAAGGTCGCCTGATATGTCCCTTTTCGTCCGCGCACTACCGGGGCTAAGATGAGCAGACGCGATTCCTCGGGGAGGATTTCAATGGCTTCGACTATCTCTTGTGCCGACTGTTTGGCTACTTCTCGTCCGCATTCGGGGCAATGGGGAATACCAGCCCTGGCAAAGAGCAGACGCAGGTAATCATAGATCTCGGTAACCGTTCCCACCGTGGAACGCGGGTTGCGAGAAGTGGCCCGCTGATCGATGGAGACCGCCGGAGAGAGGCCCTCGATATAATCCACATCGGGTTTGTCCATTTGACCCAGGAATTGACGGGCATAGGATGAAAGCGACTCTACGTAACGACGCTGACCTTCGGCAAAGATGGTATCGAATGCCAAAGAAGATTTCCCCGAACCAGACAGCCCGGTGATGACCACAAACTCATCGCGGGGAATTTCAACAGTGATGTTTTTTAGATTATGGACCCGAGCGCCTACGACGCGGATTACTGGAGATGTTGTCATAGCAGTTCTACTTGAAAAATGTTCGAAAAGTCAAATCTGGGTGTATAGTACATTATAGCACACCTGTGCTAATAATGGCTTTGGAAATCAACCAAATGATTATTATATCAGCCCGTCAAAGGCTCAAGATTAAATCGTCTTAATAATCCCCCAAAAAATATGTTGGACGTGCGCCGCACGTCCAACATATTTTTTGGGGCTCTCCTATTGCCATCTGTAAATTTTTACGCTACACTCAGTTCAACATTCAGTCATTAAGGATTTGGGGTCCCTATGCACAATGAAGATAGCTTTTTCATAGGTATTGCAGCAACTGCCGGCAAACGTGAGCTTGCTTTTGCAGTCATTGATCGCGAATTGCGCCCTGCACAGGTTGGTAGTGGCGATATGGAGTCTGTGACAGGTTTTGTTTCTGGGCATAAAAACTCCCTCGTGGCTATTGCTGGCCCCAGACAACCAAATCAGGGCTTGATGAAGCGCGCTGATGTCCGCGCAAAACTCAATCCTATACCCCGTTCAGGGCAATGGGAAGATTACCGCGTAGCTGAATACGTACTGCACACCCACAAGATCCGTGTACCTCACACACTTGCTCAGGTGGAAGGCTGTTCGAACGCCATGCGCATGAGTTTCATGCTCTTTCGACAATTAGAGGAGATAGGATTTCGACCATTCCCTACTCCCAACGGCAAACGAACCCTAATGGAAGTCAGCTCATACGCTGCATACGCCGTTCTGCTTGAATGCTTGCCATTCCCAAAAACCAGTTTAGAGGGACGCTTACAACGCCAGTTAAAACTGTATGATTTGGGTCTGGAGATTTCAGACCCAATGCGCATTTTCGAAGAAATTACCCGCTACAAAATCATGCAGGGAATTCTACCTTTGGAAGGGCTTTATTCCCCCTATGAATTGGAAGCGATGGTTGCTGCTTACACTGCTTGGTTGGCAATTGAACACCCAGCAAGGATATCGGTATTGGGAGATCCGAGAGAAGGGCAAATCGTTCTGCCTGCAAAAGTGTTAAAATCAGAGTATCGTTAAATGATCTCCATGAGAAATGCTCTTACAGAAAGGTTTTCTGCACCATGATTTGTTGGCTAATAACCAGAAAAATTGGAGAAGAATCATGCCCCCCTACAAAACCAAATTGATCCTCAACCCCAACGCCGACATGGGCAACGCCTGGAGGCTTGCCGCGGACCTGCGTCCCGTGGTCGATGAGTACGGTGGTGCTGATTGGTCGGGCACCGTCTATCCCACCCACGCTACCGAAATAGCCCGGCAGGCTGCCTTAGAGGGCTATGAACTGGTGGTTGCCGTTGGAGGCGATGGGACAATCCACGAGGTCATCAATGGCGTTATGCAGGTGCCTGCAGAGCAGCGACCTCGTGTGGGCATTGTGCCTATGGGGTCCGGCAACGACTTTGCCCATAGCGTTGGTATGAAGGATAACCATGTCGATGCGCTCAGACAGATCTTCTCTGGCACGCCAAAACCCATCGATCTAGCATTAGTCGAGGATAATCTCGGCCGCCGTGAGTTTATCGACAATACGATCGGAATCGGGTTTGATGCCACGGTCACCATCCGCTCTCATTCTCTGCCGCTGTTACGGGGGTTTTTGATGTATCTGGTAGCTGTTTTACAGACCATCATACTAAACCACGATGCTGCGCACATGGAAATCGAGACCGACAACGAAAGCTGGGTCGAAGATGTCTTGATGCTGGTCATCTGCAATGGCCCGCGCGAGGGTGGTGGATTCATGGTCGCTCCAGATGCAGTTAATAATGACGGATTGTTTCATTATGCGGCCATCAATAAAGTATCTCGGCCTATGATGTTCCGTCTTGTTCCCGAAGTGATGAATGGCTCTCATGGACGGTTTAAACAAGTTCGCATGGGGCATCTCAAATCCTTGAGCTTGAAATCAGACCGGCCTCTATTCATTCATATCGACGGGGAAGTATTTGCTGATTTTGGCTCTGACGTGCGCGAACTCAAATTAGAAGTAATGCATCACGCGATTGAGGTTGTTTCTTAACATTGCCCGATCTCGAACAGAGTCTTCACGGTCACGATTTAGGTCACTTGCGCATTATCGCCGATAGCTGGGGTTTCGAGTTGACTGCGCCCGATGTCAAATCGGCTTTGCCTGAACTGACAAAATACATTTTGGATGCCCCTCTTCTAGAGGAAATCCTCGAGAGCCTGTCTGCCGAGGCGCGTGCGGCCTTGAATGCTGTCGTAATCAAAGCAGGCCGTTTACCTTGGGCACAATTTGCCCGACAATTTGGCGAAGTGCGGGAGATCGGTCCAGGACGCCGTGACCGCCAAAGGCCCGATAAAAACCCCGCCTCGACAGCAGAAGTGCTGTGGTATCGTGCCCTGGTGGGGCGCGCATTTTTCGATACCCCGCGTGGGGCTGAAGAATTCGCCTACATCCCTGATGATCTATTACCTTTGATCTCGCAAATCGCTTCTCCGCAAGGGGGAACTCCCTTAGGTAGAGCAGCCACTGCTACAGAGCGAGCTCATCCCATGATTGCCAACGACCAACTTTTAGACCATGTCTGCACATTCCTGGCAGGATTACGAATAGAACAGGAACCAAACTCACTGCCCCAACATCTGCAGCCATTTTTACGATCATTGCTCACCAGTGCGGGGCTCCTGAGCGCGGACGAACAACCCGATATCGACGCGACTCGCGCCCACCTCGAAGCGCCACGTGGAGAAGCCAGCCTTCAGCTCGCCCAAGCCTGGCTGAGCAGCGCTGTGCATAACGATTTACACCTGGTTCCACATCTACAAGTCGAGGGGGAGTGGGAGAACGATCCTCTGAACACGCGCCGTTTCGTCATCCGCTTACTGGATGCTCTACCCGAAAATGTTTGGTGGAACCTCTCCGCGCTCATCGCCGATATTCGCCGCGCCCATCCCAATTTCCAACGCCCAGCGGGAGATTATGATTCCTGGTATATAAAGGATAATCAAACCGATGAATATTTACGCGGTTTCGAACATTGGGATGATGTCGAAGGGGCATTGATCCGGTATATGATCACTGGTCCTTTACATTGGTTGGGGATTGTCGATCTGGCTGCTCCCGAGGAAGACACACCGCCCTGGCAGGGAGTCGCCTTTCGTTATTCAAGTTGGGCAGCTGCTCTTTTTGCAGATAGTACTCCCAAGGGCATCCCAACGGAAAATGACCCCGTACATGTTCGCTCAGATGGGCGTGTAGGCGTGCCTCTCTTAGCGCCGCGCTCGGTGCGCTATCAGATCGCCCGATTTTGCCGTTGGGAGCAGGATACCCCTCACGAATACCGCTATTTGCTCACCCCTACTTCTCTGGAGCGTGCCCGCAACCAAGGGTTACAGATCAGCCATTTATTGACCATCATGCAAAATCACGCTGATTCCCTGCCCCCAAATATCCTTAAAGCACTGAAACAATGGGAACAGCGCGGCACGGAAATCCATATCGAGCAGCAGGTCATCCTGCGTGTAGGTTCTCCAAAAATCCTGAGTGCCTTACAAAAATCGCGCGCAGCCCGCTTTTTAGGCGATCCGCTCGGCCCAGCCGCCATTATTGTCAAGCCCGGCGCCGAGGAGAAAGTTCTGGCAGCGCTATTAGAGATGGGGTTTATGGGGGAGATTGGAAGTGCAAATGTCGAAAATTCAAGCGTTTAGCATTTCCCGTTTTTCCCAAATCTGATACAACCCGAGATTCCCCTCTTGTCCATCTGAATAGAAGGTCTCTCGCATGGTGAAGTCCGCTTCATCAGCCAGTTCATGCAGCTCAGCTTCGCTGAATAGGTGCACATAGCGCAGACCGTAGCCGCCGCGCCGCCAATCTAACAAGTAATCGCCATTGCCGACCAGGTCAGAGGTCAACCCAATCTCTTCCCATTGTTGAATGCGGGCCTTCAACCGCGGGCTGTTGAGAAATTGCCAATTCGAGTGAATTAATCTTCCATTGGGGGGTAAAAGGCTATGGATTCTTTTAAAAGTAGAAAGGTGCAGTTCGCGACCGGGAAGATGATGAAATACTGCGAAAGCGAGAACCGTGTCGAATTCTGACCACTTGCTTTGCACGGCTTCGGCGCCGCTGATCGCTGAGGGCTGATCGCCGATAGCCAAATACCATTTCGGGTTCGATAAATCTGCCTGGGAGAAGAAAATGTTAGAGGAATCCGGGCACCCCGCGCGGGCTACGTCCAGGAGCTCCCTGCTGAAATCGAGGCCAAGGTAATAGCCTTGGTGCCCGCGGCGGACCAGTTCACCCGCCAATTCTCCGTTGCCACATCCCAGATCTAAAATATTCGCGTCGGATGGAATCATCTCCAAAATACGTAAAACCCCAGGCTGCAAGCGTTCCCGCGTTGCCGAAAACTGGAGTGCGAAGGTCTGGTAAAATTGCTTGTTGAGTTTTATCAGTTGTTTAATGGTAGCAGAGTCCATGTGGACATTATAGCAGTGTAGAACCGTGGAAAGCACAAAAAAAGAACGTTGGTATCGATCGAAAGAATTGACCCCGCAAAAGCGGGTTTTGGCGCGCCGGGCGTTGGAAGATATCCGTGAGGGCACCGAAGTGTTCAGTGCTTTGCGCCGCAACCCTCTGCCAAATGGCGAGGGTTTTTTGAATAAATCCATGCTGGTGGCCGTTTATCGAGATCTGGTAGATTCAGGCGAATGGCAGGCAGATTCGGCCTTGATGACGAAGATCCGCCTAAAGCCTATGCGCACCCTATCAGGGGTAACGACTGTGACGGTGCTGACCAAACCGTACCCCTGCCCTGGAAAGTGCATCTTCTGTCCCACCGATGTGCGCATGCCCAAAAGCTACCTTCCCGATGAGCCCGGAGCGATGCGCGCCCTGCACCATGAGTTTGATCCTTTCGAACAAGTCTATGCCCGTATCCAGGCTCTGCACGATGTGGGACATCCCACAGACAAGATCGAATTGCTCGTGTTAGGCGGCACTTGGAGTTCTTACCGTAAGGATTACCAGGAACGGTTTTTGCGGCGCTGCTTCGATGCCATGAACGGTGTTGCATCTGAAACCCTGGCAGAGGCTCAGGTGATTAACGAAACAGCCGCGCATCGCAATGTGGGACTGGTAGTGGAGACGCGTCCCGATCATGTCGATTTGGAAGAAATCGCCTGGCTGCGCTCGTTGGGAGTTACCAAAGTTCAAATTGGAGCCCAAAGCCTGGACGATGAGATTCTGGAAATGAACAATCGCGGTCACACCGTGCAAGAATTGCGCGATGCGCTGGCGCTGCTGCGGGCGGCGGGCTTCAAGGTGGTGCTGCACTGGATGCCCAATTTGCTTGGTGCGACCATCGATTCTGACCGTGAAGATTTCAGCCGTCTGTGGGAGGGTCTGTGTCCCGATGAACTCAAGATCTATCCCACCCAACTGTTAGCAAATGCCGAGTTACATGAGTACTGGCAGCGCGGGGAATACACACCTTACGAAACAAATGAACTGATCGAGCTGATCGCTGATATCAAGACCACCATCCCACGCTACTGCCGGGTCAATCGGGTGATTCGCGATATCCCTTCAACCAATGTGGTCGAAGGCAATAAACGCACAAGTTTGCGTCAAGATGTACATTTGATGTTGGAGAAGCGGGGGATGCGTTGTGAGTGCGTGCGCTGCCGCGAGGTTAGAGGGCAATCAATTGAGCCTGAAAATTTGGTTTTGGATAACCTGTCCTATGAGGCTGATTTTGCAGAGGAGCATTTCATCTCATATGTGACCCCTGATGATAAACTGGCCGGTTTCTTGCGCCTATCGTTACCAAAGGCTGAATCTCCCCCTACAGGAATGCTTGATTTGGCCGGTGCCGCAATCATCCGCGAGGTACATGTTTATGGTCAATCCTTGCAGGTCGGGCAGGAGCACCAGGGAGCTGCGCAGCACACTGGGTTAGGGACGGCATTGATCCAGCACGCTGAAGAGATCGCCCGCGCGAAGGGCTTTGATCGATTAGCGGTAATCTCTGCGATTGGCACACGACGGTATTATTTAGACCGCAGCTTCGAACGGGGGGAGTTGTATTTGGTGAAGCATCTCTGACCCGCCGACGTCAAAGACGGGCCTGTGGCCGCCGCGCCAATGGCGAGGGCGGGAGACTCTTCGCTCGCCTACAGCGTGCCTACGGCAGCTCAGATTGACACATTTTCCAAACTCTTTCGGATAAATACTTATACACTGGTAACTGGAAGAAAAACACAAACCTTCACCTGGTGTGCTTCGCATATCGTGAAGGGGCTAATGACATGGCGGTATTGGGAGATACCCCGATTGGGCTACATTCTTGCTTGACGGTAAGGGGAATTATGCTATTCTGTATCCCGTTATAACGGCAAATAATTTTAGTGCAATAACTATCATGATGAGGAGTAATTTCGATGGGATATTGGTTGGTGATTTTGGTTGGAATGGTTGGTGGTGTAGCAGTAGGAGTACAGTCTCCTATTGCGGGAGCAATGGGACAACGAGTAGGCGGTACTGCTAGCAGTTTTATTATTCATGTTAGCGGAATGATACTATCGGGGATATTTCTGTTTGCACGTGGGGGTGAAAAAATCCGAGAATGGCACACATTGCCTTGGTATATGCTAGGTGCAGGGATATTTGGATTAATTCTCTATCAAACAATAAATATCACATTGCCCCGTTTAGGTAGCACAATGATGATAGCCTTAATAATATCTGGTCAGCTAATAGCTGGAGTAGTAATTGATCATTTTGGTATATTAGGAGTTACTGCTAGGCACTTTGATATTACTCGCGTGATTGGTGTTGCGGCATTACTTTTTGGAAGTTATCTGATTGCAAAGTAATTTTTGGATAAACTAATGTTTTTTCGTATACGTAGAAAGTGAATGAAAAAGGGAAAAATCTATGTTGCTCGAAATAATGAGAGAGAGTTTTTCGCTAGATAAATTAGCACACAAAGATGTATCTATCTGTTAGTCGAGGGGAGACACAGTTTGCTAATTTACAAGCATCCAAATCATTTGAGATATTACCTTAAAAGTATTTCTCATATTAATGCTGATTTGCGCGATTGGCTTCCTTCTAGTCAAAAACGAAAGACATCAGCATCCCAAAGATACCAAATACAATGGGTAGGCCCAACAATCCGGCCAGCACATAAAGCACAACCCTCCATGTGGATGTGTCACTTGGCGCAGGAACATCTTCCCCCTCGGCCAGGTGACGGATGATCTTAGCTGTCTGGCGAGCAATCTTGGAGAGTTCGCGGCCGCTGCCGTAGACCCAATGCCATTGTTTTTTGGGTGTGGGAACAACAACTTTATCGCCTTCAAAATCTCTGAGCCACAAACGGATTGCCTCTGGGGGTGCAACACTGAGTTCACTGGGCAAAACGACGGCCCTGGCCGCGGAAAGTGTCTCATCCGGAGCGCCACTTTCCGTCAGATGGACTGCAATGGGCAGTGATTCAGCTTCTCGTGACAAGGCACTGATAATGCTTTCGGTAAATGCGCCTGCGGTGGATTCGTCTGCACCAGATGCCAGTACTAAAACTGGAAAAGCCTCATGCAATTGAGCCAAAGAGCGTTCCGCAAGCTCGTTATCCGCTCGCAATGCATTCCAATGGTAGGCCAAAACCAATGCGAACAAGATCAACAACTCAAGCAATACCAGAGCTTGACGCAGAAGGTCAGAAGCGGGGTCTCCCAATAAGGCTTTCAGTAATTCGAAGATCAAGCTCCCTGCTGAAACCATTACACCGATCACTGAGACAAACAGCACCAAGTAAAGGAAAATCTTTCGGACCAAAGAACGCCGGGCATGGTCTCCAGCCTCTCCTTCTTGGGAAGCCTCCTTTACCATAGGTCGCCAGGTCTGTAGCCAAAGGGGGAGACCAACGATCAATGTCGCCAGAGCGGCCGATAACCGGTTGCGCAAGAGGTCATCCACAATAGTAGCTGTGCCGATGAGCATATCGATCAAAAACTCTAACACCATGTGCAAACCCAAAACGAAGGCGATTACTCCAAAAAATGACAGGATATAAAAAAATGTTCTGCGCAGACCAGCGCGCCGAGGGGTATCAGGCAGCAAAGCGATCTCCGTTGATAGCGTGCGGCCGTAGTAAAACCAAACCCCACCAAAAGGCAGTAATGCCGAAATTGGGATGCTGATTTCGTTGAGAAATTCGGGCAAAGCGAATCCAGCGCCGAGAATTGCGCGGATAATCGCATCCAATACTACTCCCGCAGGGATCAGCACGCCCCCAACCCCAATTAAGCTAAGCAGATATAAGATGACCAAACGCAAGATCGATCTTTGCTCATCGGGTTGTTCCAGTGAAGTTTGCACTCTACGCCAGGAATATGCCCATAAGGGGGTGCCGATGATCAATAATGCCAACCCGTTCGCCAACCTGGCCTGTGGAGAAACTCCTAAGGTCTCACCAATCGTGAGAATATATTGCACCACCTGTGAAGCCCCACCGACTAACATGGCCAGGGCATAGAGCACCCAAACATAACGATAAAGTCGGCGAGTTTCCAGAAATGAATTCTCTCTTGGAGCTTCATCCCAATATTGGCGGGTCACATAGAAAATGTACCCCGCGATCAGGCTGTTCATCAGGATAGCGATCAGGTTATCAACCCAGTTCTGTGAACCCCCCAGAATTGCGTGGCGCAGAGAGAGCTGGAATATTTGCAGCCAGAGGCGATTGACTAACGCTAAGATATTCTGAGCGATAGGGATCAAAGTTGCCAGGAGTGCGCCATATAAAAATAGCCCTCGAATGCGACTGGAGCGTTCATCCGCGTCATTGACCACACTGCGCTGTGCTGGTATCCAGTGCAGAAGAAAGACGGGTACACCAACTAATAACAGCGCCAGGCCGCCTGCGAGTTGGCTGGCGCCGCCCCCGATGATCTCATCCGAAAATGTCGATCTGGCTAACTCGATCAAGCCCCATAGCACAACTTCCAGACTGATAAAGGCAACCAGGTAAAGGTATAAACGGCGTATGGTTTGCATAGGGAGTTCTCCAATATCTTAACCGTGAATTAGATGAACCCCAGAAAAGGGTATGCGCAGGGGGGCTGCGCCCCCTGCGCATACCCTTTTCTGGGAAAATTCATAATTGATTGAACGGGGACAATTAAGGTTCTGACTCGGTATACCACTCCCATCCCCAATAGGGATAAGGCATATACGTTAGTTTCCACTCCCCATCTTGCAGGATCAACCAGGCATCACTACTCTCATTCCAAGAACTATCGAAAGGTTCTGAACCACCATGAATGATGGTCAATCTCACCACAGCTTCATCCCCTGAAATTCCAGTATCTCCCAACTGCAATCCAGCATCATCGATTTCCCAAGTTAAATTCAAGAGATCGCTTCGAAATTCCGTCAGGCTGGGTTTGCCATCCGCATCTTGAAGGTAATCATAGGCACGCTGGTAATCCTCCTTGTGCAGAGCCAGCACGAAATTGCGCACCACGCCCTCCGGCGAATCGTCCAAACCATAATCCACATCGCCACGGCGAAGGAAGAACAGAGTCAGTGATAACGTAATCAATATAATGACAATAACCAGTATCGCAACCAGAACACGATCTTGTTTCATCAAGAATTCCTTTCGAGGGAGTTAAGAGAGATAGCATCTCCCATATCCCAAGTGTGAAAAATCCGCTATCGTCAGGTGGTGCGGCCTTCTCCAGGTTGGAACCAGATCACGAAAAATGGGCCAACCAAAGGCAGGATCAATGCAAATATCCCCCAAGCAGCATATGCAAATGGCGAAAGTTGCCGGTGACGTAGATAAAATGCCGCCAGCAATGTCATGCTGATCATGCAGCCAACTAAGAGCAAACGCATTGTTTCGGGAGAAAGCGGCATCTACATAGTCTCCAATCGAGCTATCTCGACAACTTATCAATCAGATTTTATAGGATTTTCGCCCCCAGCGCAACTGCTAGTTCCCCAATCATGAAATGAACCCAGAATCAACAGGAGCTTGCTTAGCAAGCTCCTGTTGATTCTGGAAATTACAACCAGCCCCTTAGCTCCATAGCCTTGACAACCTTTTCGATGGCGACCATATAGGCCGCGTCGCGCATATATACACTCTCGCGTTCAGACATTTCTAGCACATCGTTGAAGGCTTTGGTCATCTTGTCATCCAGCCTGCTGAGCACTTCGTCGCGACTCCAGTAGAAATTCATATCGTTCTGGACCCCTTCAAAGTAGGAAACCGTCACCCCGCCCGCATTACACAAGAAATCTGGGATGTTGAATACACTACGCTCATGCAATACCGCGTCAGCTTCCGGGGTTGTGGGGCCATTAGCACCCTCAGCTACGATCTTAACGCGCCCACTGATCGAATTCACCGATTCAGCGTTGATTTGCCCTTCCAAGGCGGAAGGAATCAAGATATCAACCTCTTTGGAAATCCAAGCCTCATCAGGTTCGAGCACGTAGCCAGAATCTTGAGCTTTCTCCTTGTCGATCGTGCCATAAACGTCAGTGATTGACTGCAAGAAGACAGGATCGATTCCCTCATCGCGGCCGATGGTATAAGGTTTCTGATCGTCACGGTCCCAGTAAGAGACACAAACAACCGTTCCGCCCATATCGACGAACTCGATGGCCGCGTATTGAGCTACATTGCCAAAGCCCTGGATTGCTGCTACGGCATTATCTGGTGCGATATCCAGATACTTCATCGCCTCTCGGATGGTATAAACCGTCCCAAACCCCGTGGCTTCCGTGCGACCCAACGAGCCGCCGCCGCCCACGGGCTTACCTGTGATCACACCCGGCGTATATTGGCCAATCAATTTGGAATATTCATCCATCATCCAACCCATCATGCGCGGGTTGGTGCCAACATCCGGTGCTGGCACATCTTGCCGAGGTCCGATGTTGCGATAGATCTGCTGGATCCAACCGCGGCAAAGACGCTCTTGCTCGTTGATAGAAAGGGAAGCTGAGTCAACCGCCACACCGCCCTTGCCACCTCCCAAGGGGATATCCGCTACAGCGGTCTTCCAGGTCATCCACATCGCTAAAGCACGGACGGTATCCAATGTTTCAGATGGATGGAAGCGAATGCCGCCTTTGGATGGGCCGCGCACATCGCTGTGCTGTACCCGGTACCCAAAAAACACCCGGATGGTACTATCATCCATTTTGACAGGAATCTGAAAGCGGTATTCGCGCGTGGGCCATCGCAACATGGCTGCAGCCTGAGGATCCAGATTGAGCATGGCGGCAACATTGTCGAACTGAGCCTGTGCCATCTTGAAGGCATTGATTTGTTCTGTCATTCTTGGGGTTCTCCTAAAAGCGTATAAGATTTGAGAAATGATGCGCGGGCACCGTGTGGTGCCCGCAAACAAATAGGCTTTCTAGAATCAGGATTTTGGACGAAAACAAGCATGGTTTTGTCTAGGCTGGGTTTCCCAGCATCCAAGACAAGCGTAGCAGATGCCCATTTCATCGTCAAGTGACATTCAGACATCCGATGTATGAATTCCTTCTTACTTACTTTTTCATTGATAATTGCCTTGCTAATTCGTCTTTCACAACCTGAGGGTTCGCTTTTCCCTTGGTGGCCATCATCACTTGCCCAAAGAACCAGTTCGCGAGGCTCTCTTTGCCATCAAGGTATTTCTGTACTTGTTCAGGATTTTCAGCCAAAACTTGGGCAACCATCTCAGCAAGATGATCAGCATCTGAGATTTGGCTTAGTCCTTGCGCTTCGACAATGGCTGGGGCAGATCGACCGGTGGCGAACATCTCTCCCAGGACAGTTTTCGCGGTAGGGATGTTGATGCGCGCCTCTTCGAGCATTTCCAGCAATCCGGCCAGGTTGTTCGGGTTCACTTTTAGGCTGCTGAGGTCGATCCCAGCCTGATTCATCAACCCGAAGAGTTCACCAGTGATCAAATTGGCCGCCAGTTTGGCGCTGATCTTTGGACTGGCTTCGACAACGGCTTCGAAATAATTGGCAATATCTTGCTCAGCGACCAAAACATCGGCATCATAGGCACTCAATTCGTATTCTCCCAGGAAGCGCTTAAATTTGGCTTGAGGGAGTTCTGGCAAACTTGCACGGATCTCTTCAATCCATTCACTTTCTAGAACCAGTGGGGGAAGATCTGGTTCAGGGAAGTAACGGTAATCGTCCTCTTCCTCTTTCCCTCGTTGAGGCACAGTCACCTGGCGGTTTTCATCCCAGCCCATCGTCTGCTGGATCACCGGCTTTCCCTTACTGTGCAATGCGCTCTGGCGCTCGATTTCAAACAGCAATCCCCTCTCCAAAGCCCGAAAGCTGTTCAAGTTCTTAATTTCAGTGCGGGTTCGAAATTCTTCCTCACCAACAGGTCGTACAGAAACATTGGCCTCGAAGCGCAACACACCTTTCTGCATATTCCCAGAATTGACCCCCAGGTAGCGCAGCAAATTTCGCAGTGCTTCGCCATACAAGCGTGCCTCCTCGGCAGACCGCATGTCGGGTTCTGAGACGATCTCTAAAAGAGGCACACCGGCCCGGTTTAGATCAACCAGGCTATACCCCTCTCCCTTGGAGAGAGGGGCTTGGGGTGAGGGGAGAACATGAGTCAATTTGCCGGTATCTTCCTCCAGGTGGACGCGCCGAATCCTGACGGCACGTTCGCCATTTTGGGTGTGGATGCTCAGGAGACCATTGCGCGCCAGGGGTTCTTTATATTGAGAGATCTGATACCCTTTGGGAAGATCGGGGTAGAAATAATTCTTGCGGGCGAAAATGCTCACCGGAGCGATTTCACACCCCAAGGCTAACGCCACCCGCAGACCATATTCCACCGCTCGTTGGTTGACAACCGGGAGCGTCCCCGGCATTCCTGAACAAACCGGGCACACAGCGCTGTTAGGCTCTGCTTGTGTAAGATCGACAACAGAGCAGCCGCAGAACATCTTGGATTGGGTGGCTATTTCGGCATGGACTTCGAGACCGATGATGGCTTCATACATTGCAGTGATCAGAATTCAGTTATCCGTTGCCAGTGGTAGATGAGCTCTACGAGCATCCAATCACTGTTTACGGATTTCGATATTCAACCTTACTATTGTTGTTGGGTAATCCACTCGTCTTCCATCGTATTGTAGAGCAAATCGAAAACTTGATCCCCTTTCGTGAGCACACGAAAGAGCTTGCCATCTGGAGTTTTCCACTCGCCAATGACCCGTGATACTACCAATTTTTTCTCTTCCCATTGAAAAACGACTGGGCGCTGCGCGTACTCGTATCCTGAATGACACTGAACAGCGGTCATCTGTCTCCCGTCATCCGTCACTAGATTCTTATCTCCGAATTATCTCCGATATTTATACTCTCGGCCCCGCCATCCACCTGAGTGTTTTCGCCGATCAAAGAGCCTTCCAAAATGATCTCGTTGATCTGGGAACCTTTCTCAATGATTGAATCGCGGATGACGCTGTTCTTGACGGTGCAATCTGCTCCAATGGATGCATATGGGCCAATTACTGAGGCTTCGACCATGGCTGTTGGATGGACAAATACCGGCGGAATCACTGTGATATTGCCCTCACGCCCGACCTCAGCGGTGTTGTCATGACCGTGTTTCAAAAGGTAACGATTGGTATCTAATACTGCCTTGACAGTCCCGGCATCAAGCCAGATTGGCACCCGCTCCGTGCGCATCCTGGCTCCTTTTTCTAACATAATGTTGATGGCATCCACTAAATAAAACTCGCCCTTGAGGGCACGGCCTTGGTCCATTTGTTCTTCGATTGCATCCAACAGAGCAGAAGAATCTTTAAAATAATAAAAACCCACCACGGCCAGATTGTTCGAGACATCTTTGGGTTTTTCTATCAATCTTTTTACCCAACCATCCTCGCCAAGCTCAGTGACCCCAAAACGGCGCGGGTCGGGGACAGGTTGCACCCAGGCTACCATATCCGCTTCTTCATCCGCCAAAAAAGACAGGTTCGTTTCGATCAATGTGTCCGCAAAAACCATCAGCATAGGACCGTTTAAATAATCTTTAGCCAGATAGATGGCATGAGATTGACCGCGCATCTCTTCCTGTACCACATATTGCACATTGACCTCTGGATGGTATTCCTCCATATAGGCCGCTACCTTATCTCCCAGGTATCCAACAATAAAAACGAATTCCACATTCTCAGGATTGGGCAGCGTAGAGAACATATCCACCAAATGGGCAATCACAGATTTTCCAGCCAAACTGATCATCTGCTTGGGGCGGCTCCAGGTATGGGGTCGCAGACGTGTGCCATACCCAGCCATGGGAATGACGATCTTTAAAGTTTCAGACATTATTCGGTAACTCCTTCTATTGATGGAGGTATTATACAAGTCTCTGGGAATTTCGTGGTGAACTCCAGATTTTGGGGGTATGGGGCGTGCTCCGCACGCCCCATACCCCCAAAATCTGGCATCTTCCCTAGCGATTCCTAGAGACCCTATTATACCTTGTCGAAGGGAATAAACATCATCCCCTTGAGGAGTTTACTTCCCAAGGGGATGCGCATAACTGGATTTCCAGGGGCGAGAATCCCCCGAAGAATTGATTCCGCCCTATGGTAAATGTGTTAATTCTTGGTGCTGGCGTAGATCCAAGCTCCAAGAGCGCCCAATATTGCGGCAAAAATGATGCCTCCGAAACAACACATTGACCCACAGATCGCCGCCCCGCCAATCGCCGCGGCACCACCAGCAGCTGCCCCTCCTGGTCCCCCAAAGAGAAATTCAGGGGGAATGCCAGCATCACGTAACCCCTGAATTGCTTCTGGGGGGAGTTGCCTGAGGATGTCACCAAGTTGCATCGCCCCGGTCGTCCCCGCTTGGATCATGGCAATCACCAAGCCAACCAACCCCCCACCCGCGGCAGCCACAATCCCGGCCAGTGCGCCTTGCTTGGCAGCTTCACCTGTTTCACGCGGGGGCAGCATATATGACGCTGCCAGCACGCCGACAACAATGTAAGTAACCCAGCGCAAAGGGAGAACGCATAGTGCGACGAATGGGATGAGACCAAGTAAACTGAGCACCACCAAAATGCCCAAACCAATAAGTCCTGCTTTTAGCCATCCAGACATAGGAGCCTCCTTGAAAATATTGACGAGTGATTCTTTGTGAAATCGAGCATTTTCATTGTAGAGGGGAACTTTCAGAGAGTCAAGCGTCCAATGCTCAAGTTGAGAGAAAAGTTCGGGAATTTTGTGCCGTAGGCGTGCGAGTCCCTTTCGCCGGTCGAGCATATCGTTAGGTCATACTGTGCCGGTTTAGTAACATTCTAGGTTTCGATACGCTCGTTATACTCGCTATTCAACCAGCGCACGCCCAAAACTTGCCCATGGGGGCAGTTAGTTTCTAAACATCACATCAACGTTTGCACTGGTTGACTAACTCACAAATTTCTTCCAGCACAATTTCGCGTCCCTCGCTGTGCAAGCGGCGGCTGCGCTGACCCACAGAGAAGAAGTAATGATCACCCAGGACAACCCGCACCTGACGAGAACGGAAACCCAGGTCAACCAACAGCTTGAGCATTGGCTCCAGTCCGACCAGACGGTCACTGTGTCCCAACAACACTCTGAAGCGCTCCCAATTTCCGCGATTAGATGGGCGCTGGGCCTGTCCCATAGCATAAAACGTATGCGCCAATGTTGATTTGTGGGTGACCTTGAAGATACGCTTATGCTCGTCCTGGACCGCTTTGCTGGCACCGGCAATTAATTGGTTGATCACCAGTGGTGAGATGCTTTCAGTAAATTTTTCGAGGAGCAAGCGAGCTCCTGCCCAAATGCTCACACCTAAGGTGCTAAAGAATCCTTTGCGCAGGATATCGTTCATCAACAAGGCCGGAGCAATCGCACAGCGGCCAATGGTATGCTGACTCCATTTCCTTTCACGAAAATAGAACAAGGCTGCACCACTCATCGAGTGACCGACGAAGATGATAGGCACATGCCGTCGACCACCAAGAATGCCCAAAACTTCCAACCAGGTTTCCACTGCGTGCATATCAGCAGCAGGATCACATTCGCCAAAGTCGAGATCATCTGGTGTGAGAAAGGGAGTACGCCCAAAACCGTTGACATCAGGCACTAACACCAACAGGTTCCGATCAGCAGCGCAAAGACTCGTTGGTAGGTTTTCCCAAATGGCTTCACTGCCATCCCAACCATGCATGAAGACCACCACGGCGTGGTTCTTTCTAAGAAACTCACCCCGTCCACCCGCATTGATGATATCTCCACGCGACCAATACGTGCGCCAGAAGAAATCTTTCAAACGGGTCGTGCGTTGGAAATATTTGTGTTTTTTTGTTGGCATCGCCCCACGATCTACAAGCTCTGCGAGGGTGTATGCAGCGCTGTAAATCCCCGGCTCTGTTTCGGAGCGTACGGGACTGCTGACTTCAATCCAGGAAGGCTTTTTTGCAGCCATGAGACAGTCTTAAGTAAGTACTCTATGTTGTATGTGATATTCACTTCGTAAGGAATATCACATTTTTTCCTTGTTTAATCTACGACAGAATATGAGACCTTTACCGATCGGCACCACCACAGTGTCAACGCGTGGGTCTTCGATGGCCCGATTCACAAATGGCTCTAGCTCGTCGGCATGGCTGATGACGTTGTCAGCCAGAATCAATCCACCGGGAACCAGGTTGGGGACGGCGAGGTCGTAACAATCGCTGTAGATTTCCTTTTCAGCATCCAGGAAACAGAAGGCTATCTTTGAATAGTTTGCCAGATGGACGCGGGCATCGTCAGCAACTAACTGGACCACATCTTCGGCTTTTGCGAGGCGGAAGGTTTCACGGGCAAGTTCAATCTTGGGGGGCAACACTTCGAAGGTGTGAAGTTTAGCAGACCTTTCTCGTAGAGCGAGGGAAATCCACAGGGCAGAGTATCCTGCCGAGGTTCCAATTTCCAGAAATTCCCCCTCGGGCGCAGATGCGGCCATCAGGGCCAGGAATCTGCCTGTATCTGGAGAAACCTGGCGCAGGCGTTCCAGTCGGGGAGTTCCATCCTGACGGTCGCGGGTGTCCCATGCTTCCAATTGGCCCATGCGGTCGCGCATGGGCCGCGGGATATCGTGGAACATGCTACCTGTGTCCAATCACCGGATGGGGTTGGTAGGGTTCTTCGGGATAGGCAATCTCTTCGTCGTTGAGCTGGATATCGAGGGCAGCGATCGCTTCATCGAGATGGCGCATCTTACTGGCTCCGATGATGGGCGACGTGATCCCCGGTTTGTGCAGCATCCAAGCCAGAGAAATTTGTGCAGAGGAGTATCCATGACGCTGACCAAGTTCGATGGCTCGATCGAGAACCTCGAAATCAGTATCCTGATAGTAAAAACCATGGGCCAGATCATCGGTTTTGGCGCGGGTAGTCTCGCCAGATTTTTCGCGGGTACGGTTGCCTGCCAGAAAGCCGCGCGCCAACGGACTCCAGGGAATTAGACCGACACCCTGATCTATGCAAAGGGGGATCATCTCGCGTTCTTCTTCCCGGTAGACTAGATTGTAATGGTTCTGCATGGAGACGAAACGCGTCCAGTTGTGTAGATCAGCCAGATATAGAGATTGGGCAAATTGCCAGGTGTGCATACTGGACGCGCCGACATAGCGCACTTTGCCAGATTTGACCAGATCGTGTAGGGCTTCGAGAGTCTCTTCGATAGGCGTATCGTAATCCCAGCGGTGAATCTGGTAGAGATCGATATAGTCTGTGCCCAGGCGTTTGAGTGAATCTTCCACAGCGCGCATGATGTGAAGGCGCGAGAGCCCACCCTGGTTAGGTTTGTCGTTGCATGGGAAAAATACCTTGGTGGCAATGACCACTTCTTCACGGCGGGCAAATTCTCTAAGCAGACGGCCGGTGACTTCTTCACTCACTCCAGCGGAGTAGACATTGGCAGTATCGAAGAAGTTGATACCAGCTTCCACTGCGCGCTGAACAAAGGGGCGACCTCCTTCTTCATCGAGAATATAATCTCGCCATTTGGGGGAGCCGTAGGTCATCATCCCCAGGCAAATACGGGAGACTTTTAAGCCTGTTTTCCCTAGATTGATGTATTGCATGAATTCCTCCAATCAATAAATACACCCTTATCTTATCGCAAATTTTCCTTTCTATGGAAACAAGAAATCACGGGGCACTGGTAATTCCCGTGGTGAACTTTTGATTTGGGGGTAGGGGCGGGCGCCGCCCGGCCCCAACCCCCCAACAGTCGGAAAAAAAAAAAAAAAACACCCAAATAGC
>CAYWIC010000007.1:0-35069 GCA_964458115.1 uncultured Anaerolineales bacterium | reverse complement strand
GGTGTAAATCCCGGTGTTTAATTTTTTTTTGGGGGGGCGGGCCGGCCGCCCCCGGCCCCTACCCCCAAATCTGTCGAATAAAACAAAAGAGACGACGATTATCGCCGTCTCAAAATGTCTCACTTATCTCTATTGGGTATGTTTAGCTTTATTATAGGAGCCCTTGCTTTTATGAGATTTGTTATTCCGCGAACGCTTTTGTCGATGAGATGATCTATTCTGCGATCGATGCGCATTGCGTCCTGGGAATTGGCTTTCTGGTTTGAAGCCTTCATAGTCAAACTCAGGGTAGCGGCGCCTCTCAATCCTGGTTTTCAATACCCTCTCGATTTCGCGCACCATTTGCGAATCTTCCGGGGAAGCAAAGGTAAATGCTTCACCGACCTGGTCGACGCGGCCTGTGCGGCCAATGCGGTGGGTATAGGCATCAATTGTGTCTGGCATGTCATAGTTGATCACATGGGAAATATCCGATACGTCGATGCCGCGTGAAGCCACATCTGTAGCGACCAAAATATCGAATTTGCCATTCTTAAAACCGTCGATAGCTCGCTGACGTGCGTTTTGGGACATATTCCCTTGGAGTGCTGAAACCCGGTATTTTCGTTTGGCCAAATCACTCGCCAGATAACGTGCCCGCCGTTTTGTACGGGTAAAGATCAATACTCGCCCTGTAGCCGTAGTTTTCAGCATCTGGAATAATAGGCTTTTCTTCTTTTTGAACGGTATGGGATAGAGCGCGTGAGAAACGGATTTAGCAGGAGCAATCATGCCAATTTGAATCGTGGCAGGATTGACAAGGACATTGTCTGCAAGTTTGCGAATGTCCTCAGGCATGGTCGCCGAAAAGAACAGCGATTGCCGCTCCTGTGGTATCAGTTTGATGATCCTGCGGACATCGGGCAGAAATCCCATATCGAACATGCGATCCGCTTCATCGAGCACCAACACTTCGACCTGCGATAGGTCGAGATGGCCATCGCTGACAATATCAAGCAACCGTCCAGGACATGCGACGATGATCTCGGCGCCTCGGCGCAGCGCCTCGATTTGACGGTTTTTGTTCACACCGCCATAAATTGTAACACTGCGGATTTTTGTTTTCTTCCCCAAAACTCTGATGACTTGATGAGTCTGTTCTGCAAGCTCGCGCGTTGGCGAAACAATAAGCGCGCGCACTTTACGCAGTTTGCCCTTAGTCAACCGCTGCAAGATGGGTAATACGAAAGCCGCGGTTTTCCCCGTGCCGGTTTGGGCAATGCCTAAAACATCACGCCCTTCGAGCACAATGGGTATCGCTTGTTCTTGGATAGGGGTAGGGGTGGTATACCTGGCAACCCTGATGCCCGCATTGAGACGCGGGTCGAGAGAAAATTGTTCGAAATTCACGAGATGTACTCCTTGACTCGGTGAGCCAAGTCGCACACTTAGCCCGATAATGCTACACTAGTAAACGTGGCGAACCGACTGTTCGCAAACACGGCGGGGGAGTATAACAGGGTTAGATATTTTTTGCAAACTGGTTTTTAGAATTGATGAAGCTAATCTAGCGATCCGACAATTTTATTGGTCTGTGGGAATCGCCGTAGGGCTCCCAGATTTAGGGGTGAGTGGGGGTGCTACGCACCCCCACTCACCCCTAAATCTGGGAGATCACCCCGGCACTTTCTGGAGAACCCTTATTTTGGACGCAGATTTCAAAGATATAATTGTGCTTTTTCCTTTGAAATCTATTTTTATTAGCTTTGATCAGCGTCGACGACGGCGTGCCTTCGGCAATCTGCGTCCTAATTCTAAAATTGTCAGGTGACTATAAGCTGATCACTGTTTAAACCAGTTTTGAGATCTGAATACCACCCCAAACAGCAATCAAACCGAGCAATAACTGCAGGCCCATGTTGGTCAATGCCGGAGAAGTCTGTCCATTTTGGAATAACCCCATGGTCTCATAGCTGAAGGTCGAAAACGTAGTGAAAGCCCCCAAGACCCCCGTAAATACAAATGCTCGTGAGGTTGCGGTAAAAAGATCACGCGAGTCTGCCAAACCAGCAAAAAATCCGATCAGCAGGCAGCCGATCATATTGACCACAAAGGTACCATACGGGAATTGCGTTTGCGTGGTTACGCGGTTGACAAATCCACTGGTAAGGTAGCGCAAGGCCGCGCCCAAAAATCCACCCAGACCAACGAAAAGCAATTTACTAAGCAATGTGATCTCCAATGCACGCCAGATACAAGGGGCGATTTTACCACTGTGACTAACGTTTTGTTAATCTACTCAATACATGTCGAAGAACTTCGACTGAATGTTGATATTCAGCTAATGAGAGATGTTCACGCGGTGTGTGATCCAAGCTCGAATCCCCTGGTCCGTAGGCCACCGCCGGGCATGCCCATTTTGGGGCAACGATATTCAGATCGGCTGTTCCAGTCTTGACGACAAACCCCGGTTTGCCACCTGCAATCCGAATCGCCCCTAGAAAGGCCTTCACCAAAGGTGAATTTTTCTCAGCTCGATATGCTGGAATGGGAAATCCAGTGGTTTGAACAGAGACTCTAAAGGTCTCCGATTGTTTGATATTCTCAGACTGATTAGTAAAGACCTTTAGGGTCTGATGGATATATTCGTACCAATCTTCCGGAGAAACATTCAACGGCAAGCGGACTCCCACCTGGAGGGTTGCTGTTTCCTGAAAATGGTCTGTCTCCGATGAGAATCCGCGCAGCGTAGGCAACAGTTGATCGAAGGCACGTTCGCGCTCGGCGTTGAATTTATCAACCCAGTCACGTAGTCGATTCCAGATTTCAACAGCAATTTCAGGCGCGCTCTGTCCCTGGGCGGCGGAATGCTCTACAGAACAGGTAACGGTGATCTCGGTCCAGGCACTGCCTTTATACCCCAAGGTGATGCGATCCCAGCGAGAGGGTTCTCCGATGATGGCGAATTCGGGACGATATTGATCGACCACGAACCGCGCTCCGGTTGAATCACGTTCCTCGTCCACGGCACCGATGACACTGAATTGCCAACCTTCTACTGGCTCAACAGACGCGACCGCGTCTACAAACGCGGCTAGCGGACCTTTGGCATCAACTGTGCCACGCCCGTAAAGGACCTCACCCCTACCCCCCCATCCCCCCTTCCCCTCTCCTGTCAGGAGAGGGGAAGGGAGTTGCCCGTCAGGGCGGGGGGATGGGGCGAGGTGTACAGGAATCTCTCCGGGGACGGTATCAATGTGTCCAAGCAGGATCACCTGGCGAGGTCCATCCCCGATCACCCCCACAGCGTTGCCAACCTCATCTCGGAATGCGCGTTCATAGCCTAGTTCGACCATGCGGGCGATCAACCAATGTACGGCATCAGCTTCGCCCCCAGATGGGCTATAGTGCTCAACCAGGCCAATTAGCGTCGTATATCTACCCCCGTCTGCGGTCTGAAGTCCGCGGTCCTCCGTCATTCCGCATCACCTACCAGCACGTCAACTAGACCTTCAATCACTCTGTCGATCTGCTCACGATTGATCACCAGCGGTGGCAGAAGCCGGATGACGGTCAAACCTGCGGGGAGCGCCAGGATGCCACGCTCAGCCAGAGCGGCAATGTAGGGCGCCACTTTATGCTTGATTTCGATACCGATCATTAAACCCATGCCGCGCACACTGCGTATCAGAGGGGATTCAATTTCATTCAGCCTGTCGAGCAGATACGCGCCCAGTTCTGCTGCCCGTTTGGGGAGGTTTTCCTCTTCGAGCGCATTCAGAGCAGCCAGGGATGCGGCGGAGGCCAATGGATTTCCACCGAAGGTTGAGCCATGTATCCCAGGAGAGAGCTCCGCAACGCGTTCGCCAAGTAATATAGCGCCCATTGGCACCCCTCCAGCAATTGATTTTGCCAAACAGAGCAAATCGGGCTGCAAATCGAAATGCTCCAGCGCGAACATCTTTCCCGTGCGCCCAAAGCCAGTTTGGATTTCGTCAATAATCAGTAGCGCACCCTGCTGGCGGCAAAGCTCCTGGGCGCCCTGGAAATATTCCGCTTGGCCAGGGTGCACGCCGCCCTCGCCCTGGACAATTTCCAGGATCACCGCAGCAGTGTTTTCATCTACTTCTTTTGTCAGTTTCTCCAGATTGTTGTAAGGGACGTGGTGGATATCCGGTACCAAAGGGGTGAAGGGAGCGCGGTACTTCTTGTTCCAGGTGGCCGATAAGGCCCCCATTGAGCGTCCGTGAAAGCCGCGCATCGTGGCGATGATTTTCGTGCGTTGGGTGCTGAAGCGAGCAAACTTGAAGGCCGCTTCTACGGCTTCGGTGCCGGAGTTGGTCAGAAACACGCGTTGCAGACCAGCGGGGGCTAAACTGGTCAACTTGGCAAGCAGCTTGGCGCGCGTGTCGTTGTAAAACATTTCTGGGCAGGAAATCAGTCGGGCGGCTTGCTCGCTGATTGCCGCAACGACCGCCGGATGGACATGACCCAGGTTGGCCGCCCCTTGACCGCCAACACAGTCGATATACTCGTTACCACGCTCATCCCAGAGCAATGCACCTTCGCCACGGACGATTACTAGGTCTCGCTTGGCATAAACGCCGGAAGTATGTTGAGTTTCAAGAGCTTGTGTTTTTGACATGACTTTGATTCAATGATGAAGCCAGGAATCCATGAATCGCTGATAGTGTTCCTGCCTTCCTGGTTTCCTAATAAATTGATTATTTGAGCACTGTTCCATTACCATCTAACGCGTTACTGATCGGATTCTCCGCACGCCCATCGGCGATGATGACCTGTCCAACGCCTCCTGTTAGCGCCTCAGCCGAGCCGAGGACTTTCTTCTTCATGCGGCCCTGAGCAATTTCAAGCGCGTCGTCAAGTTCTTTTATAGAAATATTCTTGATCAACGAGCTTTCATCGGGGAATTTCCTCAGCAGGCCGGGAACGGCAGTGAGGAGTAAGAGAGTGTCAACTTTCAAGGCAGCCGCGACCATGGCAGCAGCCCGGTCAGCATCAACATTGAGGGCTTCACCCTGTTCGCTGACAGCCAGCGGTGCGATCACGGGTGTGTAGCCAGCTTTCAGCAGCATGTGCAATAAGTTTGCATTGACCGCGTGGATTTTGCCAGTGTAGTCATTGCGCAACATTTTGCGTTTGCCGTTTTCGATGATGCGGATGGCAGCCTTTCGTTTCGCGACCATCACCTGGCCATCCAGGCCACTAAGGCCAAATGCATTCACACCCAATGTTTGGAGTTGTTCGACTAAAAGGCTGTTGACCTTGCCATTGACAGCCATCGAAAAAATCTCAAGGGTTTTGCGGTCCGTATACCGCGAAGTGAAACCTGAAGGGGACGTTACAAAACGCGGCGGATACCCGACGGCTTCGCCCAAGGCATTGGCCTCCGCCGAACCCCCATGCACCAACACCACACATTGGTCTTTTTCTAGCAGCGAGGCGACATCCTGACATATGGCGGAGAAATCCACACCTTCGGTGCCACCAAGTTTCACCACAATGGTGGATTGGTTATTGGTTATTGGGTATTGGTTGATAGCCATAGCGAATATCTAATCTCTAAATCGGATGCAGCCCCGGGAACTCCAACCCCAACGCCTCGTCAAAACCCAGCATCAAGTTCATCGACTGCACCGCGGAGCCAGAAGCGCCTTTCATCAAGTTGTCGATGGCGCAAATCGAAATCACATGGCCAGTATTAGTATCTAAATCGAAACCTAAATCGGCGTAGTTGGACCCAGCCAGGATTTTTGGCTCAGGGGCGCGGTAGATGCCACGTCGTTCTTTGACCACCCGCAAGAAAGAATTCTCAGCCGCGGCACTCCGGTAGGCTTTCCACAAATCTTTGAGTTCCACACCATCTTTGACATAGCCGTGAACGGTGGCCAGCGCGCCGCGCACCAGATCTACTGAGGTCATGGTCAGAGAGACGTTTTGCAAGCCCATTTCCTGGATGACTTCCGCAGTGTGACGGTGTCCGTAGGGCGCATAGGTGCGAACCACGCTGCTGCGTTCGGGATGATGTGAACCGGGGTTGACCGATGCACCACCCTCCGAGGAGCCAACTTTTAGCTCGATGATGACCGCTTTGCTGGTGTCGAGCAGGTCAGCCTGGATGAGCGGCAGCAGCGCCAGATTGCTGGCTGTAGCGTTGCAGCCCACGCCGCTGACGAATTTTGCTTGGCGCAACTCCTGGCGATGCAGCTCTGGGAGCCCGTAAACGAACTTTAATAGCCAATCGGGGGCTGCATGGGTTTCTCCATACCAAGCTTCGTAGAATTCAGGGCGTTTCAGACGAAAGTCTGCCGAGAGGTCGATGACATAATCCGCTGCTATCGCATACTCTTCGATGTGATGTTGAGCCTTCCCGTGGGGCAAAGCCAGGAAGAGCACATCCGTAGGCAGAAGTTCCCCGGGGGATGAAAACTTCAGGCGAGTTTGCGTCCGCAGGTTAGGGTGGGTCTGGTAAACATATTCACCTAACTTTTGCCGCGAAGTTACCTGAGAAACTTCAATTTCGGGGTGGGCTAACAGCAGGCGGAGCAATTCTCCACCCGTGTAGCCCGACCCACCGATGATGGAGGCACGTATCATAGAAACTCCTTCAAGACTGGAGATTGATATATCCAATCTCTAAAATCTATCTCAAATAGGAAGTATTTGTCACTCTGAGGGAGCGAAGTGACCGAAGAGTCTCCTATACAAATTATTCAGATCCTTCGCTCGCCTTCGGCGGCTCAGGATGACAATTTGGTAAAATTTTTTTAATTTCTGATCCTAACTCTTCCCTTGGCAACATCAATCAAATAATCCACAATCATCCCGGCAATGTCGATACCACTCGTAGGTTGGGCTGTGTTGAACTCCAGGGTGTGGTTGATTTCATTGATCAGATAGCCGCGCTCGGGATGTTCGATCACGTCCACAGCCAGCACCCCACCCCCAACGGCGCGCGCGGCTTCCCTACACAGAATTTCCAATTCAGGTGTCAGCGGGCAGACTTCACCGATCCCGCCGCGGGATGTGTTGGTAATCCAATGCGGTGACTTACGGTAAATGGCAGTGATCGCCCGATTACCGACTACGAAAACACGGATGTCGCGCCCGGGCTTCTCAATGAACTCCTGGATATAGAAGATCGAATGCTGGTATGAGCCGAGTACCGCTTTGTGTTCAAGGATCGCTTCAGCCGCATCGCGGTCGTTAATCTTGGCCAGTAACCGTCCCCAAGAACCGACCACTGGTTTGAGCACCGCGGGATAACCAAGTTTTTCTATGGCAACCAGGGCAGACTCTGGGGTGAAGGCAACTTGAGTGCAGGGTTGAGGCACATTGGCTTTCGCCAGGGCCGTGCTGGTGGCGATCTTATCACCGCAAGCCTCGGATACAGTCGCTGTGTTTACCGTAGGAATTCCCCAGGCATTCAACGTGCGCAAAGCGTACAAGCCGCGGGCATAGCTGATACTGCGCTCCAGGATCGCGTCATATTTCATCCAGGACTCAGGGTTGCACAAATCGAAATGGATTTTTCGGTCGTCCAGACGATCGTAATCAACGTTGCGCTGCTCCAGGGCTGCGAAGATCCATTTTTCTTCGACGCGCACGCGCGAAAAGAGCACGCCGATGCGTGGTCGTCTAGGCATATTATTCGCCCCAGTCTTCTTCTTCCATGGGGGCCAACTCGACCTCAGCAGGATCAAGCGAGAGCACTTCCAGATCTACACCACAATCCGGACAGACGATAATTTCGTTTTCTTCCGTGCCGTCTTCGAGTTCGAGTTCGGCGATACATTCAGGGCAATTTAGTTGAGACATAATTCACTCCTTTAGACAATCTTTTGCTTGTTTGATTTGTTCTTTCACGGCCTGCGGTGCTGTACCACCAAAGGCATCCCGTCGGGCGATGCTGCCGCGCGGGTCGAATACTTCATAAACGGACACATTAAATATTTGATGGATAGACTGGTAATCTGTGAGGGTCAATTCATTGATGGGGATACCCTTTTCATGGCTGAGTTTGACTACTTGACCCGTGAGATGGTGCGCATCCCTGAAAGGGATACCGTTCTCGACGAGGTAATCTGCCAGATCGGTAGCCAACATACCCGCATCGATGGCAGATTCCATCCTTTGCGGATAAACCGTAAGCGTATTTAACGCATTGGATATTACAGGCAGCAGGGCTATCAAAGTATCGTAGGCCGCAAAGACAGGCACCTTGTCCTCTTGCAGGTCTTTATCGTACGTTGAAGGCAATCCCTTAAGCGTGCACAACAACCCCGTGAGATACCCCAGCAGCGTCCCCGCTTTGCCGCGTGCCAGCTCGAAGGGGTCAGGATTCTTCTTTTGGGGCATGATGCTAGAGCCGGTGGCGTAGGCGTCGTCGAGCTCGAAAAAGCCAAACTCGGAGCTGGTGAACAGAACCATGTTCTCGGACAATTTGCTAAGGTGGGTACCGATCAGCGCGGCGATGAAGAGGAATTCAGCAGCAAAATCCCGGTCAGAGACGGCGTCGATACTGTTTGGCGAAGGCTGGTCGAATCCCAGACTTTCAGCCAGGGAATTGCGGTCAATGGGGAAGGGAGTGCCAGCCAGTGCACTGGCACCCAAAGGCATTACCAATAAGCGCATCTCTAACGCGGTCAGACGCTCCAGATCGCGCCGCAGTGGCCAAAAGTGAGAAAGCCACCAATGGCTGAGTAAGATCGGCTGCGCGCGCTGCAAGTGAGTGTAGCCGGGCATGATGATGTAGCCATTACTCTTGCCCACTCCTCGTGGGAGAGGGGATAACAGATCTGTTTCGGCGCGGGCGATCAAAGCGGCTTGCAACTCAGCCAGGGCAGCTGTCAAATAAGGAAGTTGATCAATCAGCCACAGACGAAAATCTGTGGCAACCTGGTCGTTGCGGCTGCGTCCGGTGTGCAGCTTTCCTGCCAAGGGACCGATGATCTCTCCCAGGCGGCGCTCCACGGCGGTGTGGATGTCTTCATCATTGGGAGCGAAGACGAAACTTTGGGAGCGAAATTCAGATTCAATTTGGTTCAGACCAGCTTCGAGCTGAGTCCGCTCGTCCGCCGTCAATACGCCAGCCATCTCCAGGGCTTTGGCCCAGGCCTGGCTACCGCGCACATCCTGCACTGACAACCGTTGATCGAAACTGAGCGAGGCGTTTAGGTCGAACATATCGGGATCTGATTTCCCTGAAAATCTTCCATTCCATAGGGTCATCTATCGGTCTCCAGTCATCAGTCTCGTTTGAACCGGGTGTAATCGGGTTTGGGCATATCTAATCCTGAAACGGGCAAGTTGTTGAGCGCGCGCACTTTCAAAGGTAAACCAAAGAGATGGATGAAACCTTCGGCGTCGGACTGATCATAGACATCTTCTTGCCCGAAGGTGGCGAAATCTTCCCGGTAAAGTGAGAATGGACTCTTGCTCCCAGCGGGGATGATATTGCCTTTATAGAGTTTGAGCCGCACCGTGCCTGTGACTGGCCCTTGGGTGTTATCCATGAATGCGTCGATGGCTTCTTTGAGTGGAGTGAACCACAGACCGTTATAGAGCAATTCTGCGTATTTGAGCGCAACCATATCTTTGAACTGAATCGTTGTTTTATCGAGCACCAGAGATTCGAGATCACGGTGGGCTGCAAAAAGGATCGTGCCGCCCGGTGTTTCATAGACTCCATGAGATTTCATTCCTACAAGACGATTTTCAACAAGATCGGTGCGTCCGATGCCGTGGACGCCGCCAATGGTATTAAGTTGCGTGATCAATTGGGCCGGAGTGACGCTCTCACCATTGAGGGTGGTCGGTATTCCAGAATCGAACTCGATTTCCACGTATTCGGGTGTGTTGGGGGCTTCTTCGGGTGAGGCGCTTAGTTGGAACATATCCTCTTCGGGTTCCACCCAGGTCTCTTCGAGTGGACCGCCCTCGTGCGAGAGATGCCACAAGTTGCGGTCGCGGCTGTAAATGGATTTGAGCGTGTTGGGTACAGGGATACCACGCTCGGCGGCATATTCCAGCGCATCTTCTCTGGAGCGGATTTCCCACTCACGCCAGGGAGCAATGACTTTCAAGCGCGGGTCCAAGGCCATAACGGTTAGTTCGAAGCGCACCTGGTCATTTCCCTTCCCTGTGGCACCATGGGCGATAGCATCGGCTCCGACCTGGTGAGCCACCTCGACCAGGTGTTTGGCGGTCAGCGGACGGGCTACGGAAGTACCAAGCAGATACTTGCGCTCGTAGATTGCGCCGGCGCGCACCAATGGAATCAAATAGTCGCTGGCGAACTCTTCCTTAAGATCTTTAATAAATATCTGGCTGGCGCCGCTGGCGATGGCCTTCTCTTCCAGGCCGTCCAGCTCATCGCCTTGGCCTAAGTCGGCTGTGAAACAAACCACTTCACAGCCGTAATTCTCTTTCAGCCAGGGCACGATCACAGATGTGTCCAGGCCGCCAGAGTAGGCCAGCACGACTTTTTCAACGGATTTGGTAGGGTTACTAGGCATAACATTCTCCTTTTCATCTTCCCTCCGTCTACGAGGGGGATTGAGGGGATGGTCGTACCCCTGTGCCCGTGCACTGGGGTGGCGACCGGGGGATGGATGCACCCGGTCGCGCAAAACAAAAAAGCCCTCCTTTGGGAAGGAGGGCTTTGCTTACGAAAATAGAGCGTATGGTTTGCTTTTGTTGATTATCCAAACACGAACGCCCGACCTTCCCGGTGGGGGGGCGGGTAGCTAGGGCGAGGTCGTCGAGTGCGTGTAACTAAGGAGATCAACATATTGGGCGGGAGTTTAGCACTGGAAATTTAATTCGTCAAGGGGTTTGTCTCGATCTGATGGATTTGCGCGCTATAAACATGCCACTATTCTTTTTGATCTGGATCACACCACCATTAACCGCAATTTCCTGCTCCATAAAGAGCTTTAGATCTTCCCTGCGATTGTTGTCCATACCCATGCTTATACTAGAACTAGATAGAACATATTCTATGATTGCATTAGCATCTGTGATTTCTAGATTATCAGGATAGCGATCTACTTCGACATTTGAAAACCAATCCCTGAGTTGGGGTTCGGCGTTCTCTAACGTGAAGGGATACGTCTCGCTTTTGAAGATGGACTCGATCTCTGGGTCGAATTTTTCAACGAGAATTGGTAACTCCTGCATGTGCGTTTCACCTATCGTGCTGCAGAAGAACCTGCCATTATCTTTGAGAACTCGGTGGAATTCAGAGAGTGCCTTTGGTCTGTCCGGGACATGGTAGAGGAAGTGATTGGCAACGACGGCATCGAATTGTCCTTCTTCATAAGGAAGGGACTGCGCGTCGATGATCTCGAAAGTGAAGGGATGAGGTTGTTCTGCTAAATTCTGCTGCGCCCTAGCGATCATGCCAGGCGAGAAGTCGGAGAGAATGATCTCCCAACCTTGTGGAATCCGCCCCATATTTTCCCGCCACAAGTCGCCAGGCCCGCAGCCCAACTCCAGGATGCAGCACTCCTTGGGTAAATCGAATTGATCGAAGACCCACGGGAACCAGCCGTATTTATTAGTGCTGAATTCCACATGTAAGCGGATACGGGCATTGAGATTGTTTGCATCCTGGTATTGGTTCGCGAGCAGGTATTCAGAATCGTTGAGTTTGGACATGAACTGACTCCAGATTTGAGTTCGTACGATTATAATCGGCCTGACACATTGTTACGATAGCGATACCAATATATTTCTTCATCTAGAGAAAGGATTGAGCGATGCTTGACTTGCTACCTCCAGTTTATGACCACATCCAAGAAAACCAGGATGACTTTATCCAACGTTTGATCGAATACGTACGCCATCCCAGCATTAGTGCTCATGATATCGGCATTCGAGAAGTATCCGAAATTCTGGTAGAGATGTTGACCGAACTCGGATTCGAAACAACGACCCTACCAACAGATGGGCATCCCATAGTTTTGGGACGGTGGGAGAAAATTCCTGGCGCACCGACGGTTCTTCTGTATGGACATTACGATGTTCAGCCCCCAGATCCATTGGATGAGTGGATTTCTCCGCCTTTCGAACCTACCATTCGAGATGGGCGGATCTACGCTCGCGGTATTGGCGATAACAAGGGGCAACATTTCGCCCAGATGCTGGCGATTGAATCTCATCTTGCCGTACATGGAACCCTGCCTTGCAATGTACTTTTCTTGCTGGAAGGCGAAGAGGAGATTGGCAGCCCCCATATTGCTGAGTTTGTGCGTCAGCACGGGGATTTGTTAGAAGCAGACCTAGTAATCACCGCCGATGGCACTTTGCACGAATCAGGCACACCCTTATTGGAATACGGTGTGCGTGGTATCGCCTCGTTTGAATTGAGAGCGCGCGGCGCCAACCGCGATGTGCATTCTGGTAATTATGGTGGGGTGGTACCAAACCCCATCTGGCAGTTGATCCACCTGCTAGCCAGCATGAAGAATGAACATGGGGAAATCACTATCGAGGGGATTCATGACAACATCATCCCCCCGACGGCACTGGAGAAGGAGGCTGTGGCTCGCCTACCCCTGGATCTGGAAGAATTCAAGGCAGAGTTAGGCATGCAGCAATTGGATCAACCCCTGGAGCGGCCGTTTTACGACCGCTTGATGTTCCATTCGACGTTCACGATCAATGGATTCCACAGCGGCTACGGCGGTCCGGGATCAAAGACGGTGCTGCCTCATAAAGCGGTGGTCAAGTGCGATATCCGCCTGGTGGAAGCCCAAACTCCTGATGAAGTCCTTGCCAAGGTGGCCGCCCACATCGAGCGCGTTGCCCCTAATGTGGAGTTCATTCCCTTGGACGGTATGCTACCCTCGAAAACGCCGCTGGATTCTCCCTATGCCGAACCTCTCAGACAAGCTATTCAAGATGCGCAGGGAGTAGAACCCATTGAGATCCCCAGTGCTGGTGGCAGCCTGCCAAATTATGTCTTCACAAAAATCCTTGAATTGCCCGCTTTCGTGATCCCTTATGGCAACGCCGACGAAGCCAACCACGCTCCCAACGAAAACTTGAAATTGGATTGCTTCATCAATGGCATCCGCACGGGAGCATCAACTCTGGCGTATTTAGGGAAGCCAGGTGAAATCGCATAAAAATTCACAATCGCCTTGACCCTCCCTATATCTCGCGGTACACTCATCTCCGCTTTTTAGACACGGAGGCATCCTAATGCGCCCGACAACCGAAAAGAACAGCTTGACGGTTGAAAGCTCTCAATACTTGCTTTGCTTTCTCTCCATCAAGCTCGCAAATTGCCACAACGGTGACAGTTCTTTTTCGGGTTACTGGCTTGCACCTCCGGTCTTGAGCGAAATGGCGTATTCAAATCGCCGTTTCGCCACCCCAGCACTAACGTGCTGGGGACCCTTTCAGACTGATTGCTGAAAATACACACACTCAATACATCAAGGCCACGGTGCACCAAGCGCCGTGGCTTTTTGTTTTAGTGGTGAGATAGCCAGGGCGCACAGAAAAAGCTTGAATTTTTATCTTGAACCTAGCAATTAGACCGCTGATAAGTACCAAGAAGGAGTTTCTGTAGGAATATATGGGGGATGGCTTTGCCAACCCCCATATATTCCTACGTGAATCTCACGAGGTAACTATGCGGTTATCAAAGGAAAACAACTATGAAACCATTCAATGAACTCACCCGCCTCGGCCAACTGCGCCGATTGCGGAAACTTGCTGAAATTGCCCTGATAGAATACGGAATTTCAGACGCAAAATTAACCTTCCAGCACTATGAAGGCAACGTCATCTTCCGGGTGGATGTGCCGGGGGAGGCAAAAGACCAGAACAACACCACGTATGTCCCCAACCGCTATAACCTGCGCATTCTATCCATGAACAATCCAGAAGCTACCGAAGCGGAGCTGATTTGGTTATCGGCCCTGCAGAATGAAGCTGGATTGCCCGTGCCCGTACCGGTTCCTACCCTGGATGGAAGATTGCTAACCACCATCACAACACCCGGGATACCGGATGGCAAGGTCGTCTCGTTGATGCACTGGGTCGCGGGGCAGCAGCTATCCGCTAAAAGCTTGCGCCCATCCCATGCCCTGGCATGGGGTCGACTTGTGGGAAAGCTGCACAAATTCGCTACAACCTGGACGCCACCCGAAGGCTACAAACGTTTTCACTGGGATTGGGATGGAATATTAGGTAATGGGGTTTTGCGTACGCCAGTTGACGAACTGATCGCCGCGATGCCCGATGAATACCAGGAACCCTTCAAGGTAATCTCTGCTGAAACCAAAGCAACGATGCAAGCCCTGGGGAAAGGTTCTCAGGTCTACGGTATGGTTCATACCGACATGTATCTGGAAAATGTACTCTTCAAAACTGGGGAGCCGCGCATCATCGACTTTGAAGATTGCGGTTTTGGGTACTATCTCTATGATATTGGTATCACTCTCTCCCAATGGATGTGGAACCCTGAAATGGACTGGTTCAGCGATGTCTTTTTGGATGGGTATTTTGAGAGTAACTCTTTGACAGGTGATCAACTCAAATATCTGGACACCTTCATCGCCACTCGCTTCGCTGATTTCACACTTTGGGGAACAGCCTTCATCAAAAGTGACCCAGCGCGAGCTAAAGAACACGAGGATTGGCGGAATGAGTCGGGAGATAGTCTACTGCGTTTTTTTGAAGAGCGATGAAATGATTGGGGACGGAGGACCTAAGGCAGATTTATTCTGTATCCCGTCTTCCGTCCCTCGTCGAGGAGAGCAATAAAATGAAAGCAATATTACGTGATTACAACCCTAATCAAGACTTCACCCGCATCCGCGATTTCCTGGTGAATTCTTTCTCACTAACCAAGAAACCACTCAACTGGAAATTGGAACGTTGGAATTACGCTCGCCATTTCATCACCCCGATGTTGGTGACGGAAGGTGATGGCGATCCTGACCTTCAAGCTGTCGATGAAGCAGTGAAGTTGTGGAATGAGATCATTGGGGTTTGGGTAAACGAAGCTGGGGAGATCATCGCCGTTGTTAATATCGAGCATGCCGACAAATCTCACTCCGGCTGGGGAGAGGCCTTTTTACAGCGCCACCCAGAGTACAACTTTATCGTACCCGAATTGTTGAGCTATGCCGAAGAACATCTCCGCGACCACGAGCGAAATAGAGTTTACATCCCGATCTATGATTATGATGAAGCTTTGATCCTTGCAGTTAAGGAGCGCGGCTATCAACGTCATGAAAAGTACACCCTTTGGGACTCCGTCTACCGCGTAGATGGTGAAATCCCTGTGCCAAATCTACCCAAGGGTTATCGCATCCGATCCATGGCGGATAAAGGAAGTGACATCGACTACCGCCGCAAAGCCTTCGGCCTGGCCTTCAATCACCCTGAACCTAAAGATTGGCCCAGCCACATTTCTTACGAAGGACTGCAAGCTGCGTCCGACTACCGGCCTGACCTGGATATCTACGTCAGCGCGCCAGATGGCGAATATGTCGCCTTCTGCCTTGCCTGGTGGGATGAGGTGAACAGATTTGCCTGCCTTGAACCCGTCGGTACGGTACCAGAACACCGCCGCAAGGGTTTCGCTCGCGCGGCGGTCTTAGAAGCCATCTACCGGGTAGGCAAATTGGGCGCAGAACGAATATTCGTTGGCTCCGACCAGGAGTTTTATCTTTCGATTGGATTTGAGTTAGGCTTTCCTGGACACCACTGGGTAAAGAAGTTCTAAAGGATAATTCAAAAAAATGCTGAACGCAACTAAGAAAGTTTACAGTAACGAAATCAAATTGGAAGCCGCTCGTCGATATGGAATTGAGATTAACTCCCTGGTCGAATTAGAAGGCTTCGAGAATTTTGTATACGTTTGTGAGGCCGAAGGTGAGCAGCGTATTTTGAGGCTAACCCACAATCTTCACCGTCCGAAGCAGCATATTCGTGGGGAAGTAGCCTGGATCAATGACATGGCATCCCATGGAATCCCCGTGGCTCCTGCTTTGCGATCGCAACACGACAGATTCTTAGAAATCATTCCACACGCTGCAAGTGATACATACTTCACAGCGGCATTGTTCGCTTACGCGCCCGGTGTGCTTCTTGATGATGATCCTGAGATGAAGGCAAAATACTGGAAAAGTGCTCTTTTTGAGCAGTGGGGCAGCGTCATAGCGAAAATCCATAATCACGCCCAACACAACGCACCCATTTTAGAGATTCAACGCCCCCAATGGCATGCATATGATGTCTTAGAACTAGAGAAATTCATCCCCAGGGATCAAACACAGCTCCAGAAAATTGCCTATGCGCATCTTGATAAATTGAACAACCTTCCAAGATCTTCCGAAGTATACGGCCTGACTCACGCGGACCTGACCCAATGGAACTTCAACGTGGAAGGAGGCCAAATCACTGTCTACGATTTCGACAGTTCGGAGTACGGCTGGTTCGTCAAGGATTTAGCAGTCTCACTATATTACGCAGGTGCCAGCTACGAAGGGGAAAACCTGGAGGCATTCAATCAGAAATTTATTGAGCACTTGGTCAGGGGATACCGGCGAGTGCGGCCCATTTCTGTGGACTGGTTGGAACGCATCCCAGATTTCCTTTTCTTACAGCGGATTATCCTGTACTCATTCTGCCATCAAATTCTTGACCTGCAGAACCTGGCCGAGGAGGATCGCGCTTTCCTTGAAAAAACCCGTACGATCATCGAGACAGGAGATGAGCCGATCAAGATAGATTACGGCTCTTTATCGCAATAACCCGAGCGCACCGGGTACGGGCCGCCTTGCTTGACACGCTTACGATGGGCCATAGAAGGATTTTGCCAAAGTTTTCTGAGATTCTTCGCCCCTACTGGGGGCTCAGAATAACGATCCTATCGATAAACTTGCACATGGCTTGACTTAGAAAATCTCTAGCTCCTGAATCGTGTTCTCCATTCGATGGACCGCTGCGCGTAGGGTTTCGGCATCGAAGGCGAAATTGGCGCCTGCAGTGGTGTATAACTCAGGCAAGGTTACCGTGCTGCCTAGTTTGAGAGCCTCTCGATAAGCGACCACGGCCTGAGCTTGATCCATATGGGCATTCGCCCAAATCTGCACCGCGCCTAGCTGGGCCAGGCCGTATTCGATGTAATAGAATGGCTCTTGGTGAATGTGTAATTTCCGCTGCCAGCCAGTGATTCTTGAATCTTCGAGTCCTGTATAATCAATGCCCTTCATGAAACGATCCCACAAATCTGCCCATTGCGCGTCGCAATTGGCTGGGACGGTGGCAGTTTCGGGGTTTTCATAGACCCAGTGCTGGAAAGCATCCACGACGGCCATGTAAGGCCAGAATGTGAGATTTTCCTCCAAGTGTTCGATACGCGCCCGGGCTGCATCTTGCGCTGTATAGAATCCTCCTTGGTCTAGGGTGAGATATGGAGCGGCCAATAGCTCCATGGCCATGCTGGCAACTTCGGCAAATTCCATGGACACTTCTGATTGCTGATAGTAAGGTAGATCGGCCGACTCGAAAACATGGAAGGCGTGCCCGGCTTCATGCAAGATGGTCTGAACATCCTCATGCAATCCCACCGAATTCTGGAATAAGAAGGGCTTGCGAGTCGCCATGAGAGGATAGCAGAAAGCGCCAGGCGCTTTGCCTTTGCGATTAACCGTATCGAGCAATCCTTCGCGCCGCATGAGGGCGAAATATCCTCCTAATTGAGGGTCTACCTTTTGGAAGATCACCCCGGCGATTTCTTCTAATTGGGAAACATCTTCAAAGGGACGTAACGGTTCACGGTTCAGCGGGTCCACGAGTAGGTCCCAGGGACGCAGAGTGTCAACACCCAGGCGCTCCTGACGGCGCTGATATACACGCTCAGCGGCTGGTACAACAACCTCTGCGATGGCGCGCTGGAAGGTCACACAGTCATCAGGTGAGTAAGCAAACCGCAACAAATCACTCCAACGATAGGCTCGATAATCAGGTAAGCCGGCGTTAGCAGAGATCTTCATGCGGAGAGGCATAAATTTCCCCCACAGGTGATTGATCGCCTCGCGATCTTCCAGCTGACGCTCACTGGCTAATTTCCAGGCTTTTTCACGCACAGCCCGGTCAGAGTCCTGGTAAATCGGGCGTAGCTGGGGGATGGTTTTTTCTTCGCCCTGCCACATGACGGTTTGAGCACCGATGAGTTTGTCATATTCCAGACTCAGTTTTTTCTCTTTTGCCAATAACTCCAGGTTAGCTTCTCGGAAGAGGTCTGCTTGGGCACGCAAGTTGCGTAAAGGGATTTCAAATCCGGTTGGCTCCAATCCGCTGGCCAAGAATTTCTCTTTTATCTTTTGGTCGGCAGCTTTCGATTGCGAAAATACATTTTCCAAGAAGGTTTCCAAGCGATTTTGGGCGGCTTCATCGGTGGTATCCATTGCGGTATCAATATAATACCTGGCTTGCGTCTCGCTCCAAAACTCCAGCAACCGTGACCAATCACCGAGATACTGGTCAACATTTTCCTTCTTCAATTTCCGCTCGAGCAGATCATCAACCAAGGGCTGATATTGATCCCAAGACCATTCCAAAAAATCTTGGGCATAATTCGGTATTGATTTGAACACTTTGAGTCCTCTCTACTGTGATGATGGGGATGGGTTTCCCCCCAGGGCATGCGAACCAGCCCAAATTACAGGGAACGATCATCCTGCAGCTTCGTGTGATTATTGGTTCTGGGGTTGAATCTTGCCATTTGCATAGGCTTCAATAAAAGCATCTACATATTGCTCATCTAAATGGGTACCTGCTTCCTGGCGGAGTATCTGCAAAGCCGTTGCAGAATCAATGGCAGCGCGATATGGCCGCTCGGACGTGATCGCGTCGAAGACATCCGCTACGGCCACAATGCGGGCAATAGGTGAAATCTGATCCCCTTTTAATCCTTTGGGATACCCGTTTCCATCCATATGCTCGTGATGCTGTGAAAGCGCTGGAAGCTCTTCTTGCAGCAAGCGCACCTCTTTGATGATATTGGCACCAATTGTGGGGTGTTTCTTCACGATCGTATATTCTGCAGGGGTGAGACGCTCAGGCTTGGCTAGTATTGTATCCGGGATACCGATCTTACCAATATCGTGTAATAGCGCGCCAATACGTATGCAATGGCGAGCCTCGGGGGATAGGTCAAGTTGTTCAGCAATGGTGACGCTGAAATCACTCACACGTTGGGAGTGGCCTACGGTATAGGGGTCTTTGGCATCGATAGCAGCGACCAAGGCTCTGATTGTATTTAAAAACAGTTCATCGGCATCTGTGTAGAGTTGAGCAATGTGCAGCACTGTCGCAGCTTGTTCAGCCAGGGTGCTCAACAATTGAATATCGTGCTCATCGAAATACCCATCGATCTTATTAACAGCCTCAACCCCGCCGATGATTTGACCTTCAGCGGTGCCGCGCTCCATCCCTAAGACAACATTGGGAATCTTTAATGGTACCGCTAGCAGAGATTCTGTGGTCACCCCGCTGACATTGTCTATTCCCTTGTAATGTCGTCGATCCTCGTTTACGTTCCTGATGCTGACGACTTCACCTGTTTTAACCACATGACCAATGATGCCTGTATCGGCAGGAATGCGGAGTGGCGGCAGAGTGGTCTTATGTACATCTTTGGAAAGATGCAAGATCAATTGGTCATTCTCTTCATCAAGGAGGAATAACGAACTGGCCTCGGCATTCAGCAGGCCACGCGCCTTATCGATAATCAGGCTGAGGATCTGGTCGCGGTCCAGTGTGGTGCTTATTTGGGCGATCAAGCTGATCAAAACCTGCAAGCGTTGGCTGTGCTCTTCGCTCTTTTGAAGCAGCATCGCCTTTTCATATTCCGAGGTCATGCGGTTGCCCAGGAATTGCATCAGCTGGAGCGGAGCATGCGTGTAATTGAAAACCTGCACCGCTCCGATGGGATCACCGCGCAATAAAAGTGGGAAAGCAATCGCATTGGTCAGATGAGTTCCGCCATCACCCACTGGGCCATACCAGCGCGGGTCGTTTGCCAGGTCTTTGACAACGATCGCAATTCTGCTGCGGATTGTCTCGCCGACTACTCCTTTATCTGCGCTAATGCGCTTACCAATGAGCGAGGTATCGGCCTTATCGCTGCGTACAACCTGAAAAATGAGCTCATAGGTTTCCTTATCTAGCAAGTACATGGTGCCGGTAGTTGCACCGCACACTGTGATAATCAGGTCGAGCATTTCGCGCAAAAGCTCATCCAGTTCAGTCGTGCTGGCAATCTGGTTAGCGCGCGCCAAGACGCGATAAAGCTGGGAGGTTTCTTCAGCAGCTTCCAGAGGTCCAGTCTGGCGAGCTTTTTTTCGTCTCAGCATAGATTAGTTTTTTGTTCCTTCACAGATCAAGGAAGAAGTTGGCACACCCTTTTTGAAGACACTCTTTCAAACAGGTGTGCTGCGTGGCAGTTATAAATCTGGTTGTAGGGTGTGCCAATCGGTTGCGCGCTGGAAGCAATAAGCCGCATTCATCAACAACTTTTCTTGGAAATGAGGTCCGATCAGTTGCATACCCACGGGCAGCCCTTGGGAGTCGAAGCCCACTGGGAAGGCGATCCCCGGTACTCCTGCCAAGTTTGCTGGCAAGGTATAAATGTCTTCCAAGTACATCGATAAAGGGTCGCCGCGATGCGCTCCAATTTCGAACGCCGTCGTTGGGGCAACAGGCGCAGCAATCACATCCACTTTTTCAAACGCCTGCTCAAAATCACGCTGGATTAGTGTGCGCACCTTCTGCGCTTTACCGTAATAAGCATCCTGATACCCAGCTGAGAGCGCATACGTCCCCAACATGATGCGACGTTTAGTTTCGCGCCCAAAGAGTTCGCCACGGGTGTGGGTGTAGATTTCTCGCAAATTTTCTCCCTCGAGGCGCGGGCCGTAACGAAGCCCGTCAAAACGCGCCAGGTTCGCAGAAGCTTCTGCCGGGGCGATCAAATAATATACTGGGACGGCGTATTGCGTATGAGGTAAGTGGATGCTGCAGATTTCAGCTCCCTGAGATTCCAGCACCTGGATGGCCTCGCGCACCTGAGCTTCGACCTCGGCTTGAAGGCCAGCTTGAAAATATTCAGCAGGGACGCCCACGCGCACGTTCTGCAGGCTGTTGTTTCCATTGAGTTGAATCTTATCTTGGAGTTTGCGCGAGCTGGTGGCATCCCGCTGATCATACCCGTTGATCGTGTTATAGATCAAGGCGATATCTTCCACATCCCTCCCCAAAACTCCGACTGAATCCAGCGATGAGCCGTAGGCGATCAATCCATAGCGGGAAACGCGCCCATAGGTAGGTTTAATGCCCGTCACTCCACAGAAGGAAGCCGGCTGGCGCACGCTCCCGCCAGTATCTGTGCCCAGCGCGATAGGAGCCAGATGGGCTGCAACGGCTGCCGCACTGCCCCCACTAGAGCCGCCTGGGACTCTACGTTTGTCCCAGGGGTTGTGCGTGACCCCATAGGCGGAATTCTCTGTTGACGAGCCCATGGCAAATTCATCCGTGTTGGTTTTACCCAAGACGATCATGCCGGCCTGGCGCAAGCGTTGAACCACAGTGGCATCATAAGGCGGCACAAAGCTTTCTAGGATCTTCGATCCCGCAGTCGCACGGATCCCCTTCACCGCCAGGACATCTTTGATCGCAATCGGCACGCCCAAGAGTGGTGTAGCAGCCTCGCTTTCTCGCCGTTGCTTATCAGCCAGATCTGCTTGGGCGAGCGCGCTTTCTTGATCCAATGTGATGAATGTGTGCAGCTCAGGTTCCAGACGATCAATGCGGTCCAGGTATGCCTGGGTTAGCTCGCGGCTAGAAATCTCACCAACGGTGAGCGTTTGGACAACCTCGGTTAGCTTGAGATCCGTTAGCTTAGACATGCGCTTCAATCGAAAATGGGCGGCACCCGGAACTGCCGGTCTTTAGGATCTGGGGCATTGCTGAGTACTTCCTCGATGCCCAAGCCGTTGGTAGTTTCATCAGGACGCAGCATACTCATCCCCGACTGCATTCCAGACGTTGGTGAAATATCTTCAGTATCTATCCGCTGGAGTTCTTGGAAATACGCCAGGATGGCTGATAACTGCTCTTGATACCGAGTCTTTTCCTCTTCGGTGAGATCCAGACGGGCAAGTTCAGCGATGTGTTCGACTAGCTCTAGGGTAAGGGCCATGGAGTGATTATATCACTCCACGAAACTGATAAATTAGAACCGCTCAGGGCTCTCTGGGAAACGCCGTGGGACTATCCAGATTTCGGATCAGCACCCGTTACCAATCATGTGCATACCAACGCAAGTACTCCTCGATGTGGTACCCCCAGTATTCTTCGTCATGGGTTCCCTGGAAGAGAAACCATTCATGAGGAATATTCTGCTCTGTTAAAAGGGCTTCGAGATCGAAGGTATAGGAATTCCATCCATCGTCAACGCCGGTATCCAAATAGATGCGCGGCATTTTGTCATCAGGGATAGCCGAGAGAAATTCTCGAATACGCTGCGGTCCATCTGTTGCAAAGGTAGGCGTGCTATGCGCTCCAATAGCTCCGAAAACTTCCCAGAAGGATAGGCCCAGGTGAATGGCCCAATTTCCCCCTCGCGAGATCCCTCCAATAGACCGGTAGGCGCGTTGATCATTGGTACGGAAGGTTTGATCGATGTATGGGATGAGCTCTTTTACGATGGTCTCACCGAAAAGATTCTCCGGTGGCCGAGAGTACATGTCCTCTTCGCGAGGCATAACGATGATGAAGGGCGGTAGCTCCCCAGTTCCGATCAATCGGTCCGCAGTTTCATCGATGCCCAAACGATCCCATTGATCATCAGTGAAAGTTTGCCCATGCAAGAGATAAAGACTGGGATATCCCCTGGTGGTCTGCACATCATAGCATGGCGGCAGGTAAATGCGAAAATTTAGGGGGTCAGAGAGAGTTTCGGTTAGGAGTTGTTGAATCTCAATGCGCCCGCCTTCGTTCCAGCAAATCAATGGTAAAGGAGTGTGCGTGATCGTCGCGGTAGACGTGGCTGATAGTGCGCTTGCCTTTTGAGTTGGAAAGGCAGTTGCTGAAGCAGATGGTATGCTGGGGGCGATCGCCGTGAGGGATGAAGTTTTCGTTGGGGTCGCTGAATCAACTGGAGGCTGGCTGGGGACACCCTGTACATTGCAGGCAGCCATCCCTAAAAATAATATCAGCCCAAAGGGGAGAAACCAACCGTTTTTCAATCGTCTTTAGTATTTGCTTGTGATTCAGTATCTGAGTCTGCTTCAGCTTCCTCAGCAGGTTCGGCTTGAGAATCTTCTTCCCCTTCGGCGGGCAAATCCAGCTCGATGCTCTCCTCCATACGGATCTGACCGCGTAAGAAAGCCCCCTCCTCAGTGGCAAAGGCCGCGGTGACCACATCTCCCCACACTCGGCCTGTGCTGCGGATCTCGATCTTTTCAGCGGTGATATCGCCACGCAGCGCGCCGGCGACGATGACGACATTGGCACGCACGTGATCGCAAGTTACCCGTCCAGTCTGACCCACCACCAACATACCGCGCAGGTTGATATCCCCATCGAATGCACCCTCAACGCGTACACCTCCGCTGCCATTGATGGCACCTTTCCAGGCGATACCACTCCCCAATACAGAAGTTACCCGGGTCGTGGGCGCGGGAAGACTAGCCGTTTCAGGAATTTCATCTCTTCGTTTGAACATGATGAGGGAAGTTTACCACGATGCGAGGCAGGATGGTTCCCTGTCGCCCCGCTGTTTGTAGATAAAATTATTGGTATGGCTTTATTGGTTTTCTGGCGGAGTGGCTTCAGCCGGTTCTTTTGGGGGTTCGGTTTCTTCTTGCTCTTCTTGTTGCTTGACCGTGGATTCTGCTTGAGCAAGTTTCTTATTGAGGCTGTTTATGGTTAGCCTGTTCTTGACGCGGGAAGGCATGGATGCAAACAAGCTGATTAGAACCCCAGCTAAGAGTGACATCAACAGGATCAAGGCCAAGGATTGCTCGAATTCCCAAATCAGAAAACTGACTGTAGCGGGTTGTGCATTCTGAACCGCGAAAACTGTTGCCAGGACGGCGATAACAAGTGAGAAAATCAAGAAAATCTGCATCTGGAATGACCCTCCGTGAGTGGGAAAAGAGTGATTTGAGATTCTCGACGAATTATATCACCAGCCTAGAAATTTCATTTGCTGAGAAACGTCGTGGGACAATCCAGATTTAGGGATGAGTGGGGTGCGTAGACCCCACTCATCCCTAAATCTGGGGAATCACCTTGGCAATTCCTAGAGATCCCTTTGGGAATTTCTTTATGTAAACTCAACCTAAACTATTCGCGCGGCGCTGGCACCGCTAATATGTTGTATCCCGAGTCTACAAAGACAATCTCGCCGGTGGTTTTAGCAGCCAGGTTTGAGCACAGGTACACGGCTGTATTGCCCACATCTTCGATGGTGATCTCCTGCTGCATGGGAGCATAATCGGTGAATTGTTTGTACATGGACTTGAATCCCGAAACGCCAGCCGCCGCCAGGGTGCGGATGGGCCCAGCTGAGATGGCATTGACTCGCACATTTTGCGGCCCAAAGTCGTACGCCAAATAGCGAGTGGAGGCTTCCAGGGCGGCCTTGGCCACACCCATAACATTGTAATTTGGGGCAACCTTATCGCCGCCGTAATAAGTCAGGGTCAGCATGGCACCACCTGAACGCATCATCGGCTGAAAAGCTTTTACCAGAGCGGTAAAGGAGTAGACGCTGATATCCATGGCCAATTGGAAGCCCGCCCGGCTGGTGTTGTAGTACGGGCCCTGTAACTCGTCGCGATTGGCAAACCCAATGGAGTGCACTAGAATATCGATCTCACCAAAAACTTCTTGGGCCTTGGCAGCAACCTGCTCAATCTCTTCATCTTTAGAGACATCGCAAGATTCCACAAAGCTCACGCCAACAGACTCAGCCAATGGTTTTACACGTCGCTCCAGCGCCTCGCCGGCATAGCTGAATCCCAACTGCGCGCCGTGCTGATAGAATGCTTGGGCGATGCCCCATGCAATGGAACGCTTATTTGCCAGTCCAAAGATCAGGGCTGTTTTTCCTTCAAGTAGTTTCATTGTTCCTCCAGGGATAAGATTGTTGATTGACGAGGACTTGATTCTTCAGCACTCGCTCTCCAATCATCAATTGTCGATCATGTAAATGTAAGCTGAGAATGCATCTCATTACTAACACCGTAATTAACCCCCAAAGGCACTTTTTAGTGACGCTGGATTTTGGCTATTCTTCTCTGAAGCGAGAATCTTTTGCGATGGTCAGACGCAGACCCTCTTCCAAAGTGATCTGGGGTTGATACCCCAGTTTCTCATTCGCCAGGGACAGATCTGCGCACATGCGGGCAACCCCCGAGTTGGAACGTGGGTTGAATATGGTCTCTGCCTGACTATTGACCAAATCGATAACCAAGCGGCCCAAGCCTCGCACGCTGATTTCTGTGCCGCTACCCACATTGATCACTTGCCCATCGATGGATGGCGCCGTCGAAGCGGCGATCATAGCCCGGATAACATCATCGATATACACATAATCCCTGGTTTGCCCACCATCACTGTGGATAACAACGCTGCCATCACGCACTGCCTGGCGCAAGAAATTCGGTATGACCGGCGGGTGAGACGGCGGCAAGTGTTGACCTGGGCCGTAGGCATTGAAGACGCGTAAGCTAACAGTCTCAATCCCCCAAAGCTGCCCAACAGTGCGCACATAGAATTCAGACGACAATTTGGATACGGCATACGGAGAGTCAGGATTAGGTGGCAAGTTTTCATGCAAGGGCTGTTCAGACTGCTCTCCATAGATCGCTCCAGAAGAGATGAACACCACCCGACGAACACCCACATCGCGCATGGCTTCCATCAGGCTGACAGTCCCGCCAACATTGACAGCGTTATACTCACGTGGATAGAGAACCGACTCAGGGACTGATACTCGGGCGGCAAGATGGTAAACACAATCCACATCCTGGAGCAGAGTCCACAGTTTGGGTCGATCATTGACATCTCCACGCGTAAAGTGAACGCTTTTATCCAGCACTTCAGGATCTCCCTTGGAAAGGTCATCGAGGCCGCGCACTTGGTGGCCGTCGTGAGCCAAGTGATTTGCCAATGCTGATCCTAAAAAGCCAGCCACACCGGTGATTAAGAAGTTCATATTTGTCGTCGCTTCATGCCATTATCTTATGGTCTGGAAGATTATAGCATGGGAGGATCTATAAATAGTGCTTCCAAAATCGGCTCTCAAGGAACCGCCCTGGAAGGTGCTAGATTTGGGGATATGGGGCATGTGGAGCACGCCCCATATCCCCAAATCTGGAGTTCACCACGGGAATTCCCAGAGACTCCCAAAAAAAATTAAACCCAAATGGATGATTTTTTCCAAATATCCCCTTTCTAGAAAAGCATTCATTGTTCGATCGAGACCATAACTATCGAATTTGATAATCAACCGTTAATTTTCAAATATTCAGTTTTTGTGTATAATTTCCGCCTGGCTGGTTCCACCCCGGCTAAACCAATGCAAGGAGATTTAAATGACAAAAGTAATCATCATTCAGGGTGGCAGCCTGGAAAGCTATTACGAACAAACCTTGGAGTACCTCCACGCAAAGTACCATACCTCGCACTCAAACCTGTTCACATCGAGAACTTCAAAGGAAGACACCCGCCGGGCAGGTTACTATGAGAAACTCGCTCAAAATATTGCCACACAGACAGATATTGAAGGCAACGTTCCTTTGGGCAAGGCAATAGTGTGATCGAAAACCAAATATTTAGGTATATAAGATAGCATTCCAGCAGCGACCATCGAAATTCGATGGTCGTTTTTTCTACCCTAATTCTAATCACCTGCCTTGTTAAAACTGAGTGAATCTACATTGCCAGGTTTTATAAGTTTTGGTAGATTTTGGGAGCTTAGGCACTAATCATACAAAAGGAATATTTATGCTTCGAAAGCGCATTCAACTAGGCCTGGTCCATGTCGCAATTACTATGACCCTGGTTCCCATAAATAGTACTCTCAATCGAGTAATGATCAAGGAATTGGCCCTATCAGCTACCTTGGTCGCATTGATGGCATCACTGCCGTATTTGATTTCACCGATCCAGGTCTATATCGGCTCGCATTCCGATCGAAACCGGTTCTTTGGCCTGCAGCGAACTCCCTACATTCTCTTGGGCTTGATCTTGTGTGTCTTGGGCGTGTCATTCTCACCCTTTGTGGCCTTCGTGCTGGTAGAAAATTTCTGGCTTGGTATTTTGGTAGGCGTGCTATCCTTTGGCGCCTGGGGAATGGGCTACAACCTGGCCGCGGTTTCATATTTATCCCTGGCCACAGAGATTTCGGGAACCGATGGACGTGGCAGGACAATCGCCGTGATGTGGTTCATGATGATCGTCAGCATCATCCTGACTTCAATTGCCCTCAGCCGCATGATCGATCCCTACACCCCACAAGCCTTGGTATCCTCATTCCAGTGGATTGGTGGGTCCGCCTTCATTCTCGGCATCATCGGTCTGCTTTGGCTTGAAAAGAGAGAAACCCAGTCTGTCGCAGATGCGGAAACGCGTTATTCGTGGGTTCACATGACTCGCGGTGTCATGGGCAACCCACAAGCGCGCAGGTTTTTCTGGTACCTTATCTTGTTGCTGGTAGCCATTTTGGGCCAGGATATATTGCTGGAGCCCTTTGCCGGTGAAGCCTTCAACATGACCGTCACCGAAACCACTCGCATCACGTCCATCTGGGGCGTATTCGTTTTAATCGCACTGTTGCTGACGGGCTGGCTCGAAACTCGAATGGACAAGCGCACCCTGGCAGCCTGGGGCGGCTGGTCTGTGGTGGCTGGTTTCTTACTGATCACGCTCAGTGGGTTCACTGGGCAATCCAGTGTATTCTATGCCGGTCTGGTATTCCTGGGCTTGGGCACTGGGATATCCACAGTATCGAATTTATCCTTGATGCTGGATATGACCATCGATGGTCAGGTGGGGCTGTTCATTGGAGCTTGGGGGATGGCTAACGCGATTTCGAGGCTGATCGGCTCGATATTAGGTGGGGCTGTTCGTGATGTGGTCCGCCAAGTGACGAATGATTCCATTTTGGGGTATATGGTGGTTTTTGGTTTGATGGGTGCCATGGTGTTGATCACTTTGATCATGTTAAGGCAGATTGACGTGAATGCTTTTCGCCAGCGCGCGGAGGATCTTTCAGTCGTGGAACGTGCTGCGATCGCAGGAGACGCGTAAATTTTTTATTTGGAGAAATCAATGACTCCTGAATGGATGAGTTTGAGTGAGATTGCTAAAGAATTGGGTGTTCATCCCAGCACGGTCCGCAATTGGGCAGATCAAGGGAGCATCCCCGTTCACCGTACTCCAGGTGGGCATCGCCGTTTTCGTAGAGATGAAGTTGAACTCTGGCGCTTAGCCCACCAGGCCAGCACACCTGACGAAGCTCATCTCGTTGTAAAAACGGCCTTACAGCGCACGCGTTTGCATATTGGTGAAGGCCGTATGGAGGAAGAATCCTGGTATGCAAAATTGGATCAGGAAGCCCGTCACCAGTATCGTCTTAGTGGACGTTCGATGATGCAGGGATTGAGTGCATATCTCACCTCGGCTGATGACGAAGGTGCAGATGCAGAGGCACGCGCCCTGGGCTACGAATATGCTGTTCGGGCACGCAGGTATGATCTGAGCATCATGGAAGCTGCACAAGCCTTTCTCTTCTTCCGCTCCAATCTTTTGGATGCTATGTATGGAGTATATGAGTCGGCTTCCGTTCACTCCCCTTATGTGTGGAGCAACTTATTCAGGCGCATCTCAGCATTCACAGATCGCGTGATGATGACCCTTTTAGAAACCTACACAGCCTTTGATCGTAATAATAAGTAGAGCTTCTTTTGTGGTAAGATTCCGGCATCAAAGATATTGTTTTGAGGATCTATGGACGATAAGATTACAATTATTGAAGGACCATCACCAACTTTTGAGTTGATTCCAGATATCTGGGTTCATGGATTGGTAGAGGGCTCACTTCAGGGTGAAGTTGTTGCAACGCGTTTGAGAACATTCAACGGGAAAGAGCTTGTTGAACGCTGTCAGCGCGCCTGGGATAAACAACAAACTATTCAATTAGAATACTGTACACAGGAAGGTTTGCCGGCCGAAGTGCCGATTGTGGCTGCCCGCAATTTGCAAACCGATGAGGGGGAGATGCTACTCTTGTGGGTGCGTTTTCCTGACGACAGCATCGAGGTTGGGTTTGACTTTCCAGACGATGAAGATTTTCTAAGCGATGACGATTGGGATCTAGATGATTTCTAAATTCCAGAAATTGAAAAAAAAACAAGAGCGGGTTGGTGCTTGGTGCCAACCCGCTCTTGTTTTTTAACATAATTTGCTTATCGGGTCATCAAGTAGAGCGCGCCCGCAGCCAGGAATACGAAGAATCCTCCTGAGATGGCAATGGCCTGAAGAATATCGCCGTTTTCGCGCTGATCGGTCACAGTAAGGTTTGGGTGAATTCCGCTGATGCCCAGTAATGGGCCTCCGAACCAAGTGAAAACAGTCCCGCCGATCAAACCGCCAACATGACCCCAGTTGTCAATCCCTGGAGATAACCCGATGAGCAAGTTGATTGCCGCCACCTGAATGATCCTGCTCAAAGCGGCGCGGGTGACGGGCTGCCCGAAGAACTCCCGGTTTTGGTAGACGAAGATACCATGGGCTCCCAGCAATCCAAATATGGCCGTCGAGGAACCCAACGATGGGGCCTGGGTGAACATCATCGAGAAAACATTTCCAGCAAAGCCGCTGATCAAATATAACGCCAAAAAGCGCCAATGTCCAAAGTTGTTCTCTAAGCGTGGCCCAAACAGATAAAGGGCGTACATATTGAATCCAATATGGATAATCGAGCCATGCAGTAATACCGGCGTGATCAACCGCCAAAGCTGTCCAGCAGCAATGAGTTCATTGACCTTAAGACCCCAATACGCGGCCTGGTCAAATCCCAGCATATATTCCGTACCTATCTGTAAGAGGTAAATGAAAATCGTTAGCCCCAGGATGGTATAGGTGACATAGGGCGTTGGGGGAGTCCTTGAGGGCAGGCTGCCTCCTCGGGGTATAGAACCAGGCTTGCCCTTAGGGTCTTGAGCATCCTGTTGGGGTGGTTGGGGAATTTGATCGTTCACAAGGTAACCTTTCGCTGATCTACACGATGATGTTCAGCGTGAATAATAGCTTTTATGACATCCACCGTTTCATCTAATCGATCATCTCGATTCATGACCTGATAATCAAACTCATCGATACGTTCGAGTTCTTTGCGGGCGGTGGCGATGCGTAATTTCAGCTCGTCCTGTTTCTCAGTCTTGCGGGCTTTGAGACGTCGAACCAATTCATCTTCATTTTCGGTGGTCAAAAAGATCAGCACCGCTTCCGGGCACAATTCACGGATGGTGGCTGCGCCCTGCACATCCAAACGCATAACCACATCCGCTCCGCTTGCCAGGGCTTCGCGAACCTGAGATTTTGGGATGCCTTTGTAATCGTTATAGACAAAGGCATACTCCAGCAACTCGTCATTTTCGATCATCTCCGCAAACTCGTCTTTCGAGAAGAAGAAATAATCAATACCGTGGGTTTCTTCCTGACGCGCCGGGCGAGTAGTCGCTGTAATAACAAAATGGAATGGCAAACCGTGAGCTTTCATATGATCGACCACGGTATCCTTGCCCACACCAGATGGGCCAGAGATGACGATCAATAGAGGTTCAGGTTTGTTATTTTCGATTTGCTTCTGATTATGAGTCATGACAATCTCCAAACGCTCGGATTATAATATGGATGACAAGTAACTGAACAGTTATGGAAAAGGTTCTCATTAAATTGCCAGGGAATTCCCCCCAGATTTAGCTCCCTAAATCTGGATAATCTTACTGCGTTTCCCAGAGAACCATGGAGAAAAAATTTATGCCAGCGTATGAATATCGGTGTCTGAATTGTAAACGAGCTTTCGAAATATTCTTATCCTATCAAGAATACGGTGAGCGTGAAGTAACTTGCCCCCATTGTGAGAGCGCGAATGTGCAGCGGTGTCTGAATCGCGTGCGGATCGCCAAATCTGACGATCAACGCTTTGATGATTTTTCCGATCCCTCTGCCCTAGAAGGCTTGGAGGATGATCCGCGCGCCTTGGGAAGAATGATGCGCAAGATGAGCAGCGAAATGGGGGAAGAGCTTGGCCCAGAATTCGATGAAGTCGTGGATCGACTGGAGAAAGGGCAAAGCCCAGAGGATATTGAGAAGGCGATTCCAGATTTAGGAGGGGATGACGGGGGTTTGGGTGGGGATTTTGACATTTAGATAGAAAAAGGTGGGGATTACGATGTAATCCCCACCTTTTTCTATCATTACCAGCTCACCGGGTCTGGGGGAAAGGCTACAGAACCCGGTTCGTACCATGAAACCAGATCGATTCCTTGGGTGGTTTCGCCAGAAGTGACAGTCACTTCAAGCAGCTCACCACCACTGACATAGCCACCAATCAAATCATCTTGGGTATAGGCCACGACTTGATATTTCCCCGGAGGCAGTCCTATCAAGGTATAGAAGGCTGAATTCTCGGGGGATTTCATGTAATACCAGAGATTGGACTCGATGTTATAGGCAACGATGTGCAATGTTGGAATCCCTTCTCCAGGATACGTAATCCCGCCAGAAATCTCTCCCGCGGTGGCGACAGGCGTCAGGGGGGGAATCGAAATATCCAAGGTATATTCTGTATCGCTCGTGATCATCGAACGCACATCGATAAAATAATCTTGGGATGCCGGTAGCACCCCCGTCCAATCGGATGTGTTATCTAGGTCCGATTTAAGCACTGTTCCATCTGCTCCGATTACAGCCACACTGACTGCCCCGGGGGGATAGATGATGGTTTTTAATTGCTGCTTGGCCTCAGCCCTAAGTACATAATGATCCACGCTGCCGGATGCCAGCACCCCAGATAACTTTGTAGATGTTCCCCCTGCTGTGAACTCAATGCGTACAGGATCGATCTGAGACACTGGTATTTCGGGGGCAGGGAAATCGCCCTGAGCACAGACCAAGGTAACGGTAAACTGGCATTGCGCTGGTTCCAGACTTGGACAGCAGGTGTCGGCGGTTGGGGAATCAGTGCATAGGGCTTCATCCACTGCGAACAGGTTGATGCCCACTTTGCACAATGCATTATTTTTACGAAAACCATGAAGTTGGGCGCCCGGCCACGAAGCGGCATAGAGTTGATCTTCTGCCCAGCCCTGGCTTTCCAAAGTGTTCATCACAGGCTGGATGACAATGGCATAATGCTCAAAATCAGCCTTGCTGACAACGAACTGACTCTGGCAACCTGTACCTTTGAGTTGGTTAAATGGATCCTCGATGGATGCCTGGCTCAACTCACCGACAACTCCCAAACTCTGTCCGATCGTTGATGCTAGAATGTTGCATTCTTCTGGGCTGATTGGTTGCAGTGCTTCCTCTAATAATGTTTCTGGAATGTCAGAAGGGGGCTGAGCAGGCTCCTGCTGGTGTTCCGACGCCGAAACAGTCAACGTCAGGGCCACAGCCACGGCGACATCCACCTCCGAATACGTGTCTTGGTCTTTCTCGCAAGCAGAAACCAGCAAAGGGCAGACAATCACCGTAACTAGGAATACAGATAATCTTAGTATTTTCAATGGATTCTCCTCCTAAAGAGATCATTTTCTTTCCAAGTTTAACACAGGAGGATTTTAGATTTTGATATATGGTTGTGCTCCACACAACCATATATCAAAATCAAGATAACCTGAAAGCAAATCTATGAAATTGCAGAATAGTTTAGGTAAGTGTTACCATAAAACGATACCAGCCTGACCAATCACCAACATTATTACTTCCGTCGACTGCCCGCACCCGCCAGCGATATTCCCAACCACAATCCACAGAGATTTCCTTTTTGGTGCCTTTGATGCCTGTATAAATGCTTCCGGGGGCATTGGTCCAATTGTTGTCTCCAGAATGACGCTGCACTTCAACTTGATATTGGTCAATTCCACTGGGATCAGAGACGGCTTCCCAGCGCAAAACGACACTGCCAACGCACCCTAAATCACTGCCATTATCCGGCGCAGTTTGCTTTGGAGCTGGCGGGCCTTGCGTATCTTGTCCTGATCCAGAGCCTTGCTGTGAACCAGACCCTTGCGATGATGATTGAGAGTCGTCTGTTGATCCATCGACTTCACAGGTACCAACCACATTGACATTCACCTTGCGTTTTTCCTCTGTGCCGCCTTTATGGATCACAGTTAGCGTATAGGTCTCACTTTTGCACAGACAATCTTCGTAATAGTGTTCGAATTCCTGCTCCTCCCCGCCAAATATGACTTTGGCGGCATTTTTTACTTTCCAAGAAACGGTCGTGCAATCTCCGGCTACTATCTTGTCGGGATCCGCCCAAAACTCGATCTCGACTTCGGGAGTCGATGTGGGGGAAGGTGTTTGAGTTTTTGTAGGCGTGGGTGACGGGGTGTTGGTGAGAGTTGGTTTAAGAGTCTTCGTAAGAGTACAAGTAGGTGTACTAGTCGGAGTTTGGAAAGGAAACCGAAAATCAAAGACGCGCATACCAGCGTATAAGATCGCTGCAATTCCTATGATGGCCAAAAGCACTCTGATTGCTTTCGATCGTGGTGTTCGAGTGGGTTTTTCTTCTCGAGGGGGTAAAGCAAGGCGCGTGGGGGCTTGCAGCGTGATATATTTCTGATCTCCTACAAACCTTAGAGCGGATATACCAGCACCGATTAGACGGGAGTCTTCGTTGAGGGCTTGCGCTTTTAGCTCGTAAGCTATATCAAGGGGTGCTTTTATGAAGAAATGCACACTACCGATTTCAATGCGAGAAATATCAAAATCTTCTGGTGAGGCTCCAGTAACTTCCGCCAACAATTCCAATAACGTTTGCTGCTTATCATCATCGAAAGATGGGACTGTTTCACCATCGATGATGATGTCGATCTCTTTATGGGATTCTGTTTGACCGATCTTTTGCAAACACTTCGACTGACGCGCTAGCAAAGACTCTTCAAGTTGTTCATACCCTACGTCTGGATTTTGGAAGTATTCTATCCGCTGTATCCCAGCCAGTTGATAGCGCATTTCATCAGGGATTGGGGTGTCCTCTAGCATGAAAGGCAGCACAAATGGATCTGGGTTCTCTTGGACCAGATCAAGCTCGGTGCGTACATTTACTGAGGCGGCGGACTTTGGCGAAAGATTGAGAACAAATGAGTCAGCAGTGTCGATGGCTCTGACAATCTGCCCACGCCAGGGTTTCCCCGGTTTTATATTCTGGCGGTCGATCCAAATATCCAGTCCGGCCTTTTCTAATTTGTCGGCAACAGGTTGGACTGTATCGCTGTCCAGACGGGAGTAGCTGATAAAAACGTGCCCCATGAGCTTGCCTCCTGCGTTCGATGGCTGTTGGGGTACGATAGATTATACGATAACTTCTCTCACGAGAAATTTGATGGTTCTCCAATAACCACCGATGATCTTTTAGATTTTGGGATATAGGGCGTGCAGAGTACGCCCCATATCCCAAAATCTGGAGTTAAAATGAATCGCTGCCGCTTATTCCTGTTCTTGCAAACGGTCGATAATGACTTTGCGGAGATCTCTTTGCACTCGCTCTGTCGGCTGCCCAGCGTCGATGGTCACCCAACGGTGAGGCTCGGATTTCGCCAAACGGTGGTATCCCTCGCGTACATTTTGGTGAAAGGTCAATTCGAAGATATCCAGCCGATTTACATCTCCCCCCTTTTGGCGGCGTGTGAGACCGATTTCCACATCTACATCCAGGAGCAAGGTCAGGTCTGGTTTGAGGCCCCCAGTAGCAAAATTGATAATAGCGGTAATCTCGTTGATATCTCGCC
>CAYWIC010000006.1:56096-60052 GCA_964458115.1 uncultured Anaerolineales bacterium | reverse complement strand
AGAAAATCATTGCGCCTATTATAGCTGCCTTTCGGATTTATGCACCAAAGCCGTCAGCAGTACGAAAACCATGGTGTTATAAAGCCCAGGCCATGTGACGTACTTGAACTGGTCCCAGCCGCCTGCCCCTTCGACGGCCGCAGCTTCATAAAGGGATGATGGTATCGTCTGTAATCCAGCCAACCAGATCACCATTTGAAAACCGACACCTTGCCAGGTGGACATCAGTATGATTGCCGGCATGGCAGTTTTGGTATTTCCAAGCCAATCGATTGCTTCGAAGTGGTCAAAAGTTAGGAAACTCAGCGCAGTGTTTAAAAGACCATTTTGCCCATCATAAATGAACCGCCAGAGAATCGAGACAACAACCAGGGATAGGACCACCGGAATAAAATAGATCGTGCGGAAAATGTTGACCCCTGCCGTTCGCTCGTTAATGATCAGTGCTAATACTAAACCTAATCCGCCCTGCAGTGGAACGACGATAAGAGCAAAGTAAAATGTATTTACCAACGAGCGCATGAAAACCGCATCACCAGCCAGCAACACAAATTTCGAATTGTCTCTTTCCCAGGATTTCCATTCTTGCAATCCGTCGAGTTTTGGGTAATCGGGATTATTGCGTGTGAACGTGCGCACACGGGGGTAGGTGAGATTGCCTTCATCATCCAGCACTGGCTCACCGGTCACATCGTCAACGATTGGATCGATGGATAGGGTTCGCACAGTAAGCAGTCGGGCAAAGTTGCGTGATCCAACATATTCGGTGGGGTTCGGTGAGATGAGGCGCTGGTTCGTGAAAGCAAAGCCGAAGGCCATGATAAACGGGATGATCAAGAATGCCGTGATCAGTGTGATCGCAGGAGCGGCCATCAACCATCCGGCAATGACCTCCCTGCGGTGGGCGATAGATTTGCGTAAATTATTATTTTGGTTATGGTTTGAGGAGATCTCAATGTTTCTGGCTGTGGTCATCTACCTACCTCCATATGATCGAGATGAAAGGCTGTGGGCAGAGTTGGAATCCCACCCACAGCCTCAATTGGTATAGAACGATCCTATACACAAAATACAGATTTACTCACCGAAGCCGTATCCGCCATTCGCTTCGATATCAGCGTCGATTTCATCGACAGCGGCATCAAGAGCGGTAATGACGTCAGCGCCATTCGCGATGTCTGCCAGGGCTTTCTCGAAGGTTAGAGCAGCGGAGAGGTAAGCGGGCGTTGGCGGGCGGATGAGAGCCTGCTCATTACTGAGTTCGAAAAAGATTTCCAACGGTCCACCGGGGGCGTAGTTCTCGGTGAGAGCTGCTGCGCTGAGGGTGGAGGGCACCAAGCCGATGACATCCGAGAAGGCTGCCAGGTACTCGTCCTGGATGGCGAACTCGATGTATGCAAAGGCGCCTTCTTTGTTCTCTGAGGTTGCCGAAACGCCGAACTGCCAAGAACCGGCACCAATGGTTGGGCCGTTACCAAAATCAGGCGCAGGCAGGTAGAGCATATCGTCGCCGTAGGCTTCGAGAGCAGGAGGTGCGGCCCAGTTGCCATTCCACTGGAGAGCATAGCGACCATCTATGAAGCCAGTATCTCGGTCTGCGCCATCTTGCGAAGTGCCAGGCACAAGTTCGCGTGTGAACAGGCTCTGCCACCATTCACCGAAAGCTATGGCTTCATCACCGTTGAGCACACCTTCTGCGGTCAGGTAGGTCGAACGGTCGATGATATCGCCGCCGAAGCTCTGCAGGAAGGGGGAGAAGGCATAGGGGTACCACTCACCTGTCCAGGCCATACCCAGGTCGAGGGCGAAATCGAAGTCACCGGTTGCTTGCAGGGTAACCAGAGCAGCATCGAATTCTTCGAGGGTCCAGGGTTCTTTTAGGGTGGGGACACGAATGTCATTCTCTTCCAGCACTGAGCGACGAGCGAACATGGCCTTGGCGGCATCCCACAGGCCTACGGAGTAGAGCTCACCATCCCAATAGCCGAGAGCACCGGGCAAGAAGCCATCGACGGCGCCTTCAGAGAGTTCTAAGGGTGCTAGGTAGCCAGACCAGGCCCAGTTGGGCATCACAGGGCCATCCATGTCGATGATGTCAGGCAAGTCACCTGCCAGGGCGGCAGCGACGATAGACTCATTGTAGCTATCCTGGGGGAAGTCTGTCATCTCAACGACGTACTCGTCCTGGGAAGCGTTGAAGTCATCAATGGTCTGCATTACCAGGGCTCGCTCAGTGTCATTTCCTGCTCCATGGTACCACAGGGTCAGCACGATTGGCTCAGCAGCAGGTTTTTCAATTGGAGCAAAACCAGAGAGCAGCAATGCGCTCACAATGAATAAGCTGACCAATATCCAAGCATAATTTTTCTTTTTCATGTTTCTTTTCTCCTACGCATGTTTAGAATAGAACTTCGAAAATTTTGATCGAGATACTAATTTGGCATTTAGTTACCACCTCCTTCTTAATAGCCCTTGTTTTTTACGAAGGCTAATCTTCTATCGATGTCAAGGGAATTGCTTGGCCTTGCTGGTAAATACTTTGGAGATCTGGAATGCTGGAAAGGGGGCCAAAAGACCCGATTTTGATCTCCGCTAATGCCTGACCAACTCGTGCCGCTTCGACCAATGGATGGCCATCCATGAGAGATGTAAGAAGTCCAGCCCAATAAGCATCCCCAGCCCCAGTGACATCGGCCACCTGGGTTTGATTTGGTTGAATGTGATACTGCTGACCCTTCTCGGAAGAGAGTAAAAGAACGCCTTCCGACCCCATCGTCAGGACAACATGCTCAGCACCCCATTCAAGAAAAAACTCTGCATATTCCCTGGGCATTTTCCCAGACCCAAAGATCCTCTCACAGTCGTCAAGGGACGGTTTCGTAATATTCACAAATTGATAAACTTCCTTCAGGATATCCACAAACCGGGCAATGTCTGGCCAAATATATGGGTGGTAATTTGGATCCAGAGAGATAAAATTGCCATTTTTGTGAGCGACTTTGAACCCATTGAGAATCGTACTCCGAGCGGATTCTCGTGAAAGTGCAAATGCAGAAGAATGGACAATACGACTATTCGCTACCGCCTCTAATAATTCAGGTGATGAACTGAGTAATGCATCTGCGCCACGAAGGATCATGAAATCAGGAGTAGTTTGACTTCGTGCAATGATTGAAATCGAAGTCGGAGCTTTCGTGGTAACTTGCACAAAAGTAGTATCTACACCGCTTTGCACCAATTCTTGTTGGATAAAATTTCCAAATCCATCATCTCCCAGACAGGTTGCTAAGGCAGCGCGTTTTCCTAAACGGGAAATATTCATAGTTAGGTTGGTGGCTTGTCCGCCGATAAAACGTCTGTATGTATCAGCATCTTTGAGTGAGTCAACAGCATCTGTAGAGATAATGTCGATTAGTGATTCACCGATCGCGAGGAAATCATATTGACGGCTGGTTGTTGTGTTTAGCATGAATGTAACCGGTTACATTGATTTTTAAAAAAATAAGTAAGATTTAATTTGCGAGTGTAGTTGTGCCTCGAATGACTAGTTCTATGGGAATGATATTTTCTATTGCCTCCTTTGGGGGGTCTTTGAGGATATCAAGCAATAATTCTGCTCCCATAGAGCCAGACTCGAATAATGGTTGGGCTACTGTTGTGAGGTTTAGATATTCTGCATCACGGATACCATCATATCCAATCACAGAAAGCTGCTCTGGTACTTGTATCCCCAAGAATTGTGCGGCATCCAGTACGCCGATGGCTTGTGTATCGCTTGTCACAAAGACGGCACTGGGTGGCTCTGGCAATTTCAACAATTCGATTGCCATTTGACGCGCTTCTTCTCGTCCATGTTGGCCCTGTTTGTGATAATAGGTTTGGATCGGAATACCAGCTTCGTTGAGTGCATTTTGATAACCAAGATAGCGATTATGGGTAGATGAGAAGCCCATGGC
>CAYWIC010000006.1:1009-56086 GCA_964458115.1 uncultured Anaerolineales bacterium | reverse complement strand
TTTTCCATGGGGTCAGTGATCAGACCAATGCGATGGTGACCCAGGTCGATAAGATGTTTTGTGGCGATATAGCCTCCCCGAACATCATCGATGACCAGACAGTGTAGATCTGGATGGCAAGCATCTACCAAAACGGTGGGAATTTCTTCCTCTATAAGCCTTTTTGCTTGTTCATCGGTGGGTGGCACAGAGATAATCAATAGACCATCCACGCGCGATTTGCGGCTGAGGTCTGCCAAACGTTGATCCCTTCTTCCAGGGCTACCCACACTAAAGGGCACTAGATCATATCCTGAGTCATCTAAAGCATATTGCACACCACGTAAGCGTTCTACTAAGGATGGCAATGTCAGATAGGGCAGCAAGACGGCGATCATATGAGTACGACCCAGGGATAATCGCCGAGCAATTGGGTTGATGGAAAAGTTCAATTCAGCACAGGCATCTAAAACTATCTTCCGAGTCGTTTCGCTTACCGGCCCGGTGTTGTTCAACACTCGGGAGACGGTGGCTGTGGATACGTTTGCAAGTTTAGCGACATCGCGGATTGTGACCGGAGACATAAGAAATTCAACCTACTGAATGTAACCGGTTACATCCTAGCATATTGTGAAAACCATGTCAAGTTTAAGCCCTCGGATCCTCGGAGATCGCCTACGGAGTTATCAGATTTCGGAAATTCTCCGTCACTCCTTAGAGAAATCGATAATTAGATCTCCGGCAATTCCTGGAGAACCCAGATATTTTTTCTGACCACATTTCTGGAATGCGATACAATAGTCAGCGTTCTGCTTTTCTTTGAGAGCCCTACATTTTCCAAAGGTATTATTCCGTGAAGGTTTTATCCGTCAGCGATGTCATCGTTCCGATAATCTATAGTTCACACGTCTATGAAAAGTATGGACATGTGAATTTCGTTCTCGCATGTGGAGATTTGCCTTACTATTATCAGGAATATATCGTTAGCTTGCTCAATCGGCCATTGTTCTTTGTGCGCGGGAATCATGATCCTGTTGTCGAGTATGGAGAAGGAATAAATCGCACCTATCCTCATGGGGGCATAGATTTACACCGCAGGGTTATCCGATATAAAAATCTGTTAATTGCAGGAATTGAAGGGAGTGAACGTTACAAGCGCAGCGGACAATTTCAATATACACAATCCGAGATGTGGCGACACGTATTTGCTTTAATGCCCGCATTACTTTTCAATCGTATCCGTCATGGACGATATTTGGATGTCTTTGTAACTCATGCCCCCCCCTGGGGTATCCATGACAAGTCAGACCGGGCGCACCGAGGGATCAAAGCATTTCGTTGGCTGTTGAACGCTTTTCAACCCCGCTATCATTTTCATGGGCATATCCACGTTTATCGCCCGGATACCATCACGGAAACAGTATTCCACAATACTAGAGTGCTAAACACCTATGGTTCTCTAGAGACGGAACTAGATCTAGAGTAATATGAATTTTTACCTGCAGATGAGCAAGGGGATTTCTGCTTGCCTCAAAACTTTATCGACAACACTACCGACCACCACTTCTACGACTGGGCTGGATTTGTACCCTCCCATGAGGATAAAATCACAAGCCTGATCTTGGGCAGTTTGTAAAATGATCTCGCTGCGCACTCCAGATTTATGTTGAATGAATTGAGCTTGGAGATCATGTTTCCTTAAATATTCCCGTGCCAGATTGGATACTTGGGCAATTTCGGTTTCTTCGTGTTCGATGATCAGCACACTCAACTGAATGTTCCATTTCCCTGCAAGATACGCGGCTAAATAGAGGGCTTCATTGGCTTTCGGTGTTCCATTGTATGCCAGCAGGGCATGCTTCAGGTCAGAGACTCCCTGTTGGACTACTAGAATGGGTCGCGGGCAACGTCGAATCATGGTGCGCAGCCCTGATCCGAAACGTGCAACAGGATGATCGCCTGGGGGATAGGAAACTTTTGTGACGATCAAATCAGTCCAATAGGAGCGGTCGCAGATGATCCGAGCAATGGCTCCAGATTCAATTGCTAAATGCCCGTGGATCCCCGCTGAGTCACAGCGGTTTTCGAAATCTGAGACCAATTTCAAAGTCTCTTTGGAATCTTCTTCACTCTTCGTCTTTACAACGTGCAACCCTTGAATTTGTCCTGATTCCCGATGAGCAACGAGCAGGCCTTGCTCTAAGGCCAACCAGTGAGTGTCTGCTGGGCTGATGGAAACTAGGATATTCGAAAGTAACTTACCATCGCTACGGCGCTGAAAGGCTTCGTCCCGCCATGCTCCTGGTGGGGGGCCAGATTCTAATGCATCCGGAGTTACGGCATCGTAGATTTTCGAAGTCAGGCGTGCGAATGCTTGTGAGAACTCTGGGCTAAAGCGCATCTCGATATCAGCTACGACTGCTTCGGGTTCAAGATGCCATCCTAGCGAATCTTCCAATTCGGCGCGATGACGCGAAATCCACAAATAGAGATCAGCCTCTGTGCGTTCTGGAAAATGTCTAAGGATGCCGCGCTCTTGGATAATTTGAATGATAGGGCAATAAACTTCGTCGTGCCAATGTACAACCGCCTCATCGTAGTGGACATCGCGTTGCTCATCGATTCCCATGAAATAGCGGTGAACCTCGATGTGTTCCAGAAGGATAGGGTACTGGCCAGGGTTAGTCACAGTGAAGTCAGTATCCTGGCGCAGACGATCGAGTTGAGTTCGCTCAAGAAAATCAACTTGTTCAGCTTTGATGATTAGCTCATCAGGTTGGGTATCAGGGGTGATGCTAATGCGCGTTCTAACTTCAGTAACGTACGCCTGAATATTGGTAGAGTCAAGTTGGCGGGCTACAGAAACTCTGTGATTCCCATCGAGAACGAAATAAACTTCACCTATCTGGTATACCTCGATTGGGGGTAATCCAGTTAGACCTGTAGTTTCAGCCATTACGCGAGACCACCGATCTTGATCGCTGTCTGATAGGGGAAGGAAATTGCGTGAAAAATCTGTGTAGCGTCCAACGCTGCCCACGATTGCATCCAGAGGGATATCCCGCAAGGTTCTCTTGCTGCTTTCTAAGGCACGTAATTTCTGGCGAACCTCTTCATAAGAGAGCAGCTTTATCGATTCGCCGGTTATTCGAGCCATGATCCCTTGCATGGCTGCCTTGCGGCGCGCTTCTCGAAAATCGCTTACTGCGCTGATGTATAAATTCTGTTGAGTCATGATTATCTCTTGATTTCAATGAACATATACTTCCCATCTTGGAATATCATTTCATAATTGCCCGCTTGTAATTGCTCTTCAATTTCACCCAAGACTCTTTCGTCAGCCCGATCCTCAAAAAAGAGCATCAAACGAGCCTCAGGATGATTATCGATCACCCATCGGTACAAGTTATAGTCCCCGAAATTGCCAATATCGATTTGAAGGTTTTCCATTCCAGGCAGATACTGTATGGGATAATTGGTCATGATGGGTTCGTACTGCCCGTTTTCTTCGAAATAATCGTAGATTTTGTGATTAATGCTTCTCAAGAGGATGTCTTTTTGTTGTTCTTCCTGGTGCTCGATAAGAATCGCATCCGATACAAATAAACTTCCGATAATGATCATAAGCATTGCGATAATGACCATCAGGAACAGTCTCATTTGGTCGAATTTGATTTTTTCGAGAAATCCCTTTCCTAAATTAACTACATTTTGCGCGGATAATCCAGTCACCATTCCAAGTAGTGGTAATGCAATGGAAAGATTTCTTGGGAATGTACTAAAAGCGAATGCCCAAATCAGAGAATAAGGAAGGAGGACCGTAAGGCTGATCCAAATAACTGTGCTCTCAAGAAATGGCAGCGATAGCAAAATAAGTGGGTAAAGGAATACATATTCTTCCAGAAGTCCCATTGCCCGAAATAAGCGCTCAAATATATTCCTGCCTTCGTGGCGCTCGATAGCCAGGTATGCAATATTGGTCTCATTTGAACCTGCCAAAATACGGTACTCATTGAAAAGGTACCAAGGCAGAATAATGACCAGACTTATACCTGCCCACTTCAATATTTGGATGATTTGCTCTCTGCGGTTTAGCGTTGCGATGTTTCTGATGATCAACCAATAAGATAGAAATGGGAAAATTGCCAGAATATAGAGTCCGTTCTGCTTGGTCAAGGCAGCGCCGGCCGCGAACACAGCCCCTATACTCATATACTGGAGTTGTTGATTTGAGTTGAAGGTGGTCTTGGCTTTTAGTAACGTGTAGATTGTGATAAAGGTAAAGAACGCCAGAGCCACATCGACATAACCCGATGCAATGTATGGCCCAAGAAACTTCTTCATGATATAGCGAGTTGCCACAACACCAATGAAATAGCCCGAGTTCTTAGTTTCCAGACCAAGTTCGAACATAAGCAACAGGATGAACAAATTGAACAAGGGCATAATGCTCTTGGCAAAGAACTGGATTTGAGCCCCATTGAGAAATGCGTATGCAACTGCGAAATTTGTGGGGATCAATTGAGCGTATCGACTGGTTCCAGAAGGGAATTCCCCTGAGAACCATTGTACGGCCCAGCGGTTCCAGGAGACAATCGCGTCCCATTCTGCAAATACTGTATCGAGATTGATGAACCAAACTCTGAACGCCCACCAGATGCTCGATGCCGCCAGCACTACAAATGCAAACCTTAGGATGTCGAAGATGATTTGGGAAAATGAATGCAGTGATTCATTTTTCTGCAAGAATCGAAGCGAACGAAGGTATTCGGTTATCGACGAGAATTTAGCTGACGCAATAGATCCAATAGATTTAGAAAGAGATCTGCCATAGAACTTGATGAACATAATGATCTCTATCACAAAAATTGCATACAACGCATAGGTTATGTTTATGCTCAAGGCAGTGATACCAATCACGAGCAGATGATTGGCAATCAAACTGAGCGCGAACGCAAAAACAAGTTTATGAGTGAATCCCGATTTGAGTTTGAACGCCTTTAGCAACAATAAACCTGGCAGTAGCGTGATCTGCAAAATGGAGAGTAATCCAAGTAGGAGCATGACTTTGTTGAACTATTATCAGTTGTTTCGGATCTTTTGAAGCAGTCGTTAATCGAGTGGGTGATTTTCGCTGCGTTCAAAACGGAGTTGAGCAATTTGCTCAGAAACTAACCCCACCATAAAGATGACAACAGATACGGTCATCAGCATTGCCGATGTTGGACCGTAGCGGGTATGCAAAAATATCACTTTGAATAATCCATACCCAAACCCGGTTAAGAACATTAGGGCGCTGGCTGGAATGAAGATTTTTAGCGGAGAGTAGATGGTAGCGATGCGCAAAATGATAATCAAGAACCGAAAGCCGTCCCGGAGCACTCGAATATTACTCTTGCCAGTTCTTCGCCTGCCCTTGACGGGTACGTAAATCAGGCTGCGCCCTGATCGCAATGTGGCTAGTGTAATCGTTGTTGGATAGGAAAAACGGTTTGGTAACAAATATACAAATCTACGCGCCACATCCGCTTTGATCGCTCGAAAGCCGGATGTTAGGTCTTCGATTTTCGTTTCGCTGATGTAAGATGCTAAAAGATTGTACACCTTGTTGCCGAAATCTCTGTGGATGTCTGTGTCAGAGTCGGAGGTGCGTGCGCCTACGGCCATATCATATGGACCAACCTTTTCAAGCAAGCGAGGAATATCCTCTGGTGGATGTTGACCGTCAGCATCCAACATGACCAAGATCTCACCACGAGCATGGCGGATACCCGTTTTTATGGCTGCCCCGTTCCCGATGTTATAGGGGTGGCGAGTAACTCTTGCACCCGCTTGTTCAGCCAGTGAGGCAGTCTCATCATGTGAACCATCATCAATCACCAGGATTTCATGAGGAATATTTTCTAAAGATGACTTAATTTCGTTAATTATATCGACAATGGTATGGACTTCATTAAATGCGGGAATGATGACCGATACACGAAGGTGGTTTTCTGACATGCGGGTAGTATAGCTCAACTTATAGCTCAGGCCAAGTTTCGCTTTCACGAATTGCAGGGGCGATCCCCCAGTTTGGAATATCCCACAGGGTCTATGGGAATCGCCGTGGGACTACCCAGATTTAGGGCTGAGTAGGGTGCGGAGCACCCCACTCAGCCCTAAATCTGGGGGATCACCCCGGGATTTCCTAAAGACCCATCCCCCAGCGATTCCTGAGAACCCTGTGATAGCACAAAGTATGAGCGGTTTTTGGTTAGCGACAGATCAGAATTGGGCGTTGGGCTGATCTGAGTAGATCGTTGACCGCGCTGCCAATGACGATTTCCAACATTGGTGAATGGCTATACCCCCCCATAATAATCAGATCGATATCGGCCCCCTCGGCGATCCTTAGAATGGCTTCAGAAACATTACCATCACAAATGTGGATATCTCCAATGACCCTGTGAGTATTCATATACCAGCGAGCACGAGCGATAGCTTTCTTCGGGAAAGCATCTCCTGCAAGAACCACCAGCACAGTCAGGGGCAGTTGCCACTTCCCAGCTAGATAAGCAGCTATAAATAGAGCTTCGTCAGCTTTGGGGCTGCCGTCATATGCCAAGAGTAGTTTGTCTAAAGATGGTCTAAATTGGGGAACAACCAACAATGGACGTGGACAACGTTGAACCAGGCGGTGAAATCCTGGGGCTAGACGGTTGAGCCGCTCCTCGGCAGGAGGGTGGGCCAGGTGAAGCACTACCAGATCGCTCCAGCGGGCTCTCCGGGTAATAGTAGGTGTGACCTCACCTACATCAATAGCTAACTCGCCTGGTATTCCTGCATCTATGCAAATCTGATTGTACTGTTCCCGGATAGATTGAGCCGTTGGAGCGTTGACGAATTTCTTTTTGGAAACGATATGCAATCCGAGCAGATTTGAATCTTCTCGCTCTGCAATGATCAGTGCTTGTTGGAGAGCCTGCCAGTTTTGGGCATCGCCACTCACGGAAACGAGAATGTCCTGGAAGAGAGAAGCGTGTCGATCTTTGGATAAATATTGCCGACGCCACTCCCCAGGTCGAGGTCCGGCTTCGATTGGTCTTAGAGTAAATCGTTCACGGATGCGTTCTCCCCAGCGGGCAAAAACCCTCTCAGGTCGAGAACTGAATTGATCAGCCAGATCTATAGCGACATCTTCTGGGTTAATCTCCCAACCCAAACTATCCTTCAGTTTTTCTTGGTGTTGCGCAATCCAGACATATAAATCAGTTTCAGTTCGATCTGGAAAGTCTCGCAGCATATCATGCGTTCGGATGATTCCTCGCACTGGCAGATAGTAATTTTGATACCAGAGTCTAGCAGCTTCAGAAAAGGAAATTTCTTCTTCCCGCTCATCATATTGTTGTTGAATTTGGGTGATTTCATTCTCAATGATCTGATAGCGGCCAGGGGAAGTAATTCGTAAATCAGCGTAAAGCTTTTTCTTAAGTTCTGTTTTCTCTACAAATTGTTCATATTCCGCAGCGAGGATCACACTGTCAAGATCCGTTTCAGGGGTGATCTCGATCGACGAACTAATTTCAGTTACATAAGCCCTGATCTCCGTTGCCCCGCGCTGTTTGGCGATCGAGACACGATGATTACCATCCAAAACGAAGTAAACTTTGCCAATTTGATATACCTGGATGGGCGGCATATCTTTGAAATCTCTGAAGGTTGTCTTCACTCGTGCCCAGCGCGTTTTCAAAGAACTACTCAACGGCAAGAAATCGCGGGTGAATTCTGTATAGCGCCCAACGCTACCTATGATGGCGTCCAATGGAATATACTGAAGCCCAAGTTCAAGACTCTCCTGCGATTTGATATGTTGGATAACTAGATCAAAAGGCAGCAGACTTACCGGCTGACCCTTAAATCTGCGCAAAATCGCACTGGTAGCAGCCTGCCTACGTGCGCGACGGAAATCTTCTAAAGCAATTTGGAATTGAGTTTTTTGATCGAAGTCCATATCATTTTTTCAATTCAATACCTATAAACAAATTTCTAATTCGATTTCATCTCTAATCGCTATTCCGGATTGACTAAAAAGAGGTAACTCGGGTTTGAGTTTTCTCGATGCACTTACAGCATTTTTGTGAAGCGCAGCGAGTCGAAAACCTCGTTTTTGGTAAAACGCTAGGCCAGATAGATTGTCGTTGGTTGTGATCAACCACAGCCGTTTACAACCTCTGACTTCAGCAATTTCTCTTACAGCTTGAATAAGCGCAGTACCAATCCCTTTACCTTCATCTATGCTGTTGATCGTAATAATTTCACATTGGAATCCTTCGATGAAATAAGTGATCAATCCACGGGGATCATTTCCCTGCCAGGCGATGAACCCAGGAAGCTGATCTGCAAAATGGACCCGACCTCGGGAGACAACCTTCGCAGATCCCCAATGATCGTCTAAGAAAGTAGATACCCATTGCCGGTCACTTTCCGAAATTGGGTTGATCGTGGTGAATGCGGAACTATGGATAGATGAACTCATTTTCGAGTTGGCGGCATTCTTCACCGGAGCTGGGATACGCCTCTTTGAGCCATTCCGAGAGTTTGCTGATCAATTCTTCATCGACATCCGCAGCGATATTCTCCAATTGATGGGGATCATTGGTCAGATCATAGAATTCTTTGAAATCTTCTTCGTACTCAACATAAAGATAATCGCTTGTGCGCAGTCCCAAATACCAGGGTTTGACGATGTCGCTTTCACCAACTTCGTGCCCATAGAATTCGATAGGCATTGCCTGTCTCCACTCATCGAGCGGTGGTTTTTCGTCCCCAAACAGGGGCACCAGGGAGCGCCCGTCTACAAAGTCCGGGGGTATCACACCTGCCAGTTCGGCAATAGTAGGTGCAAAATCGATATTCCCAGTGAGGAAATCCGCAACTTTGTCTCCCATAGAAATTCCTGGACCGCGGATAATAAAAGGCACGCGAATGTCTTCTTCATAGGGGTGCGCTTTGCCAGGCTTCATGCGATGCTGCCCCAGGTGATAGCCGTTATCGGACGTGAAGATGATATAGGTGTTATCGAGTAGGTTTAGCTTCTCGAGGAGAGAAACCAACTCTTCGATCATTTCGTCGACGGCTTGCATACTTTGCACTCGAAGACGATGAACATCATCGATGTCGAGCATCTCCTCTTCGGTCAGCGGCGGATCGTAGCGGATGCCGCTGGGTTTGTCGCTGACATCGTCTTCGTTGAATCCCGCCGTTCGAGGCGCTTGAATATCTGGGAAATCCTCCGAATGGCGTGGAGCTGGAGTATACGGACCATGGGGGACAAAGGTTGTCAGATAGAGGAAAAAGGGATTGCTCCCCTCAACAGAACTATTTATGAAGGCTTCGGCCTTTTCGGCCAACACATCAGTTAAATAGTGTTTGGGATCTTCTTGATACTCGACTAGGGCGCCGTTCTCATTCAAGGTATACCCAAAACCAGTATAGGGTTTACCTTTCGCTGGGCTATACCATTCGGTCCAACCTGGGGGGACATAGGTTTTATTATCGGGAAAGGGATAGTGGTTCATATATTTGCCCATGAACCCAGTCTGATACCCAGCCGCGCTTAGCCAGGTTGCCACCGTTGAAGCTTCACCACTTTGCAAGTTGAACTTCTGGAAGCTGCCCTCGGGGGGCTGGTTCATATACACCTGATGATTGCGCGTATATTGGCCTGTGAGGAATGTCACTCGGGATGGGCAGCATACTGGGGTGGGCGTAAAAAACTGCTCGAATGATAACCCCTGGCTGATGAGCTGCTCATCTAAATTGGGCATATGGTCTATGGTACCTAAACCCGCATCCAGATCATCCACCATGATGACCACGATATTTGGACGCGTATCCATCGGGATCACCTGGACATCATCGGCAGCGATGGGTTCGATCCCAGTTCTTTGATTGGACTGCTCTGATGATCCTGGCAAAAACCTGCTACAACTCAGCGCGCTGATAGCCAGCGCGCTCCCTGATATTTTTAAAAAATCACGTCTGTTTAGATTAGGTTTTTCACTCACAATAATGCTCCATGGTCCTATTATATCCAGCACATACCCAACCTGCCAATTTTTGGTAAACTAGTTCGACAATGTCAATTTCGCGAGAACTACACAAAATTGGACTTTTCGTCTGAAAGTTGACACTGTCAAGATAGGAATCATCTCATTGAAGCACGCAGATGCAGGAGAATCAATGCAACCCATCCTCAAAATCGACCTGACAACGAAATCTATCGAACAATTTGAAATTCATTCCGATTGGGTTCGAGATTATCTGGGAGGCGCCTCGCTAGCGCCGCGATTGCTTTACGATGATCTCACTCCTGATCTCGATCCGCTATCTCCTGAAGCGCCTTTGTTATTTCTCACGGGTCCACTTACCGGAACAGCCGGTCCGGCGGTGGGGCGGTTTATCATCGCTGCTCGTTCTCCCGCAACGGGTATTTGGGGCGAGTCGAATATTGGCGGATTCTGGGGTCCGGAACTGCGCAAAGCCGGCTTCGACGGTCTCTGGATTACGGGACGCGCTGAAAAACCCGTATACCTTTGGGTTGAGAATGAGCAGGTCGAGGTTCGGGATGCAGCGCACCTTTGGGGACTGGAAACTTACCAAACCCAGGATATGATCATCCAAGAATTGAAAACCAAGCGAAAACCTCGGGTGGCTGTCATTGGCCCAGCAGGAGAATCCCAAATCCCATATGGATTGATCCTCACCGATCATGGCCGGGTAGCAGGTCGAACAGGGATGGGGGCAGTGATGGGGTCGAAGAATCTCAAAGCCATCGCTGTGCGTGGGGATGGGGTGATCCCCGTTGCATCTGATATCTATCCAACACTTCGCTCGGAGACCAACCGCGTTTTGAGAAATGACAATTTCACGAATGCTACGCGGGAATTGGGTACCGCGGCGGTCGCCGATTATATGGATTATCTCGGCGAAATGCCTAAGCGCTACTACCAGGATGGCGTATTCGAAGGCGCTTATCATGTTACCGGGGCGACCATGGCGGAAACGATTTTGACGGGGGTGAGTGCTTGTCACGCTTGTGTGGTGGCCTGCGGTCGGGTGGTAAGGCTTTCAGGCGAGGATGAGAAACGTAAAGGACCCGAATATGAGACCATTGTTGGCTTTGGTCCCAACTTATTGATCGATGATCTGGCCTTCGTAACCCGCATGGGTGAATATTGCGACCGCTATGGTATGGATTCGATTAGTTTGAGCAACACCCTTGGGTTAGCCTTTACACTGTTTGAGCAGGGCATTGTTACAGAGGCGGAAACGGGTGGATTAATCCTACAATGGGGTGACATGGAGACTGTTGAGCTGTTGGTGAAATTGACGGCCCGGCGAGATGGTTTCGGTGAACTTCTAGCCCTTGGCGCGCGTGGGTTAGGGCGGCATTTTGATGCTGAGGAATTGGCGGTGCAGGTCAATGGGCTGGAAGTAGCCTACCATGACCCGCGCGGAGCCTCTGGAATGGCCCTGGTCTATGCGACTTCGCCCCGGGGAGCCTGCCACAACCAATCAGACTATTTCCTGACGGATGTCTACGGCATGGTCGAGGATAAACTTGGTATGGAATTCTACCAGCGCCAAGACGGCGCTGAAAAAGCCGCCAATGTGGCCATTCACCAGAATTGGCGCTCGGTTTTCAATTCTTTAGTGATGTGCTATTTTGCTAATGTTCCGCCAAAACAGATTTTGGATTTAGTCAACGCCGCAACCGGTGAGGACTATACCCTTGAAGAATTTCTGCAGGTTGGGGAGCGTGCCTGGAACCTGAAACGGATGATCAACCGCCGTTTTGGGTTGGTGCGTGAGGATGATAGATTGCCTAAGCTTTTGAGAGATGCTTATGCTGATGGTGGCGCTGAGGGATACACTATTCCCCTGGAAGAAATGTTGGAGAGCTATTATCTAGCCCGTGGATGGGATACTGAAACAGGGATGCCAACGGAACTAAAGTTGAACGAATTAGGTCTGGAGTGGGTAGAAAGAGTAGGTTAATAGGGAGAGGACAGATTCTAAGGTATCAGGATCGCCGAATCCCTGCTCTTCTTGAATGATCTTGATACAAGATACCTGAAGGGAAAAAATGAAGACGATCCATTTTTGGCTGTATTTACTTTTGGTACTCACCATCACTGCATGTGGGGGAGTTGCGGATGTAGAAGCTCCCGCGATCTTTGACGCAATTGCAACCGAGTATGCCAATCTGGGCCTCACTGATGCCGAGATCGAAACTTTGATGAGTCTGGAACAGGTCGATGAATTTCCTCTCTACACCATGCATTACTACGCCCACTACGAAACTGTTTCCCTGGATTCGAACATTCGACATGCCAACGTACCAACGTATACCGCTACTTGGGAATGTTCTTTGTTCGCGGCCTTTGCTGATCCAGAAGGTATGCTCTACGGGCGAAATTTCGATTGGGAGTACAGCCCGGCTTTGCTCTTGTTTACAGATCCTGCCGATGGCTATGCCTCTGTATCCATGGTGGATATCGAATATTTGGGTTACGAAAGCGAGGAACAGGCTCGGGGGTTAAAAGATTCTGCATTGCCCTATCGCACATTTCTCCTTGATGCACCCTATTTGCCTTTTGATGGTATGAATGAAATGGGTCTTGCAGTAGGCATGGCTGCGGTGCCACCCGGAGATATGATCTCAGATCCTGGAAAACAAACCATTGGTTCATTGCTGGTCATTCGCGAAATCCTGGATCACGCCGGGGATATCGATGAAGCTGTTTCCATTCTCGAAAGCTACAATATCGATTACGGGAACGCCCCGGCACTTCATTACATGATTGCAGATGCCTCAGGCCGGGCTGCATTGGTGGAATTCTATCAGTCTGAAATGCACGTGTTATACAACCAGAATGCGTGGCATCAAGCCACCAACTTCTTACGCGCTTCGACTGGGGAGTCGGCCGAAGGCCATTGCTGGCGTTATGATATGCTTTCTGAGCGCCTTGTATCTAATACGGGTAAGCTCTCTTCACAGGAGGCCATCGATCTATTGGCCGATGTTTCACAAGATGGGACGCAGTGGTCGATCGTATATGGAATGAGCACCGGGGATATCCACGTTTCCATGGGGCAGGCTTACGATGATGTTCATCTTTTGCATTTTAGACTTGCAGAAGAGTAGTAAAATATCCCTCTATTCAACTAAAAAGTACCGAAACAGGATGTGTTGGGGCGTACGCACAACACATCCTGAATTGGAGATTAATTATACCGAGGTGAAATAGTGAAATTCGTATCCGTAGAAGAAATGATTGCAATTGAAAAAGAATCCGATGCCGGCGGGCATACCTACCCAAAGATGATGGAGCACGCTGGGCGGGGTTTAGCCGAGCAAGTGCGAGATGCGTATAGCCACTTATCTGAGAAACGCGCCTTAGGGTTGGTTGGTTCAGGAAATAATGGTGGAGATACCTTAGTAGCATTCAGTTATTTACTGGAATGGGGTTGGGAAACTACGGCCTATATCGTGCGCCCTCGCCCTAAAGATGACCCTCTTGTCGAGCGATTGCGAGAAGCCGGTGGCATGATCCTTACTCTTGATGAAGATACGAAATATAAAAAATTGCGCGCGGCTTTGAAGCATCACACTGTGATGTTGGATGGAGTCTTAGGTACGGGAATCAAGCTGCCTTTGCGCGGTGATTTGGCCGAGGTGCTAAAGTGGGTGCGCAACACGCTGACGAAGATGGACGATGCCCCTCATGTGGTGGCAGTGGATTGCCCTTCGGGTGTCGACAGTGATACAGGGGAGGTGGCTCCTGAGTGTATCCCCGCAGAACTGACAGTGACAATGGCCGCCATCAAGCGCGGCTTGCTGCAATTTCCTGCCTATAACCTGGTCGGATCACTGAAATTGGTTGGGATCGGCTTGCCAAAAGGGATCAAAGCCTATAACGCTGTCAAGCGCGAGGTAATATCCAGTGAATGGGTGCGTGAGGTATTGCCCGTGCGTCCTTTGGATGGTCATAAGGGCACGTTTGGTACTGCGCTAATCGTGGCAGGATCCGTAAATTATACCGGCGCAGCCTCTCTGGCAGGTGAATCAGCCTATCGCATGGGAACGGGTCTAGTCACGCTGGCTGTTCCTGGTCCGTTGCACTCGGCTCTGGCGGGACAAATCCCTGAGGTCACCTGGTTGCTACTACCCCATGAAATGGGCGTTATCCAGGGTAGTGCTGCCAAAATCGTCAAGGACAATCTCGAGAGGGTTACAGCCATGTTGGTGGGACCCGGCTTTGGTTTAGAAGATCCTACAGCTGAATTCATCGTTCAGTTGTTAGGAGAGCAGGCTCCCAAGAAGGGTGCGCAGATTGGTTTTGTAAAATCGACAGGTGAGGAAGATACGCCTGAAGTTACGGGACTTGCACCCTTAGTTATCGATGCTGACGGGTTAAAATTACTGGCGCGCATTTCAAATTGGGCTGAACAATTACCATCCCAAGCGATCCTGACACCCCATCCAGGGGAAATGGCCGTGCTCACCGAATTGGATATAGAGGATATTCAAGCGGACCGGATCGGTGTGGCAGAGCGCTTCGCCAAAAAATGGGGTCATGTGGTCGTGCTGAAGGGAGCTTTCACCGTGATCGCAGCGCCCAATGGTCGCACGATGATAGTCCCTGTGGCTTCGCCCGCCTTAGCACGGGCGGGTTCTGGGGATGTGCTTGCGGGATTGATCGTCGGCTTACGTGCTCAGGGGGTGGATGCCTTCGAAGCCGCCGCGGCTGGAGCCTGGATCCACGCCCAATGCGGAACGTTGGCCGCAGTCATGCTGGGCAGCTCCGCAGCTGTCATCGCGGGGGATATGATCGCTGCTTTACCAGAAGTTCTCACAGAATTAGCGTATTTCTAAAATGATCTCTAGGGAATGCATTGGAACCATCGCAAATTCGTGGTGAGTGGTGTGTTCTGCACACCACTCACCAAAGCAAATCCTAGTGCAGCTTCGGTGCTGAAAGTTTGAGTGTTCTGACTCGCCCTCACCCTGACCGCAGCGCAGCTAAGGTCAGGGTGAGGGTGAACATCAATCAATTTGAACGACAATATTTTTCAAACCATCTGCGCCGGTTGTGCACTAGAGAGTCTATAAAATTGTGATCTATGAGAAAAGGGGGCGAAAACTTTGCAATCACCTAGCAATTCCTGGACCTGCCCTAATTGTTGCTATAATTTGACCATTCCGGTCGAAAATGCTCTTTAGTTTTAAGGATAAGCTTATGAAGCGCAGTTGTATGGGTCCAATAATCTTCATAGTGATCCTCTTCATCGGATTGATTGCAGCTTTGATTTTGGTCCTGCTAATGTCTACTCTTAAGCAGGGAGGCACACCTTTAGGTTTGTTTACCGAACCACCAAGCGTAAGGATCATACAACCCAAAGACAATGTCGTGATTGAATCAGGTCAGGGCTTGATGGTGGTTGTCGAAGCTCAATCCGAAGTAGGTCTGGCCCGGGTGGGTTTCCTAGTAGATGAAGAACTTGAGCAGCAGTTTGTTTCGATCTCGCCGGCGGAAACATCGTTACAAACCGTTTTTCCCTGGTTTGGGAGCAGTACAGGATGGCATCAACTCAGTGTGGTGGCCTATGATCTGCAAGGCCGTGCCAGCGAATTTGCAGTCGTTCGGGTTGGCGTGCTGGCCTCAGATGGTTTGCCCGAGGTTGGTGAAGCGCCAGTCGGGGATGTTGCGCCAGGAGTTGATGATGCGCTTCCCGTTGGTGGGGATGCTCAATCTGATGACGAGAGTGCCCCACAAGATGGAGCACAAGACCTTCCAGAGGCGGGTGACCAACTCCAAGCTGATCCAGATGATGATGTCCCCGTTGAAGGCGAGCCCCAGCCCGAAAATGCCGATCAACCTAACGCCAATGTGGAAGCTCCCGCGGCAGAAGAGCCCATTCCCCCAGAAGGGGATCAACTTCCTCCTGAACTGCCTCCCCAGCCTCCAGATTTTCCACCGGAAATTACCCGTTTCGATATGTTCGTGGATATTCATGCCAATGAAGCTGGCGAGTTCGTTTGGGCAGTAGCCGCGGCAGTCGGCTCGGCAAGCGATGATCTTGGTTTGGATCGTCTAACGTTGAGCTGGCAGAGTGATGCAGGTCATGAAGGAGATTTGAGTGAATTTTGCGGTGGTGAAAGGGTATGTGAACTGGAGCTATCAGATCGCTTGCTCCCAGGACGTTGGATCTTCAGTTTGCAGGCATTTGACATCTCGGGACAAGCATCCCAGCCGGGAATTGAAATCATTGAAGTTTTGGGAGAACTAGACCAGCCGCCTGCTGCGGCTGAACACGAGATCGATGACGATTGGCTGCGTGAGCATTTAGCAGCGCAAGATCCATTTGACATCGCAGCCCCTGGATTGCCCTTCGGCCCAGGTTTCGATGTGGACGAATTCTTGGAGGCCATGTTTGGCGGCGGGGGTTCTCCAGAGGAAGTAGAACAAGAAGCGTTAGAGGCCGAGGGTCACTGTGTAACGATGAGCGTCGAACCACGTCCAGACGGTAACTTGATCACGATGCAAATTGAGTGTGATCTTCAGATGGAGGAGCAGGGACATTTTCTCGTGCTGTCAGTGGATAAAACGTTGGTCAATATGGGCGATGGTGGAATTAGTCTTTTTGTGCGTGAATGGTACGATAACGCTCGCATCACACTATCGGCTGGTGACACTTTCACCTGGTTAGATGGGGATACCACTTGCGGCACGCCTTATAGATATGCAGTGCGTGTTTCTTCAGGAAGGGAGACGGATATTGGTTTGGCTATTGGAGAAAATTATGCTTATGCTCGGGCGGATGTTATCTCCACTCCCGATTGCGCTCCTGGCTCGATTGGTGATTTGAATTTGCGCGCTGAAGTACATCCCGAAGGGGTGCTGGTCCGTTGGGATGTCGCCGAAGGTGGAGATTGGCCTGAAGACCTGCCAGATGAGGGGGTCACTTTTGCCCTCGTGCGTTTTGACGTGGTATCCGAGCAAGCCGAGGAAATCTATCGCCAGAATGTCCCCACAGATTTATTGCTGGCTGGGGGGGAGTTCGAAGTGTTGGATGATGGCGCGCTATGTGGTAGTGAGTACGCCTATACGCTGGCCGCGATCGCTGCAGATGCTGACATCAATCTTGTCTCGCCAGGTTGGCTGCTGCGTGCTCAGACTCTGAGCCCCGAAATGCCTTGCCCAGAGGATGATCTTGGATCGATCGAATTGCGGGTTACTCCATATTGGTTCAACGAGTCCATTTTGCGCATACGAATCCAGACGTTCCTCCCTGCTGGATTCGCCTGGCCGCAGGGTGATGATGTGAAATTGGAAGTTCTGCGCATTCGGCAAGGAGTTGATCATTGTGAAGGACCTCCTTGCCAGGGGATTTGGCAGGTCAAAAAACGCATCCCCGTTGATGACGAAATCCGTCTGAACGGTCTGGCGTATGAAGATGACGACACATCGGTGGATCTGCGTTGGAATGAGACCTATGTCTATCGTTTGGCGTTGATGGTGGATGGCGAAGAAGTTCAAAGCGGGTTGAATTTCAGTGCAACCACTCCGCCAGCACCGCCACCACCCCCGGAGATTGTGCGCTTGACTCTGGCCAACAACTGCCCTGGTGGTGCGCCTCGCTGTGCGATCATCGAATGGCAAGCCTACCAGCAGCCACGTTTGAACGGGTATTATGCCCAGGCAGCCAACATCGCCGTCGAGAGAATTGTTGTCGGTCGCGACCAGCAAGTTTTCCAAGTCAATATGGCCGATACTCGTTATGTAGATTTAAACCCATATTTTGAAGAACACCAACTGGCTAACGGGAATCTGCGCCAGATTTGCCGCTACGATGTGCTTTACCGCATGGTTGCTTTTGATGCTGATGGGCACACCTTTGGCGCGTCGGGTTTGAGTGTAGTTACACCTCAATGTGATGAGCCCTGGAATGCAGTTGTTGAACCCAGATGAAGGTGGTGAATTGATGAAACAGCAAACCTGGATTCTTCTTCTGATTTGCTTTAGCCTGGCGGCATTCATATCGGCATGTGAGCTTACTCCTCAACAGAGTGCTGAGGTGTCGGATGCCGGCCTAAAGTTGGTGGAACCCGAGGATGGTAGTCAGGTTCAGGTTGGTGATATGGTGCGCGTCCGCGCCATTGTCAGCGCGCCAGTTGGAGGCGTGAGCTTCGATTTGCTAGTCAATGGCATTGTTTATCGCAACGATCGTCTTTCTCAGCCTTTAAGAAATGGGACAATGCTCCAGCCCTGGTTGCCCACAGAGCAAGGAGTGTATACCCTACAAGTGCAGATGACAGACTCGACCGGTAGTGGATTGACGTCTCAAGTGGTTATTGTCAATGTTGCTGGTGAAAGCCTGGAAGAAGTGCAGCTTGATCCCACCACGGCTGTACCACCACCTGTGGATACCATTACACCATCCCCTACATCTACTGTGACACCTACGATCACCCTAACCAATTCCCAAACACCCACACTCACGGTGGGGCCTCCCATGGTCACTGCTAATCAATACGCAAATTGTCGTTACGGTCCAGGAGAAGTGTATGACGTTATCAGTTACCTGCAACAGAGCCAGACTTCTCTAATTGTAGGTCGAAATGAGGCGTATAGTTGGTGGGTCATTCAGAGAGTTGATGGTATTTCTGGTAATTGCTGGATTTGGGACGGCACTGTCACGGTCAGCGGCGATACCAGTAAGGTGCCCGTTATAGCGGCACCACCTACACCAACACCCACTCCCACCCTAACGCCTAGCCCAATGCCCTTGGCCGCGCCAGAGCCCATCGCTCCCAGCGGGTCTTATAGTTGCCGGTCGACGATCTTCCTAGAGTGGAACTCTGTTTATTCTCCAAATGGCATCGCTTATTATGAATGGATCGTCGAAGGCCCAAGCGCGGTCGAAAGTGGCACAACTGCCGATGTTCAGGTTGAGTTCTTCTTGCCGAGTTGTGCCTCATCGTACCGTTGGCAGGTTAGGGCAGTCGAAAACCTGGGCACAATTGGCCCCTATTCGCCCTGGATCGATTTTGCGATTGAATAAGATCAAAGTGCAAAACACAAACCAAAAAACATAGGGCAGGTGGCGAAGCCACCTGCCCTATGTTTTTTGGAATTTCCTTATTGCTGCTTATTGTTATGCTTCGCCAGCTTCTTCAGAGGGGGCATCTTTCTTGGCAATCCTTTTCTTGCCAGTCTCGATAGCACCCTCGATCTTGGATTTCTGCTCATCCAGCACTACCTGGCCTTGTTGGCGCAGCTCCTCCGCTTTGGTTTGGGCATCCTGAACGATCTTTTCCGCTTGTTGGCGAGCCTCAGCTACCTTGGCTTCGGCCTGGGTGCGTGCTTCGGCCAGTCTAGCCTCCGCCTGGGCGCGGGTCTCAGTGGCTTTCTCAGCGGCCGTATCCTTCAGTTCGATGCCTTTTTCACGGATGTATGTACGAGTTTCCTCACCTGATTGGGGGGCCAAAAGCAACGCCACCGCAGCTCCGACCAAACCTCCAAACACAAACCCTGATAGGAAGGCTCCAAATTCATTGCTATCGTTACCCATGATATTCACTCCTTTTTTGCGATATGATATTCTATTTTATCTATTCAATAATCCAGGTGTACTCCTGAAAATGGGTGTGAGTAGGAGAATGCTCCCCCTACCCACACCCATTTTCAGGTAGATCCATACTGCGCTGAAACTTTTCAACTACTTCTTTGGATTGATAAATCGAAATAAATGTCCTAAACCAGCCAAATATTCATTGAGCTTCATTACTGGTTCTACCAGGTTATTGCTCAAGAACTGAGTCGTACCTCGTAGAGTACTTACAGTCTCGTTGGTCGAGTCGATGATCGGCTTGATCTCATTTTGCAGCAGATTGATCAACCGGGCAATCTGAACGATCAAGATGATCAGTGCCAATCCAATAATGATTGATTCTAGTGCCATAAAGATGATGAACACATCACGGAAGCGGGCTGTATCCGTGGTTGGTCTGAGTAGGAATATGATGCTGAGCACGATCAACGCAATCAGTACTAATGCGCCGATGCCGATGCCAATCAACGCGCCCGTCTGGCTTTTTACTTCTTCGGGTGCTGGGCCTTCTTCCGTCTGATTCCCTGAAATGATGCTTTCATTTTCCATGATTGTGATTATTATAGCATAAGGCGATCTAAATACTAATTTTTGCAGTTCCAGACTCTCCGATTTGCGGAGGAGGGTATCAGGTTTTGCGATTAATCCGGGTGCTGCAATTAGTCACTCGTCAGCGGGCGCATGTTGCTGGTGGTCTTGAAGGTGCTTAATACGACAAATGTTTGGGTATGTGAAATGCCCTGGATAGGCCGCAATTTCTGGTTGAGGAATTCTGTGAGATGTTCCCGGTCGCGACAATAAACCAGCAATATCAAATCAAATTCACCAGAGACCATAATCACGTCGCTAACCTCGGAAAAGGTTGCGATTTCATTGGCAGCCTGATCAATATTTCCACCTTGAATAGACACTCCCACGACCGATGAAACCGTCAAGCCTAACTTTTGGGGGTCCACCACACCAACGATGCGCAGGACACCATCTTCGGTCATGCGTGAGACGCGGTTGCGGACGGTGCCCTCTGAGATTTGAAGTTTTTGGGCAATCTCAGTGAAAGCCGTGCGTCCATCTTGTTGCAGAAATTGTAGGATCGTATGATCGATATTATCCATCGATACCTCTTATCTTAACAGGTACGGAATTCGTAAACCTGACTATTCTACAATGCCAAATCTGATTGGTAAAGAGATGGTCTTCGAGAATACCAGGGGTGAACTCCAGATTTCGGGGTATTGGGCGTGCGGAGCACGCCCAATACCCCGAAATCTGGAAATTTCTCGACGGTTCGTAGTGAGCCTTAAGAGAATGTTATCTTGTTATTCTTCGGTGTGAGATCGTTCAGGCAATTTCAACAGCCACAGCACACACCTTATAATCGGGGATCTTCGCCTGAGGGTCGCGAGCATCTTGGGTCAATTCGTTGGCTGCGGCCTCTGCGAAGTGGAAAGGGATGAAAATCGTACCCTGAGGGGACCTTTCTGTAACCAGCGCTTTTACTTCGATTTGGCCTCTACGGGAGCTCACGCGCACTCTGGCGTGCTCCTCTACCCCAAGTTGGCGCGCGTCTTTCGGGTTTATCTCTACGGTTGCCTCGGGGTAGATATGGTCCAATTGAGAGCGGCGCGTCATCGTGCCCCCATGCCAGTGATACAGCACTCGTCCGGTGGACAGGATGAATGGATACTCATCATCCGGTAATTCCTCCGACGGGCGGTATTGGATGGCGCTGAATTGCCCTTTGCCGCGTGGGAACCTTTCTTCGAATAGATAGGGCGTGCCAGGGTGGTCTGGTGTGGGGCAGGGCCAGTGTACACCACTTTCCCGCTCCAGCCGCTTGTAGCTGATGCCTTGGAAGGGGGGCGTCAGACGGGCCATTTCATCCCAAATCTCAGCTGGATGCTCGAATTCGAAGCCCGCGCTTTGGGAGCGGTTCAACTTTTCTTCCACGCGGCGAGCTAGAGCGCTGGTGATGACCCAGTCAGCGCGGCTCTTGCCAGGTGCAGGTAAAGCAGTGTGGATCATTTGTACGCGCCGATCGCTGTTGGTGAACGTGCCATCTTTTTCGGCGAAACTGGTTGCCGGCAGGATAATATCTGCATACTCACCAGTCTCATTGAGGAAGATGTCTTGAACCAGGACAAAATCCAATGTCTCCATCACGTGCCGCGCATGGCGCAAGTCTGGCTCAGACATCATCGGGTTCTCCCCCATCACATAATAGGCTCGGATCGCCCCGCTGTCGGCAGCATCGACCATCTCCATAGTTGTCAGCCCAACCTCGGGGTTGAGCTTCACCCCCCAGTCCACCTCGAACTTGGCGCGGATTTCGGGGTCATTGACGGGCTGGTAACCTGGGAAAACATTGGGCAGTCCGCCAGAATCCGAACAGCCTTGAACGTTGTTCTGCCCGCGTAGGGGATTGAGGCCCGTGCCAGGACGGCCAATGTGACCGGTCAGCAGGGCCAGATTGGCCAGGGTGAGGGTGTTATCGGTTCCATGCACAGATTGGCTGATTCCCATCCCCCAATAGATGGCTGCGGAATTCGCTGAGGCATAGGTCCGGGCTGCCTCCCGAATCAAATCAGCGGGAACACCTGAAACAGATTCCGCCCACTCCGGGGTGTACTCAACAATAGAAGCTGCAAACTCTTTGAAGCCTTCGGTGCGCGCCGCGATGAAGTCATCAGCATACAATTCTTCAGTAACGATAACCTGCGCCATGGCCTGAAATACCGCCACATCAGTGCCCGGTTGCTGTCGCAGCCATAGGGTGGCGAACTCGGTCATTTCGATCCCCCGGGGATCGACCACAATCAGCTTAGCGCCACCCTGAACAACAGCCTGTCGCAAGAACGTGCTGATTACGGGGTGGGTTTCACTGGTATTGGAGCCGGTGACAATGAACACGTCCAGGTCCTTCATCTCAGCAATGGAATTGGACATGGCCGAGGAGCCAATGGCGATTTGCAATCCAGCCACCGAGGCCGCGTGACACAGGCGCGCGCAATGGTCGACATTGTTTGTTCCCAGCACACCACGAATGAATTTTTGGAAAATATAGTTATCTTCGTTCGTAGCTTTAGCAGAACAGAAGGAACCAATTGCATCCCCACCACGCTCTTGGACGATATCGACCAGTTTCTCAGCAGCCAGGTCTAGCGCTTCCTCCCATGTGGCTTCACGGAAGCCATCGATTCCGATAGGTTGCCGTGGCTTTGTCTGCATGTCTTTGCGGATCAAGGGCTGGGTCAATCGAGATGGATGCGAAACAAAGTCCATCCCGAAGCGCCCCTTTGCGCACAGGCGCCCGTAATTTGGGGCCACATCGAATGGGGCTTCTACGCGGAAGATGTGATCTTCTTTGATGAGCAGATCTACCTGGCAGCCCACCCCGCAATAGGGGCAGGTCGAACGGATGGTGCGTTCAGGTTCAAGCATGAAAGTTCCTCGACTGTTAATCTGAGTGATTTTGTCCACTTACAATTTTAGCATAGCAGAGATAAGTTCGTATATAATAGAGAAGTATAGGTCGAAATCGGGATCGCTTCAGGTTTGAGATACGGCGTTGGATATGCGTTCTTCCAAGGATGGAAAAATCAAACGTCTCACCCGGGAGCTGCTCGCATTAACCGAGGTATCCAAGACGCTTACAGCGCAGTTAGATCTAGAGCAGCTTCTCAAAGCCATAATGGGGAAGATCATCGGTGTTTTGGAACCTGCCGATGTTGGCAATGTAATGCTCTGGGATGAATCAGCAGGACTATTCCGACCCTTAGCTGCTTTCGGTTACGATCTCGATTTGGTCAAGGAAATGGGTTTGCGCGCGGGGGAATCGATAACGGGGAAAGTGTATGACGATGGACGGGCGCGCATCTATTGTACCCCTCAGGAGATCAACCAAGCTATGGCGGACATGCGCGCAGCCAATCGGGGGTCCATAGCGCGCGCTTTTGGTTCTGAGGAATTACCGCGTTGTATCGTTGCGGCGCCGATTTCGGTTGATGACAGAAAATTCGGCGTGTTAGTTTTGAATAATATCAATGGCCCGGCGACTTTCACCGAAAAAGATTTGCCCTTTGTACAAACGCTGGCAGATTTGATCGCACTCGCAATCGAGCGTGCCCGACTTGAAGCCCAAGCTGATTCGGTCCGCGAAGCTCAACGTGTTGAACATATGCGCTCTGAGGTGATGGCTACTCTCTCCCATGAATTGCGTATGCCTCTGACCGTGATTCAGGGATATTCTTCGGCGTTAATGCTTGCCGAGGTCGAGTGGAGCGATCAAAAGCGTTACGAGTTCCTGCACCTCATCGAGCAAGAATGTGGTGATATGCAGGCCATGATCCAGGATATTTTAGATACTTCGTTGATCGAGGTAGATCAACTGGCTATTCAGCGTGAACCATTGCGCTTGCAGCATCTGGTTCACGATTTGGCACTAGAGATCCACCATCGCACAGAATCTCATCGCCTGGTCATAGATTTCCCCCCGGATTTCCCGATTATTGAAGCTGATTCGCATTGGATTAAGCAGGTTTTCCGAAACATTCTGGATAACGCCATCAAATACTCCCCCAATGGGGGATTAGTTGTTATTAAGGGGGAAGTGCGCCCGACGGATGTAGTCGTCAGTATATCTGACCAGGGTATTGGAATCTCTCCAGAGGATTTAATCCCTCTCTTTGAAAAATATTTTCGCGTGCGTTCATCTGAAACTCTGCATGTCCCCGGAACAGGCCTCGGCTTACCCATCGCTCGCACCATCGTCGAAGCCCATGGTGGGCGGATTTGGGCGGAAAGCAAGGTGGCGCAGGGGACGACGCTTCATTTTTCTCTCCCGCGGGTCCAAGTGCTAACCGAGGTTGAATAGGAATGTCTATGAACACAGCTCGCATTTTGGTCGTGGATGATGACCCAAAACTCATCCGATTGGTGCGAGAAATCCTGAGCGCGACGGGCTACGAAGTTCTGACTGCCAATCGAGGAGATCAGGCCATTGAGTTGGTAAGTCTCGAACAACCTGATTTGCTCTTGTTAGATATCATGCTGTCAAGTTCGCTAGATGGTTACGATGTGGTCAAGCGCGTGCACGAATTCTCTGATGTGCCGATCATTATGCTGACTGCCAAAGTGAAGGAATCTGACATGCTGCGCGGCTTCGACCTAGGGGTAGACGACTATATTACCAAGCCATTCAATTCCAAAGAATTGCTAGCGCGCGTGCGAGCTGTTCTCAAGCGCGCTATGGGGGCTCCCGTCGATCAAATTGAATCGGAGATCGTGTGCGGTGATTTGCGGATCAATCTACCTCAACGACGGGTGCGGGTAAGTGAGCGTGAGGTACATCTAACACCCACTGAATATAAACTTCTGCATGAGTTGGCTATTCACCGCAACCAGGTTCTTATTCATGAACAGCTTCTCACCTCGGTATGGGGTGCAGAATATCGGAATGATCAGGATTACCTGCGAACTTACATTTATCAACTAAGGAAGAAGCTCGAACCTGATCCTGGCAACCCTACGATGCTTCTCAGATGCCGAGGGGTGGGGTATATGTTGGCTTGCCAAGACCAAGAAGAGTGTTGATTTTTTTTATTCCCAGCCCAATCCGCTTCAAGTGCGTAACTCCTTATTCTATTAACCAAGAAACAGATGTACTCAAAAAAGGTGTGCGCAGGGACATAGCCCTGCGCACACCTTTTTTGGGGTAGATTGCCTGTCTGGCAGCTCAACATTTTGCAAGGGTTAATTGGGTTTCACGCAATTCTCACGTAACTCTCTAAAATTTTTACGTTCCTCTCACGCCCTTTTCGTTACAATCGTTAGTGCATTCGTTCACGATGCGGTCATTAATTCTTTTAGGGGGCTTCTTTGGGTGTTTATGCCCCTTTCTCCAGTAAGCCCGTCAAGGAGAGGAATTTCCATGCATGTTTCGATCAGTGAAATACACGATATTATCAATCGGGAGGCTACTGGTGAGGGGTCTTTGATCGCCGCGCTGGAGGAGATCCAGGATCGCTATCAATATCTTCCTCCCGAGGCATTGATCCTGGCCAGTGAGCGCATGGGGATTCCGCTCTCACAAACCTACGCAGTGGCTACGTTCTACAATGCGTTCAGTCTGATGCCGAAAGGCAAGCATAATTTATGTGTGTGCATGGGCACTGCCTGTCATGTTAGGGGGAGTCTCCAATTGCTTGATCGCCTGGAGACCAAATTGACCATCGATGCAGGAGAGACGACGCGTGATCGTATGTTCACCCTTGAAACCGTCAACTGCCTGGGAGCATGTGCATTGGGGCCTATCGTCGTGACAGATGGAGAGTATTCTGGGCAGATGACACTCCAGAAAGTTGATAGGCTGCTGAAGCGGGTCATCAAATTTGAGGAGGATCGATGAAGCGATTCCACTCAGTAGCGGACTTTCATGCTTGGCAAGAAAATCTCATCTCAAAGAAGGATTATGATACGTCGAGTTTGCATGTGTGCGATGGTACCGGCTGCAGAGCTTTGGGCAGCCAGATGGTTCTAAGTGATCTCCGCGCTGAAATTAGCAAAGCAGGATTGGATACGCCTATAGAAGTCGTTGGAACTGGATGTCCTGGTTTTTGTGAGTATGGACCGTTAGTAACTGTGTATCCCCAGCGCATCTCATACCAGAGAGTGAGTCCTGGTGATGTTGCTGAGATCGTGGGGAAAACCTTAGTTCATGGTGAGATCATTGAACGGTTGCTCTATGAGGACCCACAAACGGGCGACCACATTCACACTGAACCCGAATTGCCCTTCTACCAGAAACAGAAGAGGGTTGTATTGGATTTGCTAGGTGTAATTGATCCCAACAAAATGGAAGATTATGTTGTCTTAGGTGGGTATTCGTCGCTGACGAGGGCGTTGTCCTCGATGACACCAGAACAGGTCATAGCTGAAATCCGTGACTCTGGATTACGCGGAAGGGGCGGTGCTGGATTCCCCACAGCGATCAAATGGGATTTGTGTCGCAAAAATGTGATGAAGGCAGGAAGTGGTTTCGTGGTCTGTAATGCCGATGAAGGCGACCCCGGCGCTTTCATGGATCGTTCTATTTTGGAAGGCAACCCACAGACGGTTATCGAAGGCATGCTCATCGGAGCATACGCAATGGGGGTTCATCAGGGTTATGTTTATGTTCGAGCAGAGTACCCCTTAGCGGTTGATAATCTCAGGACCGCGGTCCAACAGGCCAAAGACGCAGGTTTATTAGGTGAGAATATTTTGGGAAGCGGCTTTGACTTTTCGCTGGATATCCGCTTAGGGGCGGGAGCATTCGTTTGTGGCGAAGAGACAGCCCTGATGGCATCCATCGAGGGCAGAGTTGGCGAGCCGCACCCGCGTCCACCCTACCCTGCTGAGAGCGGTCTTTGGGGTCAACCCACCAATATCAACAATGTCAAAACCTGGGCATCTGTGCCGATCATCATCGATAAGGGCGCGGACTGGTATTCCAGCATCGGAACAGAAAACAGCAAAGGCACTATGATCTTCTCCGTGGTAGGCAATATCAACAACACCGGGTTGGTCGAGGTACCCATGGGCATCTCTTTGCGAGAGTTGATCTACGATATTGGTGGCGGCATTCCTAAAAATAAGGAACTCAAAGCAATTCAGATCGGAGGCCCATCCGGGGGCTGCATCCCTGTTGAGCACCTGGATGTTCAGGTGGATTACGAATCTTTGACAGACCTGGGAGCGATAATGGGTTCAGGGGGCATGGTGGTTGCCGATGAAGATACCTGCATGGTCGATTTTGCGCGATACTTCATGGAGTTCACTCAGGAAGAGTCTTGCGGAAAATGCGTTCCTTGCCGAGTGGGTACCAAGGCCATGCTGGCAACGCTCGTAAGTATTTGTGCTGGCGAAGGTCGGCCGGGTGATGTGGAATACTTGCTGGAGCTGGGAGATGAGATCAAAATGACCTCTTTATGCGGCCTGGGTCAGACTGCTCCCAATCCAGTGCTCTCCACCATGCGATATTTCCATGATGAATACGAAGCCCACATTATGGATGCTACCTGCCCTGCCCAGGTCTGCAAGGGATTGATCACATACTCGGTGATCCCTGAAAATTGTCCCGGATGCACGGTCTGTCTGCGAAATTGTCCAGAAGGTGCAATTCGCGGTGAAAAAAAGGAAGTGCATGTGATCGACGGAGATTTATGCACCCGCTGTGGTATGTGCGAGAGCGTGTGTAAGTTCGATGCAATTATGGTGGTGTGAACATGATCCACTTGACGATAGATGAAAAGTTCATAGAAATGCGTGAGGATCGCACATTGTTGGATGCCTGTCGGGAGTATGGCATTCGGGTACCCACGCTGTGCCATCACCCCGCTCTGGAACCATATGGCGGTTGCCGTTTGTGTATGGTGGAGATTTCTCAGGATTCTCAACCCTCGAAGATGGTCGCTGCGTGTGTTTATCCCTGTCAGGAGGGGATGGTAGTCGAAACCCAGAGTGAGCGGGTCATGCGCAGTCGCCGGATGATTGTCGAACTGTTGATGGCAGGCGCATATACAGCTCCAGAAATCCTGTCATTGGCAGAGGAGTTGGGTGTAAAAGAAATCCGCTACAAAATGCCAGAAGAAAATGCTTGCATTTTGTGCGGATTATGTGTTAGAGCCTGTAACGAGATTGCTAATATCAATGCTATTAGTGTTGTCCAACGCGGCATCGCCAAAAAGGTCAGCACGCCCTTCCAGATCGCCTCTTCACGTTGTATTGGGTGCGGCACCTGCGTGCTGATCTGCCCAACGGGTGCGTTCAACTTGAGTGATGTATTAGGAGCCAGCCAGGATGCAACTTCAGCCCCTTCCTATCGGCGCCGATATTACCGGGTTGGCACAGAACTCGATTTGCGCCCCAATTTTGTCGAAGATGTAACGACGTTGTTGGCGGGAGGTCGCAATGGAGAATAGCCCTGTGAAAGATCAAGTTATGGATCAGATCAGCAGTCAAGTTTTGGGGTCTCCAGTGCGGGTTGGCGTTATCGTATGCGATTGCGGTAGCAAGATTAGTGCGGTGATCGATACCCAGATCTTGTGCCAGCATGCCAGAAGCTTGCCTGAAGTCGCCTACGTTTCCCACGAATCGTACCCGTGTAGTGAAGACGGTCGGGGCCGTCTTCGGCAAGTGATCGTCGAGCAAGATTTAGACCGGATTCTGATTGCCGGCTGTTCCCCTCGGCTTGTACGCAGTATGTTCCGGGCGACTGGTCAATCGCTTAATCTCGCCCGCAGTTTTGTGAATATGGCTAATATCCGTGAACAGTGTGCGTATGTGCATGCGAATGAGCCGCGTGTTGCCAATAAAAAGGCTGCTGGATTGGTTGAAATGGGTGTCGCCCGCCTGGCTAGGATATCGGCAGAACAACCTCGCCTCGAGCGTGTGGTCAGGTCAGCATTGTTGATTGGGAGTGATCTTAGAGGGCTGACGGTGGCCTTATCCCTGGCTGATAACGGCATTCCTTTGACATTAGCTGAACATGCCAGCGGTTTCGGAGCCGCCACACCCGATGATCTTCGCAAACACACCCGCCAGCGGACCATCGACATGGGCCAACTGGCATTAGCCCACCCCCAAATTGAAGTGCTATTTAACGCGCAGGTGGTTGAAGTGACCGGCCATCCAGGGGATTACATAGTTCACGTCCAAGGTGGTGGGGAAATCGCTCAACTTAATGTTGGTGCCATCATCGTAGCGAATGCAGCCCAACCAAAAGGTCTAGGGAATGGGCAGTGGTTTGACCGCGGCAGGGTTAAAACGCAGGCGGAGTTTGAAGCTGAACTAGATGAGGCTTTCATCGAAAAAAGAACCTTAGATTTTTCTGATATTGTGATGGTATTTTGTGCGGAAGAATCTCAGCGCAAAATTTGTACCCGGGTATGCTGCAACATTGGTATCCGTCAAGCCATCCAGGCCAAAGAACTCAATCCCGATGCAAATATCACCATCCTGTTCCGGGAACTCTATTTGGGAGGTCTGGGGGGATCATACGAGGAAGAATTCAGCCAGGCTCGTGAGTTAGGTGTGACCTTCTTTCGTTATCGAAGCGAGTTCCCTCCGGTGATTGGGGATCAATCCGTCGATATCCACGATACGTTGACCGGCGAGCCGATCCATATCCCATTTGATAGAGTGGTGCTAACCATGCCCTTGATCCCACAAGACAACGCTCCCAAGCTAGCCGCACTCTTGGGCTTGCCTCTTGACGATGATGGCTTTCTGGCTGAGGCCCGCATGCGGTTGCGCCCCGGCCGCTATGCTGAACCGGGAATCTACGCTTTAGGCAGCGCACAGCAGCCTGCCGATACAGACGAATCCTTATTCCAGGCTTATCTGACGAGCTCGCGCGTGATTCGCTTTTTGAACCAGGATGCCATCAAGATAGAAACTCCAGCTGCCCAGATCGATGCCGATCTTTGCACGGGCTGCGGAAATTGCCCGCATGTCTGTCCGATGGATGCTATCAAGCTTGAACGCACAGATGGCATACTCTCGCTCACGGAAATTGATAATGTGCGTTGTTTTGGGTGCGGGAACTGTGTGGTGGTCTGCCCGGTCAAAGCCATTAGCCTGCCAGGATGGGATTCTGTCGAGATCCCCGTTCAAATCCAGGCCGCTCTTCAATCCTCAACATTCAAAGGCTTGGGAAGCAAGATCATCGTGCTTGCCTGTGAATGGAGCGCATACGGCGCGGCTGATCTGGCCGGCGCGCGCAATTACCATTATCCGGCAGATGTACGCATTATTCGCACCAACTGTTCAGCCCGCTTCGATCCCCATCACATTCTGTGGGCCTTTTTGAATGGAGCCGATGGGCTGTTTTTGGGAGCTTGCCCAGCTGGGGAATGTCATTATGGTAGCGGCAACTTATATGCCCAAGAGCGTATGGAAACACTGCGTAATGCGTTAGCAATAAATGGTATTGATCCTGGCCGATTGCGGCTTGATTTTTTGTCTGTAGACGATGGCAGGAAGTTCGCACAATTAATGAACGAGTTCGAAGGAGAATTGGGTGAGATCGTTCATTCATCGAGCGATCAAGCAATTCGGCATTACCCATAACCGGAAAAAGGTGTATATGGGGGCTCACGTCTCCCTGAACACCTTAATTCGACCGTCATTTGAGAGGTATGCGTAGCAAATAGGCAATAACAAACAGGAGGAAGTTATGTCCAAACGACTTGAAAAAGAGGTCTGGGCGCTGGACAATTGTGCTGGTTGCGGCCTGTGTGTAGCATCCTGCTCCAAGCAGGTGCTCGACTGGAATGGTAGTGACCATCCCATACTAATTGAGCGTACCAAAACTCTTGGGTATTCAAAAACACCCCTTGATAGTTGTTCTTTTTGCGAGAAATTCTGTGAAGAGGCCTGCCCTCGCCTGGACCGCTGGCTAGAAATGGAAGCCAAAGTGACTTTGGCAGCACGCGCCCGTGGACCTATCGAGGCAGGTACTCCTAATGACGTCATCCGCAGTGTTCTTACTGCTGGCCGCAGCGCAGGATTGTTAGATGGAGTGGTTATGCTTGATCTTGACCCCTGGGAGCTCAAACCCATCGCCCGGGTAGTTTCCACGGTTGAGGAGATCGTGGATAGTGTGGGTCCTCAATACCTTTGGGCACCGGTGCTCGACGCCCTCAACGAGGCCATATTCACGCGGCGGATGAAAAATGTGGCCGTCGTAGGCACCCCCTGTGCGGCGCAGGCCATCCGGAAGATCAGGGAATCAGCCAATCCCCGTCTGCGGCGTTACCAGGATTCAATTCGATTGAGTATCGCCGTCTTCTGTACGGGCATCTACCGACCTGATCTGATCGAAGATGTTTTGGAGCAGCGGATGGGCGTGCCGCGCGACCAGGCCATGCGTTTGGATATCTCTGCGGATCGTGAATGGATGCGGGTGACTTTGTGGGATGGCAGTGTAAAGACCATTCCACGACAGCAGGCTGAAACCCACACCCGCACTGGATGTGGAAGTTGTGACGATTACTTGGGCGAATCCGCTGACCTCGCTGTGGGAGCCCTAGGTACCGGTGAAGACCAATCCACTTTGATCATCCGCACGCGTACTGGGGATATTTTCGTCCGTAATGCTGTTCAGATGAATCTGCTGCAAGTGACTGATGAAGTGGATATGGATGCCTTGGCAGCCGCGGCCAGCGAAAAAGACCGCCGCGAACGCGCCAAAGCCTTCAAAGATTTACAGGTGCTGATGCTGGAAGGATTAGCGGAACCTCTCAAACGGGGTGAGGCCATCCAGCAATTTGTTCGGCTTTATCGTACTCCTATTCGGTCTGGACCGGAGGTGGAAGTTCGCAGCAATTGTACAGGGTGTTGACGTGGAGTGTATTAATGGCTCCAACTTCTACACAATGAGTTGTCCGAAGGAGTTGTCCAATGGAAACCATAAACGCGAAATCAAAAGATCTTAAAAATATCAACGCGGCGTTGAAAGAGATTCTGAATGGCGAACCAGTCAGTGTGAAAAATGCTGCACATTTGCACGGTCTGGCAGCGGGCTTCAAGCATGGTGAGGTGGTAGTTGTTGGCAATGCTGGGGATTATCTCGGGGTGCTCAACGCGGGAGCTACTGTCAGGGTCACCAAGAATGCTGGGAAATACCTGGCTGACAATATGACGGCAGGTACGATCATTGTCGAAGGCGACACAGATTATGGTGCAGGCCAGTACTGCTATGGGGGTACCATTGTAGTGCATGGCAGCTCCGGTGACTTCACCGCGACCATGAACAAGGGGGGCACAATCATCATCGCTGGAGATGTGGACGATGAGGTGGGTACCTACATGCTCAATGGAGATCTGGTGGTTGTGGGCAATGCCGGAAAGAACTTTGCTAATTATCTGATCCGCGGCACTGTCTATATCGGTGGTGAATGTGAAAGCATGGGGCACAATGTGCGTATCGAGCAGCTTTTAGATGACGACGTGGACAAGCTCCGGAAACACTTCGAAACATACGAAATCGATGCCGACCCAACGGACTTCAGGAAACTAGTCGCGGCTTCGAAAAAGCCGTTTTATCACTAGGAGGATTGTATGGCTGTCGTAGGTGCTTTTTGTGTAAGTGTGAACCGAGAATCATGTGTTAACGCCCAGATGCCTGGAAAATGTGCCACTTGTGCTGAAGTCTGTCCTCATGGTGTATATGCTCTCGATGCTCGTACTGGCGAATTGATTATCCAAAACTATAACGCTTGTGTGGGATGTCGCATCTGCTCGGAGTTCTGTCCGTCAAATGCGATCCGCATCAACGCGGCCGAATCTGAGTATTTCAGCCGCTATCCGTGGACCTTCAGTGCGGTCGAGGAAATCCATCACAAAGCATTGACCGGGGAATATTTGCTGCGAGGCTTTGGGACCCAGGGCCCGACGCCCAACTTCGACATGATCACCGTGGTACCCAGTCAGATTGCAAGCCCTGCCCCTCAGGATAAATACCGCGAGGCCTGTGATATGGAAGTGGTCATCGGCGAGGATACGTGTGAAAACCCAATGCACTTGAAATTGCCTTTCGTCTGGCCGGCCATGTCATATGGCGCGCTGAGCAGGGAAGCCAAGCTGGCCTTGGCGATTGCCGCAGCCATGACCGGGATTGCAACCAATACGGGGGAAGGTGGGCTGATTCCCGAAGAGAGCTGGCTTTCGCGTGGTTACACAGATGAAAAAATGAGTTACAAGGAATGGGAACCGGGTGGATACCTGGTAATCCAATGGTCTACAGGTCGTTGGGGAGTCTCTGCGGATTATGTCAATGGCGGCGATGGGGTTGAGATCAAGATTGGTCAGGGCGCCAAGCCAGGAATGGGCGGTCACCTGCTCAGTGATAAAGTGCCGGAAGAAATCGCCCAGATACGAGGCCTTCCCGAAGGTTCTGACGCCCTCAGCCCTTGCCGATATTACGATGTGCAAACCTTGGATGACATGAAGCACACGGTGGCTTTCCTACGCGATGTGACTGATTACAAGTATCCTATCTTTTTTAAGTTAGGCCCCTCGCGCCCCTATGCGGATGTGGCCGCCTGCATCGAAGCAGGCGCGGATGCGATCAGCATTGATGGCCTGGTCGGCGGTACGGGCTGCTCGCCGGATTTGGTCACCCAGGGGGTGGGTATTCCCACGATTGCCTGCATCCCGCCCGCGGTGCAAGCACTCAAGGATTACGATGTGCACCACAAGGTCAAATTGATTGTCTTGGGCGGGATCCGCAATGGGCTGGATGCCTTCAAGGCACTGTCCATGGGCGCAGATGCAGTTGGTTTTGGCAGCGCAGCCGAAGTCGCCCTGGGGTGTCGGGTTTGCTATGCCTGCCATAAGGGCAACTGTCCCTATGGGATCACCAGCCACAAACCAGAGATGCGAGCGCGTCTTGACCCCTTGGAGGGGGGCATCAAGCTGGCAAACTTCATTAAGGCAACAGGTGAAGAGGTCAAGATCCTCACGATGCTCTCAGGCCATAATCGTACTATGGATCTGACACCCGAGGATTTACGCGCTATGGATATGAACACCGCTGCTCTTACAGGTCTCAAACTAGCTGGGTATGAACGACCCTTGCCCATGTGGGAGAATGGTTATCAAGACATGTTTGGCAATGGAAATGGACATAAATAGTTGTTGAATTCGATTTAGAAAACCCCGTTTTCTCTTATTGTCATTGAAAATGGGGTTTTCTGTATCAGAAATGTGAAGTTGAAAAATGGCATCTCTACAATTTGATCAGGCCCTGGCTGATATGATGGTCGAAAAGGCCATCGCATTTTGCGCGCAGAAGAATTTCGCAGGAGATGTTCGCCACGCGCGACGTAATCTTAGCCAGGGTCGCTGCGATATTTGTGGGGATGTGGTCGATAGCTTGGGTGGCCAGATTGGCGAGTATCTCGGTCAGATGGATAGAACAGTTAAAGCTGTCTATCGCTATGGTCCAGAGGCACACCTGAATCGCTTGCATGAAAGTGAAGAATCGATACATCGGCACAGGACAGGGATCAATCTTGTTGCCTGGACAGATCGCAAGAGCGCAGCCTTGGGCGCACTTGGTTCGACGCTAGAATCGGTCATCGCTGAAAGCCGCCGAAAGATCGGTTGTAGCAATGCCAGACCGGTTTGTTATACCCTCGATTTGCAAATCGTAGATGATGAAGAGGTCCAAGAGAGGCGTGGTTATGGTGCAGTCGTTGAATCTGAGTACCTGCGCACAAGCAAAGTCTGGGCCCGACCTCGACATGCTGTCGAACAAACACATGTGGAACAAGGTGAAAAGACTCAGGACACATTGCTTGATTTGATGGCTTCCTTAAACCCTGAGATGGTCCCCGAAAGGGTGCTTCTTGAATATGCCTCTGCTATCGAAGAGATTGACCCAGATCAGCGCGGGCCGCTAGAGCACCATCTGACTGAGTTGAAGATTGCCTTGATCCGAAAAATCATCAGTGATCAGCTCTCCTATATTAATGTTGCGAAACAGTGGTTTACGACAGATGATCTAGCGGACTTACAGCAACGCAGGATCGGCAATGGCAAAATCGGAGGCAAGGCTGCCGGTATGATGTTGGCTGCCCGGATCCTCAATGATGTCGTCGATGAAGATGTCAAAGCATGTGTGCAGATCCCAGAGTCGCATTTCTTGGGCTCAGAATTGATCTACATCTTTATGGCTATGAACGGGCTAATGCACTGGAATGACCAGAAATACAAGCCCGAGGGCAAGATCCGCTCAGAGTATGCACAAATCCAGCATGAATTCCAGGCAGGTAAATTCCCTCCAGAGGTGCTGGAAGAACTTCAGAAAATACTAGAAACCATTGGCCAAAAACCTTTGATCGTCCGTTCATCCAGTCAATTGGAAGATGCTTTTGGGACCGTTTTCGCCGGGAAATATGACAGTTATTTTTGTCCAAATCAGGGCTCTCCAGAAGAGAACCTGGACGCCCTGACCAATGCTATTGCCAGGACATACGCCAGTACATTGAAACCGGAGGCCTTGCTTTACCGCCGAAGTAAGGGCTTGCAGGATTATGACGAGCGGATGGCGGTGCTCATTCAAGTCGTCCAGGGTGAGCAGTTTGGGGATTATTATTTGCCTCAGGCAGCTGGGGTTGCCTTTAGTCACAATCTGTACCGTTGGTCCCCAGAAATTCGTCGGGAAGCGGGCTTCATACGCCTGGTTTGGGGTCTAGGGACGCGCGCGGTAGGGCGAGTGGGAGATGACTATCCCCGTCTGGTAGCCTTGAGTCACCCTAATCTGCAGCCGGATGATTCTGCCGACGCGATCCGGCGTTATTCCCAACATTATGTTGATCTGATCGATCTCAAGGACAACCAATTCAAAACCCTGCCAATTCATGACGTTCTTACACCTCGATATGGAGCGTTGCGCTATATCGCTCAATTGGAACAGGATGGTTTCTTTGCTACTCCTAGAATGCGAGTCAGAGGAGACGATGTGTCTCGGCTGGCGATCACATTCAGTGAATTTATCCAACGAACTCCCTTTGTCAGGTTGATGTCGGAGATCTTACGTACCATTGAAACCCATTATCATGCGGCCGTGGATATGGAGTTCACCGTTCAAATCACCGATCCGCGCGCCCTCGACCCCCAGGTGCGGATCTCATTGTTACAGTGCCGCCCTCAACCCCATTTAATGGATGTTTTGAACGTTCAGTTACCGAAGGATTTGCCTTCTGGTGATCGGGTTTTCTCAACGGACTTCATGGTGCCGCGCGGTTACTTGAGAGATATTCGCTATGTACTTTTCGTCAAACCCGAAGGGTACTTCTCGCTGCCTTCTCAATCAGCGCGCAATGAGATATCAATGGCGATCGCGCGCTTGAATATCAAACTGGGTGAGAAGGAATTTATTTGCGTGGGACCGGGACGATGGGGCAGCGCCAATACCGATCTGGGGGTCTTCGTCAGCTATGCCGATATCTATAACGCGGGTGCGCTGGTCGAATTGTCCGGTGAGGGCATTGGCCCTGCGCCTGAACCCTCGTTGGGTACACACTTTTTCCAGGATTTAATGGAAGCTCAGATCTATCCCTTGGCGCTCCAGGTCGATGACCCAGGAGTGATCTTCAACCGGGATTTCTTCTACCGTTCCTCCAACAACCTGTCTGAATGGATCGATACAGAAGATGTCCTTCAGAAATGCATTCACCTGATCGATGTGGCTGATTATCGTCCAGATCACCATCTCGAGATCGTTATGGACGATGATGCCGGTCGGGCAGTCGCCTTTTTATCCCCCAACGATTAAATATATCGCGATTCCCATGGAATCGCGGTGCAAAGAATCAGATTTGAAGTGTGAGGAGTGTACCGACTCCGCACACTTCAAATCTGTCATCCCATTTCTGGGATAAAATATCAATTGCATGCAATGCAAATTAGGAGAACCACCATGAAACTAGCAAGGGTGTTGCCCTTATGTATAACTCTGATAATAGCCGGATTGAGTGCTCATGTTGTCAATGCTCAAACCGATAATCCTACGCCGCCTCCAGATCCGGTAAAACTGATCTTCATCCACCATTCATGTGGCGAAAATTGGCTTAACGATGGCGATGGAAAACTGGGGCTCGCCCTTGGGGAAAACAACTATTTCGTCAGTGACACTAACTATGGCTGGGGTCCCGATTCGATTGGCGATGCCACCGATTACTACAACTGGTACGACTGGTTCGTGGGGCCAGAGAGCGGGCGTTACCTGGAGGCTCTTTACACCGAGAATGGAAAAAACTCATCTTACACTCGCACGCTCATTGATCCAGGCGGGGAGAACCAGATCATCCTGTTTAAATCATGTTTCCCCAATTCCGACCTCAGTGGCGGCCCAGACGATCTACCCTCTGACGAAGAATGGTATACCGTGGGTCACGCCAAATACGTTTACAACCTATTGCTAGATACCTTCATCACCCGCCCTGATAAGCTTTTCATCGCCATCACGCCCCCGCCCTTGCTGTATACCGAAAACGCTGAAAATGCCCGCCAGTTCAGCCGTTGGATGGTTGAAGATTGGCTGAGCGAGAACGATTATCCTCTCGCCAATGTAGCCGTGTGGGATTTCCACAACATCCTCACCGAACCTGATAACCACCACCGTTTTCAGGATGGCGTCATTGACTATACCATCCATTTTGGCGATGGATATTTGTATTATGACTCCGATGGGGATGAGCATCCCAATTCGATCGGCAACCAAAAGGCGACGGATGAATTTGTGCCCATGCTGAATATTTTCTACAACCGCTGGATAGCAAGCGCCCAAGCGTTACTGACTCCCCAACAGGATGTCCAATCTCAGTCTGGGGCTGGTGAGGCTTCCTCGAGTCAGGCTCAATCCCCGAAGGTTTTTTCCAAAGGCAGCCTAATCGATGATTTCGAATCTGGTCCGCCTGCAGGCACATATGGTTGGGAATCGTTCTGGGATGATGCCAACCCTGCCACGACACTTTCCTGCGACCTCGATCAAAGTATGGCGCAAGCTGGAAGCAACTCCCTGAGGATCGATTTCCATGTCGAGCCGGAGAGCTGGGGAACCTGCGTCTTGATGTATGATAATGACTCACCAGGATTTGGCGGGACACGTGGCTTGGCTTTTGATTACTATGCTGACGCAGTCGATATCCATTTCAATGTCGACGCCTACGGCGGTGCCCCCGACTCCCGCTCGACGTACCATCACTCACTCGATGCTGCCCCTGAAAGCCTCGCGGGTTGGGTGCATGTGGAATTGACCTGGGATCAAATTGTGCGCGTGGAGTGGGAAGAAAATCCCGGTTCCCCCATCGATCCAACCGAGATCAACGGCTTTGCCTTTGGTTTTGATGCCTCCATTGGCACCCCCAATGCTGGCACCCTCTGGATCGATAATTTGATCTTATTAAGCGGGGAGGATGGCTAAATCCAACATCTCGCCCTCTTTTTTTACAAAACCAATTCTCCCCAATCGATCTCGTGAACTGTGTGGTACAACCCATGATCATCATCAACGGCGCGGAAGTCTAGATTGGAAAAAACGGTTTCTGCCAGTTGACGGGTTGGCTCTATCGGCACGATCTTGTCTTGCGTACCATGATAGATGATAGTAGGTACCTCGATGGGATCAGGTGGGTTTGCCGCGAAATCTGGCCAGATCAATGCTGGGGCGAATAGGATCATCTTTTCCACTTGCCCCGGATGCTGGCATGCGAAGAGCGCAGCCATCAAACCCCCAAAACTCGAACCGATCATCGTCCATCCCATTTTCTCTTCGAGCAAGTCAAGCAAAGCGCCCATGCGCTCGTCTAATGAACCGCGGAAATCAGGTGTCAAGATCCCTGCGAAACGCTCGCGTAGCAGGGTGGCTTTGACACCCTGACTGGAGCCCTCTAAGCCGTGGAGGAATATGAGGTCCATGAAGGTTCTACTAACACGTCACATGAAAGAGCCCAATAATCTTCCCCTCTTTTTCGTTCCAAAGCTTAATCGCTTTGGATGTAGCGGCGAATATCACTTCTATTCCTTTATCCTCGAAATATGTTTTAGCTTCCTCGGAGAGATGCACCCGATCGAACATGCCACTTCCAACGAGCAGCTTCTCTGCACCCTCTTCATATATGTACTGCGCCTCTGCCAATGATAGCTTGTGGGATGTTCCGTAGATTTCCTTGGAGAGCTTTTTTTTGCGCTTGCTGACCTCGCTACTCAGGCGGATCAGTACATCGTGGGCGTATTTCACCCCCTCGATGGTAATCGAGCCAAAGGATGTTGAATTGATTGTTGGGAGCATTATTCTTCCCTTAAAAATAGACCATACCAGGAACGCAGAACATCTTCCGAGGGTTTACCATGTACCGAGGTAGATTTGTCATGCAAGATCGCCGGAGCATAGTAGCCGCGTGATACGGCTCCACTGATCCAGTCGAATTGGTTGATGGCTGCCAGCACAGCGTCGTAGGCTTTCGCTTGTTGGACAAAGTCGATTGTGAGCAAGGGTAGGTCAGGGGCCGGGTAATTCAACGCTTCTGGGGAGAGACAATCCACGAAGGGATCGGGCAGACAGCCGGTGAAGGTGCCCGCGACTGAGGGGTAGGCCATGCTGATGATGATGGGCTTCGCCTCCGTGGTTGGGGTCCAGATCAACCTCATGGCATAAAGCTCCTCATTGATAATGCGTTCAGCCTCTGCTTGTAGTGCGGCCGGATCGGCGTTGGGATTCTCACTGAGAGGTGCTGACCATAATACTACAATCTGATCGACAACATTCAAGAATTCCGGCGGGTTGGTGATGGCATTCGAATAGGGCAGGGCCCACGCTAATGTGCCCCCATAACGCTCCCTAACCTCGGCAATCAAGTCTTTATAACGCTGATTGGTATCCTGGGGAACATTGGCAACCGTACCATCGGCCAGAGTCCCTTCTGGCAGGGCTGGCGCCATCCAAGCCCCGCCCAAGATCAAAGCGTCTGCCCCGCTGCGAGCAGCCAAATCGGCATGGTGCAGTGCAAAGGCGCGATATTGGTCGAACCAGGAAACCCAGAATGGGAAATCGCGCCGCGCCGAATTCCACCAGGCATCCACCGCGGTAGGGAAGTGGGGCATTGGCCGGATCGCGACGTTCAGACCGTTGCTCTCCGCTTGAAGGATCATGGTGATGAGTTCTGGCCATAAGGCATCTTGCCCGGTGACCAACTCCAAAACGGGTGGGTCGAGACGGGTGAAGCTCCAGGTAGGCGTGAAGGTCACCCAATTCGCGCCGTGCGCGAGCATGTCGTCGAGGGCATTGGGGATGTATGGCAGCAGAGATGGATGATGGAAGGCTTGAAATTCATACCCAGCAATGAATCCAGATCCGCGCGGCGGAATGGCAACGTCGGTCACATCGACTTGGGGCAATTCGGTTTCTAACCAGGCCCATTCTTCGACAGTATCCGGCAAGCCCAGGGGGTCAGGGCTAGTCTCGATGATCTGCCCGGATGTGAAGGCTCCCGGGGTGCGCTCATCATCGGCATGGCCGCACTGATCCGCGCGGCAGTAGCGGTATCCCAACTGGTTGATCAAGTCCAGCGGGCTGTAAAGGATATAAGCCCAGCGCTGTTCGCCCAGGTGCCACATATGCAGCGGTTCAGTCCAGCCGTACGGGTGAAACTGGATCGAGACACCTTCCTCCAAGGAAGTGTTCTCGGGAACGATGATATCGAAGGTGATCGAACTTGTATTCCCGGCGTGCCAGGTCTCGATGGTTTCCTCGATGACGATGGGGCTGTCGGGGACGATCAATTGGCGGATGACAAACCCACCATCATTGGAGCGTTCTGTGTTCCAAAGGCCGTCGCCGAGAGTGTATTTGTAGCGCATATCCACACCCACAGGCAGGGAAAGGATAACCCCATAACTGCCATCGGGCAGAGGAGATAGCACCGGCATGCGCGAAGCCAGGGTATTGATGCCACCGGAGAGATCGGCGAAAGTGTTGCCTAATTGAAGCAAGTTCCCAGCCAAGCGCACTGGTACATTGGGTGGAGTTTCTTCCGGTACGTGGAGCAGAAAGGTCACATCCACATAGGGATTTGGAGTTAGTTGAATGTTGGCAGGCGTGTTGGATTCTGCGGCAACCAGGGCGCCCTGCTGGAAAGTCGCATACGATCCGTCGACGGCGTAGGCGACCAAGTTGTGGGTTCCAGGAGGCAAACCCTCGATCAGAAATTGGCCATCGCTATTGGTCAGCGTTTGAGTTCCCCCGGCGGCAATTAAAATGCCCGGGGTAGAAGCGCCACTCTGAACGTCGGTCAGCGTCCCTGTAATTCGACCTGTTGATCCCTCGAAGCGCGTATCATTCCAGCGGGTAACCACATCATTCACTTCTCCGGGCGCGTCTACATGATATAGACGATAACGCACCGGCCGACCATCGGAGGTATGCTCCTCAGCCAGGACGTTCCCCTGGCGGGAATAGCGATATTTCACTGCAGTCCCGACTGGCAGCGGAATTCCCAGCACATACTGCGTGCCACTCACGGCATCCATGGTGTGGCGTTGGGTGTTGAGCGCCAGACCGGTGACTTCGTCTAGGATGCTCAGCATGATGGGCTCACCGGGCGGTGTATCGGCGGGGATTTCCACGAAAAACGTCACAACAGCGAGATTGTTCGTGTTCTGATTACCTTCTACGGTGGGCCGCTCTTCTGGTATGTTATTCTCTGAAGGGACTGGCGTGGGAAGCTGTAACTCGCAACCGGCTGCGCTGAATAACAAGAGCAATGTCAGAATGGGAACCAGATAGTGCGTTCTTGGATGAGGACTCATGGATGAACCCCTTCTTGGAGCAATTGGATTAGCAGATCGACGTTGGGGATTTTTCCGGTAGGGACTCTAAATTTCCGGTTGAATTTGGATTCTACCACCAGTTGACCGCTGACTACGTTCAGGCGTGATATCAGCTCCCAGGGGATTTCCCGTTCTCGGAGTTTAATTGTGTTCTTATGGAGAGTGACGGGCCCGAAAAAGAGCGTTTCACCTTGCTGGTAAGCGGAGCGCAATTTTGGTAGCAAACGGGGGTAGGTTTTGGCCTTTATGCGTTCGGTTAGTTCTGCAAGCTTTGGAATGCGGTCATCGATGTGGATAGAATTCCCTGTCTGGGTCAAGAGCTTTAGCCGGTGACGGACCTTGAGGGGAAAACCTAAGAATGTGGTTTGGATGGTGTCACATACCAAACCATCGATCCCATCCCATGTCAGATTGTGAAACTGGCCTCCCGTCCAACGGATCAGCAAGCCATGTTCGTGCAGGATGACCATGCGATGCGCACGTCGTACTCTCTGGAGCGCTAGCAGGATCAGCGGGATCAGGGCAATTGTCGATAAGGCATACCAGGGCCAACTCCAGGTGGTGGCAGCCACAGGACCATAATTGACACGTGCATAGAGAAATCGCTGAAGACCGTAGAAAAATGGGGCCAGCGCGGCTGCACCAGCTGGCAGGAAGATCAAAAAGAAATCGCGCCAGCGGAGTGGACGATCTTGGTAAACGGCTGTAGGTGGGCCGAGTGATTTTTGGCTTGCGGAACGTTGCACGTTACAAATTGTATCCGGTAATGGCGGGTTTTCGTAGGTGTAGGGATGCAAGTCCCGTTCCATGGCCTTGGAACGAGTTATAAAAATAAACCTTCAACACTCAAATACCGCTGGCCAGTATCTGCCAGGATGCAGACAATCACTTTTTGTTCGTTTTCTGGCCTTTTGGCAACTTCGAGCGTAGCACGTACGACTGCCCCAGATGATATGCCGACTAACATGCCCTCTTTCCGTGCAAGTTGACGACAGGTCTCAAAGGCTCCCTCTTCGTTCACCAGGAAGATTTCATCGATGATCTGGCGATCCAGGGTTTCTGGAACGAAGCCCGGAGCAGTGCCCATCATGCGATGAGGCTTGAAGATACCCTGGGAGATATAGGGTGACTCTTTTGGCTCTACGGCAATTAGTTGAACTCCAGGCTTTTGTTCTTTAAGATAGCGGCCCGCGCCACAGATCGTTCCCCCCGTACCCAGAGCAGCAATGAGGATATCAATCTTTCCATCAGTGTCATCCCAAATCTCTGGACCGGTGGTCAGGAAATGTGCTTTGGGGTTTGAAGGGTTGCTATGCTGCCCAACATAGAAGTACTCAGGATGCGCTGCCAGGATATCCTCGAGACGTTGGCGAGCGCCTTTCGTGCCTTCAGAAGCGGGGGTCAAGATCAACTCAGCCCCCAGGGCTTTGAGTACCTTTCTGCGTTCCAGACTTTGAATCTCGGACATCACTAGAATAGCTCGATACCCTTTGATGGCAGCGATAAAAGCCACTGCCATGCCTGTATTCCCGCTGGTAGCCTCAATCAGGGTATCGCCAGGGTTTAGCTTTCCCTCAACCTCTGCGTCGGTGATAATTTGCAGCACCGGGCGATCCTTAAGGCTTAGCGGGTTCATGAACTCGCATTTTGCGTAGATCTGCCCATCTTGCGCCAGATGCCCTAGATGCAGCAGTGGAGTGTGTCCGATCAGCTCGGTGATATCGTTGTAGAATTTCATCAGAATATTCTCATTTTGTCGCTATTCAACCCTGCCCAGACCCTTTTTTCTGAAGTTTTTCTTAAGAGCAAAGCTGGACGGCAATATGCCCGTCCAGCTTTGCTCTCATTGAAATGCTATGAAACTGGCCGGAAATGAACGATATCCAGGATAGAGCCTTCACGTTCAGATTTCGGTTTCAAAACCACTTCGACTTCCATGCCGATCTCTACATCTTCGGGGTCGATGTCCCCCAGGCGGTGGACGATGCCGCCATCGCCCATGGATACAAAGGCGATGATCTCGGGTTCTTCTCGCTCAGAGCCATCGTAATTTTCGTAGAGTAGCGTGAACGTGTGTATCTGTCCGGTGGTGCCCACATCGATCCATTCATCTAATTTCCCCAGGCAGCGCTCGCAGAAGATGGTGCCTGGGACATAGGTCCGCTCACACCTGGGGCAGTGTGTGCCCAGGATTTCACCTTTATCTTTGATTGCCCGGAAGAAGCGCTCCCCGCCCAGGCCGAATGTATAGCGACTGGTTACCGGTAAGTTGCCATGCCAGGCTTGAGGTGCGTTGGGGTTTCGTTCTAGTAAGGTCATAGTTTCGCTCCAATCTACCCGCGAAGATCGCGGAGTTTGCAGAGAATTCATTATTATTCTCTTTGTACGCCGCGTGCTCAGCGGTTTATTTTTCTATCGGTTTGAAATATAGAATGTCAGTCACGGAACCTTCACGCTCTTCAGGGGGCTTCCAGACAGCCTTCACCTTCATGCCAATGTGGACTGCATCTTTCTCTACTTCTCCTAGAAGGTGCATGAATCCGCCCATGATGGGTCCCGAGTCCAATGAAGAAGCACCATCCAGCATGATCACGGCTGGGATTTCAGGCTCCTCGATGCGTTTGACATCCCAGGTGACATAGCACAATGAATATGTGTTGACTACACCCGTATCCATGATCGGGATGTATTCATCCATGGGATTGAAACACCATTCACAAACTGTGCGCGGGGGCACGACGATCTTCCGGCAAGTGTAGCAAGCCGACCCCAGTATCTGACCGTCTTTGAATGCTGCTAAATAGGAACCAATCGCAATCCCGGTATCCCAAGCGAAATTGCCTTCGAGTTCATCATGATTGAAAAGCACCTTGCCCTCTTTGAAATCTTTCTCACTCAAGGGGGTGCCAGGAAATTCTTTGATATTTGCTGTCATCATTTTTCTCCTAGTTTCCCATGATCACTACGGTGCCGACCTGCATCAGGTCTCCCCAGGCTTGGGCTAATCCGCGCTTAGGTGAACCGGCAACCTGCCGTTCTCCTGCTTCACCGCGCAACTGCCAGAAGAGCTCAGCGATCTTCATCAAGCCAGCCGCGGCGATGGGATTGCCGGTCCCTAGCAACCCACCTGAGGGACAAACGGGCATATTGCCATCCAGGGCAGCAGTGCCATCGATGTACAGATCCACAGCTTTGCCGCGATCTGCTAATTGTAGGCCTTCCAGGTGATGCAGAGCTTTGTAATCGAAGGGATCATAAGGCTCGGCGATATGGATTTGTTTGCGCGGTTCGGTTATCCCGGCCATCTCATAGGCCTGACGCGCAGCGTACTCCACGTAGCGGGGGTATACCAGGTCGCGATTTGCCCAATAGGCGGTATCCAGGTTCCAACCGACTCCCTCGATCCAGACCGGTTTATCGGTGAGGCGTTTGGCGACATGCTCGGCTGCAAGTACGATGGCCACGGCACCGTCGCTGACTGGACTAACGTCGTAGCGCTGAACTGGCCAGGCCAGGGTCTCCGAATTGAGCACATCTTCAACGGTAAGTTCAGCGTCTCCCAATAAAGCACAGGGATGTTTGGCGGCATTCTGTTTATGCAGCACGGATACTCGGGCAATATCTTCCTTGGCTATGCCGTACATGGTCATGTAGCGGTTCATCTCCATAGCGAAGATCCACAGCAGGTTAGGTTTCAACGCCCGCTCGGTAGTGTGATCGAAGATGGTCAGGAATGCGGCCTGGGCATGGGGGTAAAAGCTAGACATCTTTTCTTCAGCCACGACCAGGACGACATCGAATAGACCTGATGCGACGTGATACCAACCCTGAATGGGGACAAATACACCTGTGCCCCCGCCGACATAGGAACGCATGTAGGGTTTGCGCCAGGCGCCTGCCCCATCGCTGAGATATTCTCCCTTCATGTGGATACCATCGAAGGCATCTGGGGCTGTGCCCATGCACACGCCTTCGATATCATCCATAGTCAACTCGCAGGATTCCAATGCCATATGGGAAGCCTGCCAGGATAGTTCTTTGGCGGTTTCTTGCGCACGGCGGACGAATTTGGTCATGCCTGCGCCAACAACAGCAACTTTTCGCATACTCATATTGTTCTCTCCATCTGCGTTCTCTGCGGTTAATTTGCTAGAATCGCTACTGCTGCGCTCGTCGTCGGAACGCCGCGCCAGGCTTGAGCCAATCCCACTTCAACGTCTTCGAGCTGGCGAGCACCCGCTTCCCCTCGAAGTTGCAGTACCACCTCAAGGGCGCGTGCCAACCCTGTGGCATCGAGTAAATGTCCCCCCCCTAGGGATCCGCCTGAAACGTTGACTGGCAGGTCCCCTTCGAGCATAGTATAGCCCTCAGCGGTCACATCCCCAGCCTCCCCAGGGCGGAAGAAGTCCAGAGCTTCCAGAGTCTGAAGCTCCTTGTATGCATAAAGGTCGTCTACTTCAGCGAAGTCGATCACTTGTAAGGGATTGTTGATCCCCGCTTGGCGGTAGGCCATTCGGGCAGCGCGGGTCACGTAATTCGCCTCTCCCCAATCACGACTTTCCAGCGAAGGCGAGTCATTGCACCAACCAACGCCTGCGATCCAGATGGGCATGTCCGTCAAATTTCGGGCGGCCTTTTCAGAAGCCAGGACCATCGCAATAGCGCCATCGGCATGTTGGGCTGTTTCGCGGCGGCCTAAAGGTGCCGCGAGCATTGGGCCTGAGAGCACATCCTGAAGAGTCAGATTGGCGCCATAGGGAGCCGAGGGATTCGCCAGGGCGTTGTAACGGTTTTTGACCACCACACCTGCACACTGCTCGCGCGTTGTGCCCGTTTCATGTAAATAGCGGTTCATTTCCATCCCAGCTACGAAATGCGTGTTGAAGCGCAATGAACGATTCAGAACCGGATCCTGAGCATAGCCGGTGACTTGATCATGTGTCTTCAAATTAGATGCCTTGCTGTGCCCCTCGATAGCGACGATGTCGAACTGACCCGTACGCACTAACATGTATGCGGTGGCCAGTCCGTGCAAACCATCACCACAAATGGTGTGCATCGACTTGAGCGCTGCGCCTAACTGGTCTGGAACATACTCATCGAAGATGCTGGTACCTTCGTGGAAATCTTCGGCAACGGTGACAAAGCTCTCCACGTCTCGGCGCGGATCAACACCTGCATCGGTGTAGGCCCGCACTGCTGCGTCGTACATCAGTTCTTTGTAGGATACTTCAGGTGTTGCAGGCCGAAAACCGGCCCATCCCACGCCTACAACGGCGACGCGTTGGTTCATAGATTGCCTCCTTTTGGGTTGGAATAGATTCTTAGGTTTACTCAGTCACAGAAGGGGTTCACCCTTTTTGGGAGACACCCTGTATGGTTGAGTAAATCGAAAACAAAGATAGAAAAAACGACCCAGCACATGTGCTGGGTCGTAATTACTCATTCAATCTCTTGCTCACGTCGGCCCTGGGCGAGATAGGCTAGGCCGATGCTCAGAAAATATAGCAAGATCATTGGGCCCATCACCAATCCCATATTGATCGGGTCAATCGTGGGCGTAATGGCCGCCGAAAGCACGGCGATTATCAATACGGCGATGCGCCAGTGCTGAGCAAGGTTTTTGGCCTTAACAATACCCATTCCAGCCATGGCGAAGATCACTAATGGAAATTCAAACGCGATCCCAATCCAGAACATCAGCCCGGTTACGAATTTGATATACGATGCTGGCCGGACCGCGGTAGGGATATCCATGAAGTTCAACAGGAAAGGTAAAGCTGTCGGCATCATCACATAATACGCGAAAGCCATCCCGCCTACGAAGAACAGGAATGCCACGGGTATAGAAATCAAACCCCAAATACGGGCTCGCGTCCGCAAGCCTGGAGCGATAAAAAGATACAGTTCAAAAGTGAGATAAGGCAGTGCAAGCGCAAAGCCAGACAGTAATGCAACCCTCATCACTACCCCCAGGGGTTCAGTGACTTCGATAGCTTGCAGCGAATCGATGCCTCCAACTGGTTCGGATATCCACGCCAGTAAATCTCGAATGAAGAATGCGGACGCAGCCGTGGTCAAGATGATGAAGAGCAACGCCCTAAACAGGTGTTTTCGGAGTGCATCCAGGTGCTCTACAATAGCCCACCAGAATTCCTTGGGCTCATCTAAGGCAACGGCTACAGTATCAGTGATTGGTTTATCATCAGGTTCTTCAGTGAAGAGAGCCCCGATATCTTTGAAGACGTTACGGATCCAAATAAAAATCCGCTTGAAGATCCAGTAAATGAAGCGGAAGGGGGCTGTGATTACACGCCAGATAGTGCGGATAAATTTACGCATAGATTAATTGTCGTCTTTGGATTGGGAAGATGGTGCGGATGTCTTTTCAGTTTGAACTTCAGGGGAAGACTCTCCATTGGCGGGGGATGTTCCCGCTTGAGTTTTGGGTTGGGTAGCCTCTTCTGAGGGGGGCGTCGTCCAAGGGGATATCTTGTTGTCCAAACCCTTGGTGGCTTCCTCGAGAGCGCTCATCCCCGACATGCGCTTGAGTTCTTCCTCCTCTATGCCGGCTTCTCGCATTAACGTATTGGGTAGATTGCGCATGCCCTTAGAAGCCTCTTGAAAGGCTTTCCAACCATCTGATTTGACCACTGTGCGCAAGAAACGTCCAATGGTGCGCCCAGCCCTGGCAATGTCCTTAGGTCCAAATATGATCAAAGCGATCAGAAGCACGAATATTACTTCTAAAGGTCCAATTCCTAGAAAATCCATATTAGTTTTTTGAAGAGCTTGAAGACAGTTCCATAAATGTCTGGCGCAACTCGTTGTGGCGGGATGCCAAGCTCCCTAAGACGCCATTCACGAATCGGGGACTGCTCTCAGATCCATAGGTTTTAGCTAATTCTACAGCCTCGTTGATAGCTACTTTTATAGGAGTGTCTCCCTTGACCGCGAATTCCCAAAGTGCGATTCGCAGGATGTTGCGGTCGATAATCGCAACTTGATCTAACGGCCATTCGGGCGCGTGCTCAGCAATAAACTCGTCGAGCTGCGTCCGGATTGGCCAGATACCGCGCACAAGTAGAGATACAAAATTGACTAAACGATCCTCAAGTTCAGCATCATCTAGTCTATGTTTTAGTGCCGTGCCGAGGGGGTGGTCGACCAGGTCGATTTCATATAAGATTTGTAGTGCTGTGCCACGTGCCCTGGTACGGGGTTTCATTCGCTATCCGGCTCTGGAATTATTTCTACTTGCGGGGATGGATAATCGATATTCTCGATATGCACATTGATGCGTCCGACATCCATACCCACCATCTCCGAAAAGGCACGCCTGACTTCATTTTGGATGTTACGACTCACGTCTCGAATATTGACGTCATTTTCCAAAATGACATGCACATCTGCGAAAATGCGGTCATCCTCTATTTTGATATGCACGCCTTCCCCGTAATCTCCCTTATGGAATATGCGGCTAACGCCACTGGGGAGATTATGCATTCGGCTGACCCCTTCGATTTGTAAAGTGGTCAGGCGCGCAATCGTCAATAAAACATTGGTTGCTACTGTGGTTTTGCCTGGAGGGCGAGTTGATTCACTCATGATATCGTTCTTTCTCTATCCTCGATGAGGAGGATCTATATTTTACTGCGAAGAATAAAGCTTGAGCAGATGAGTAATGTCATACATAACGAGGCCAGGGAATGTCCCAAAAAAGCCCCTACGTTCCTTGTTTACATCATCACCATACCGCCGTCTACCCCGATGACCTGTCCGGTAATATAGGATGAACCTTCCGATGCCAGAAAAGCGACAGCTTGGGCGATCTCTTCGGGGGTTCCCATGCGGCCCATGGGGGTGAGACCCAACATATGCTCGACCAGCTCCTCGGGGAGGTCTTGGGTCAGCGCTGTAGGGACAAAGCCAGGAGCCACTGCGTTGACCGTTACGCCGCGTGATGCGACCTCTTTTGCTAACGCCTTGGTGAAACCGATCAACCCAGCTTTGGACGCAGAATAATTGGTTTGGCCTGCCTGACCAACTTGACCCGAAACTGAAGAGATATTCACAATGCGACCATAGCGCTTTTTCATCATCGGGCGGATGATGGCTTTCGAGCAATTCCAAGCTCCTTTGAGATTGACATTGATGACATCATCCCAATCCTCTTCGGGCATGCGCATGATCAGGTCATCACGTGTGATGCCGGCGTTATTGACCAGGATATCGACTTTCCCAAACTCACTTAGGACGTGTTTGACCATCTCTTGGGTTTGACCGAAATCAGAAACATCGATCATCGAGCAAATCACTCTCTGGCCGGTCGCTTCAGAGATTTCAGTAGCAGTTGCTTGGGATGTATCCGAACAGCTATCTGCCAGAGCTACATCGGCTCCAAGTTGCGCAAACAACGTGACGATTGCTCTCCCGATCCCTCGTGAACCACCGGTGACAATGGCTGAACGCCCTTGGAATGATTGAGTTGCGAAGGTTGACATGAATTTCTCCTTAAGGCTGGCTAATTATACCGCATTGATGTATCAGGGACGCGCTGGTGGGTTGGAGTGATTTGCACTAGAATCTCCCCAACTCCCAAGCTCCTGTCCCCTAGTTGGTTAGCTTTTCAAAATCTTCCGGAGTGCCCAGCGATAACCGCGTGGTCTTGCGATTAATTCGTTTAACGAGACCAGTAAGCACATTGCCGCTGCCGACATCGACGAATGTATCGATCCCTTGCTCAAGCATAAATTGAATAGTCTCGGTCCAGCGCACGCGCTCCGTCAGTTGCGCTTGCAAATCGGCGCGGATTTCTTCGTCAGTCGCCAATGGTTTGGCATTAACGTTTCCAATGATGGGAATCTCAGGCGCAGTGATAGGTGCCGCCGTGACTGCCTGGTTGAAATCTGCCTGAGCGTGAGTCATCAGGGGTGAATGTGCGGCGATACTGACTGCCAAGGGTACGACTTTGCGCGCCCCAGCTTCACCGGCAGCTGCCATGGCGCGCTCCAAGGCAGATTTTTCCCCTGAGATCACCACTTGCCCAGGGCAGTTATCGTTGGCAACCTGCACAATTTGATCCTTAACACTGGCCTCGGCACAGATCGTATCCAGGACGGGAATTTCCAAGCCCAAGATAGCCGCCATGCCGCCCGGAGATGTTTCTCCCGCGGTTTTCATCAATTCACCGCGCCGGCGTACTAAACTCAAGGCATCCTGATAGGGGAGCGCGCCAGCAGTTACCAGTGCGCTGAACTCCCCCATAGAGTGACCAGCAACATAAGCGGGTTTGAAGCCAGGATTTATCTCCTGGAATACCAGCAACGCTGCTATCGAATGCACCAGCAATGCTGGCTGTGTGTTTAGTGTATCGTTGAGTTCCTCTTCGGGTCCCTCCCAAGAGAGTTGTGAGATGCCAAATCCCAAGATCTCATCCGCTTGCTGATAGATTTCTTTAGCAACCCGAAATTCTTGGGCCAGCGTGCTTCCCATGCCAATTTCCTGAGAACCCTGGCCTGGAAAAAGAAAAGCGGTTTTGTGTTGATCAATCATAGTTCAAAATTCCTTTCATATTCTATTCTGGTTCACCAGGAAATGCTGGGGTGATTCCCCATAAATATGGATAGTCCCAAGCGTTTCCCAGAAACCCGTTTTTCCCCGGTGCAAGAGCACCGGGGTGGCGATAGGCCGATAGGAATAAGGCCTTTCGCGCAAAGAAAAGCCGGGCTATTGCCCGGCAAAAAGTGTCACTTATATTAACGCCAATGGGCCGTGATGGTCACGGCCCATTTGAATAATCGAAAAATTTATTCTTCTACGACGACTACCTCGCGGCCCTTGTAATGCCCGCAGTTGGGGCAGACCCGGTGCGGTAAACGCATTTCGCCGCAATTACTGCACTGCACCATGTTTTTGGCCTTCAAGGCATGGTGGGCGCGGCGGCGGTCACGTCGTGACTTGGCAGTTCTTTGTTTGGGGACAGCCATGATCTTACTCCTGCAAAACTCTTGTTTCCAATTCGAAACTTATCCTATTGATAAGCGGAGGGATTATACGATAGGGTGGGGGAGTGTCAAGAGGAATTTTCCCCGCCCACATTGGCGCGCAAATAGGCCTCGATTAAACTGTCTAGATCACCATCGAGCACCCCTTCAGCGTTGCCGACCTCGTGATTGGTGCGATGATCCTTGACCATTTTGTAGGGGTGCAGCACATATGAACGGATCTGGCTACCCCACTCAGCTTTGGTGTACTCGCCGCGCAATTCGTCGATCTTCTCGGCCTTTTCGCGCTCTTTGATTTCTAACAAGCGAGCGCGCAATACTTTCATGGCCATCTCGCGGTTTTGGGTTTGTGAGCGCTCATTCTGACAGCTTGCCACGATTCCAGTTGGAAGATGCGTGATACGAACGGCAGTATCGTTCTTTTGCACGCTCTGGCCACCGGCACCGCCTGCTTTGAAGGTATCGATTTTGATATCGTTAGGGTTGATCTCAACTTCGGTATCATCAGCGACCTGGGGGAGCACCTCGACCATTGCAAATGAGGTATGTCTCCGGCTGTTAGCATCGAATGGAGAGATGCGCACCAGACGGTGAACGCCCTTTTCAGCGCGCAGATACCCATATGCATAACGCCCATCCACAGAGATCGTCACGCTTTTGACCCCCGCCTCCTCACCGGCAGTGGTGTCGATAATCTCAGTCTCGTAATTGTGCTTTTCCATCCAGCGCAGGTACATGCGTTGTAGCATCTCAGCCCAGTCCTGGGAATCGGTGCCGCCTGCCCCAGCGTGGATAGCCAAGATTGCGTCTCCCCGGTCGAATTCACCCGATAACATCGCTCGGAACTCACGTTGCTCGACCTCGGCCTCGATGGCTTTGGTTTCGGCTTCCAGTTCATCCATGAGAGATGAATCGCCCAAATCAGCCAGCTCTAGTGCATCGTTTAGCCGGTTCCCTAATTTATTCCAGCCCTCGATGCTCTCGTTTAGACGAGAGAGGGTTTTCATCACTTTTTGAGCGTGTTGCGGGTTATCCCAGAAGTTTGGGGCTTCGGATTCTTTTTGGTATGCTTTGCGTTTTTCTTCCCTGCCAGAGACGTCAAAGCCGCACCAATAGATTTTGTATTTTTGCCTCACTAGCGCGTAGGCGAGCGATCAGGTCTTCCATATTTGTTCCTCATTTTCTCGATCTATTCAATTATATGCAGATCAGGGTTCTCGTGCCAGCATCACTTGGTATAAGCTTATCCCCACGGCCACAGCCAGGTTGAGAGAATCGATAGCTTCAGATTGTGGAATGCTGATGCATGGACCGGCATTGCGGTAGGCCTCGTCCAGACCTCTACTCTCGTTGCCAAAAACCAGGCTAAAAGGTTGTTGATATTCAACCTCGTTGATGAGATTGCCCCCACCCGTCATCAGCGGATAGAACGTGCGCGAGTACATTTGCTGGTAGGTATCGAATTCGTCAAATGTGGCCAGCCTCAAGTTGAAGATAGCGCCCATGGAAGCGCGTATCGCGCGGGGGTCAAAATGGTCAACCGCCGGGGTGATAATGGCCAAGTCTGAAAACCCAAACCCAAGCATTGTACGTTGGATCGTCCCCAGATTGCCCACGCTGTTGGGATTGACGAGCACAATGTGATCGGTATTCCGATCAAGGCTGGGTTGATATTTGTTGAAGACTCCGACCGCATAATCATTGTCGCGCGATCCCAGGCGGGGGAATGTCTTCTCTTGGAATTCGAGAGGGATGCTGGTCCTCTGGCAGATTTCCTGTATTTTGGCAACCCCCTGGTTCTCCATCCCTTGGGGATGCACAATTACCCCCAAAACCTGTTCAGCTTTGTGTGCGAGCAATTCCAATGTTGGGAATACCCCAAATGTGTAGGAGTGTTCGAAATCCCTCTTGTAGCGCTTCAAACGAAAGTCCATAAAGAATTTGGTGATTACGCAACATCCCATAGGGATGTCTCAACAGGGTTTCAGAAGTCGGCTAAGATGCCATCGATAAAGGCCTTGGGATTGAAAGGTTCCAAATCCACTGCACCTTCCCCCAGACCAGCAAACAAGATCGGCAGACCAAGCTCGCGTTGAATGGCAAAGGCCATGCCGCCGCGAGCCGAAGAATCCAGTTTTGCCAGGATCACACCCGTCACCTGAACAGCCTCTTTGAAGGCGCGCGCCTGGAGCAGGGCATTCTGACCGGTGGTGGCGTCCATCACCAACCAGACCGCATGCGGCGCGCCGGGGAGTGCCTTCCCCACCACTCGATGGACCTTCTTGAGTTCCTCCATTAGATTAAAGCGCGTATGCAACCTGCCAGCGGTATCGATCATTACCACATCCATCTTACGGGCGATCGCTGCCTGAACGGTATCGTATGCTACCGCGCCAGGGTCACCCTCGGGTTGTCCGGCGATCACGCTGATATTCAAACGCTCACCCCAAATTTGCAATTGGTCGATGGCCGCCGCCCGGAAGGTGTCTGCTGCCCCGAAGATTACACCCTGGCCTTGATCCTGGAACCTCGCTCCTAATTTGGCCATATTGGTCGTCTTCCCCGACCCGTTGACCCCTACGATAAGGATCACGCTGGGTTGATCTGCGAAGACCATCTCCGGAGGGGCGTTGAGTCGCTTCAGCATTTCATCCTTGATTGCTGAGACCAGCTCATTAGCCTGGGTCAGCCCTTCATCATGAACACGTGTTTTTAGAGCCTCAATGATATCCTCAGTCGATTCCAATCCCATATCGGACTGGATAAACAGGGCTTCGAGTTCATCCCATGTATCTGCATCGATTTGGCTGGTCCCCAGGAAGTTGGAGATACGTCCGAAGGTTGTCTTGCGGGTGCGCGCCAACCCGTTTGCCCATTTATTGAAGACGTTATCTGTCATAGCGGGGGTGATTATAACTTAGAATGCGAGGTTTTTAATAATGTCTCGTTTAGTTCTCAAGAACCACCGTGGAATTTTCCAGATTTGGGGGTGTGGGGGGGGGGGGGGGCCCCAACCCCCCCCCCCAAGGGGGGACCCCCCCGGCGGGGCGGGGGGGGG
>CAYWIC010000006.1:0-999 GCA_964458115.1 uncultured Anaerolineales bacterium | reverse complement strand
AATATTGTCTTTTTTTTTCCTAACCACCCCCCGTTTTTTTTCCCTTTTTGGGGGGGGGGGTTGGGGCGCCCCCCCCCACCCACCCCCAAATCTGACAACCCCCACGGCAGTTCCGAGAGATCATCATTATTTGATATATGTTTCACTGAGGTTTGATGATACACTGCTGATGAATTGGCACTTAGAAATTAATATGACCACAACTTATCTAAGAAATAGGCTCTGTCACACAGAGGGCCCGAAGCAACCCTTCGGTCGCTATTTCCAAGGTATTTAGATTCTTCGCTTCGCTCAGAATGACATCTCAAATTTACCTCGCCACCCCTGAAGATTATCCAGCCATGGCTGAGCTGATTGAAAAGCTCAATCAATATCCGCACACACAGTGCCTTCACAGTGGCACCGGTGAAAGTGTTGAGAGCATGACCAATGAAATACTGAAATGGCATCAATCAGGTGAGATCATCTTCATCAAAGCCCTTGCAGGAGACCGTCTCGTTGGGGTAATAGGTTGTGAGTTCGAGAGCGACGGTCAGCGGGGTTGGCTGAGGGGTCCATTTTCGGTGAGTATGTCCGCTAGTGTATACACTTGCATGTATGACCAACTCCTGAAAGCACTGCCCTCAAGGATCAGCCGGTTGGATTCTTTTCTGAATCTCGAAAATGCTCTTGGTCAAGATTTCTATGAGCAACAGGGTTACGAGCACAAGGGCCAGTCGCATGTCTATGTCGCCGCGCAAGGTGATAGGGTTCGCGGATCAATGTCCGATGACAGGCTCGAATGTGTGAAACTGAACCCAAGCGCTCAAAGTGGTTTCGCTACGCTGCATGATACGATTTTCCCCCATACTTACTATAATAGTGAACAGATCATCGATCAGTTAGATGACTGTCACCGGGTCTGGGTTTGTGTTTCTGAAAGTGATGTCAAGGGATATATTTACGCTCTTAAATTGCACCATAAGGGTTATGTAAGCCGACCGAGGCATATAGGCGGTA
>CAYWIC010000005.1:0-61196 GCA_964458115.1 uncultured Anaerolineales bacterium | reverse complement strand
AAGGTCCGCCTCCGGCGTGAACCCTGTTGGGGTGACACTTGCACCTGCGCTGCAAGTGCAGGTGAGAATCTCTGCCCCGCCGACGTCGTAGATGGGCCTGTTGCCGCCGCACCCATGGTGAGGGCAGGAGATTCTTCGCTCGCCTTCGGCGTGCCTCCGGCAGCTCAGGGTGACACCACCAAAGGCGTTCAGCCAATATCCGATAAATGCTTATCTGGCTATTTTATTATTTTAACTCGTCGATGAAGAACTTTCCGGGATTTAGAATTCCATGGGGATCAAGAGCCTTTTTAATGCTCAACATCACTTTCTGGCTGTTGCCATGCTCCAGGGTCATGAATTTCCGTTTTCCAATACCGATGCCATGTTCCCCGGTAGCTGTGCCTCCCATGGAAATGGCTGCTTCGACGATTGCCCCATTTATTGCAGCTGCGATGGCATAGCTTTCATCGTCATCTGGGATGTAGGGTATCGTTGGGTGTAAGTTGCCATCTCCGGCGTGGCCGATCAGATACCCGTGGAGATTATTTTTGTTCATTTCCTGGGATGCTACTGCAACCAGCCGCGGATAATCGGAAACCGCCACTGCGACATCGCCAACCAAAAAAGCCCGGCCCGGATTGGCGCGCACGATGGTTTCATACGCCTGGTGTCTCACACGCCAGAGATCGTTGCGGGCTGCGCGCCCCATCCCTGGGCGAAACGTAGTGCAGCCTTCTGCTACACAAAGATTTTCAATCTCGGACAGTTCTTCTTCTAAGCCAGCCTCTGTGGTACTGTGAAATTCCAATAACAATGTTGGGCCATCTGGTAAAGAAAATTCACCAGTAGTGTTCAATACCTTCACAAGATTCGGGCCAAGAAATTCAAGCGCAGCGGGGGTGATGCCGCTGCCCGAGATTGCTGTTACTGCCTGAATGGCATCTTCGGTCGAAGAGAAGGTGGCAACAGCGGCACTGAATTTCTCAGGTAAAGGTGCCAGGCGCAGCGTGGCTTGGGTGATAACTCCCAAGGATCCCTCAGAACCGACGAATAAATGAAGTAGATCGTATCCTGAGGATGTCTTCGATGAGCGAGTTCCAGTATGAATTATTTCTCCCGAGGCTAAGACTACTTCCAGGCGCAGGACGTTATCCTTGGTCGCACCGTAGCGAGGGGTACGCGTTCCGGCGGCATTATTGGCGATCATCCCCCCAATGCTGGCATTGGCACCGGGATCTGGGGCAAAGAACAAGCCATGCCGTCCGAGGGCCTGATTCATATCCTTGTATAACACCCCAGCCTGAACATCCACCTGAAAATCTAAATCACGTATCTCCAGAATCTCGTTCATGCGCTGCATATCCAACACTATGCCACCATGGATGGGGATGGGGTTGCCCTCGAGACTGCTCCCCGCGCCCCAAGCAGTGAGTGGAATGCGATGTTGATTGGCGTATCTCAAGAGGGCACTGATCTCTGATGTATCCCCCGGCCAAACCACGACCGCCGGGCGATGGGGAGTGTGAAACGATTGATCTCGGGAATGTTGGTCGAGGTCGGCGGCGCTATCCGAAATGTGTTCCTCTCCTACAATTGCGATCAGGATACGAAGGTGTTCAGCAGTGAGGGGTTGAAAATACTCTGCCATTTGGTCTTTTCCTAGGCGTTTTTCTTTTTATGTGAGGAGAATATTATAACTGTGGTTTTCACAGAGGGTCTCTGGGAAACGCCGTGGGACTATCACCCCTACATCTGGGGGATCACCCCGGTAATTCCTAGAGAACCTTCACAGACCCAATTGTGATGAGAATACCTCTGCATAAACAAAAAGACAGGATGCGATCGCATCCTGTTTCTCGGCGAATTCATGCCCCGGAGCCAGATAGGCTCATCGGCAGATACAGCAGGGGGTGAAGCTTGCGAAGCATCACATCTCCTTAAGTGACCGTTGCAGCATGTACCAAAACCAGAACTTCGTTGTTTGCTGGTTTTGGTTTCAGAACATCCTAAAGTCGTAGAACTTCAGGAGGACCGTGTTTCGTGCCAACGATCGCTCTCATATCTCATCCTTGAGAAGCACTGGTATTAATCAACAGCAGGAATAACGCATCAAATGATGAGCAGCCTGCGTCTACGGTTTTCCAGAACAAAAATGGTCACGATATAGACGGCAATGACCGCGGCAGGTATCGCTGTAAACCTAGCTTGCGGCATCAGATACCAGATGGAGACAACCAAAGTGATTCGTGCCACCGCATGAAAAACCCCCAACCAATGTTTGATGATCCAGGAAAATGGAACCCACATTAAACCTGTAAGAATCCCGATAGTCATCGGTAATGACTCATGGTCGATAAGGAAAAATGGGATTGCTATCGCATAAACCAGGACCGACTGCAAAACCGTGTACAGAAATAGACCATCAAACTCATTTTTGGGTTTATTCTTGTCGATAAAGTTTTCTCCCGTGAATTTTGAAATCAGAAGACTCAAATAAACAGTCGATCCGTTTGCGATGAATAATACCCAAACCGCATATAGGCGTGGCAAATATGCACCTGCAACACCCGCAATTGTCCAGGCAACTATTCCAGCCAAAGGGGTGGCGAGAAATCGCCGCCTTGAAAATTCTTCACGTTGATCCTCTAAAGTTCTGTTCATAGTTGTTGCTAGTTTTGAGAGCTTCCTGCACGAATGTTATCTATCTGTTGATTACCTTGTCATCTTCCAAAACCAGCGCCCAGCCATACCTGGCCGGACGCTGGTGAGATATGAAACAACTACCCTGATTTATTTCTCAATGGCCAATCTGAATGCAGACAGGGCCATCACAATGGTTAGTGGAGCAAAAAATCAGGTTTCTGCACGCACGCCGGAAGCAAAATTACCCAATGTATTCAAAATCAAATATGCAAAAACCACCCACATGCCAATCGCGATTAGAATATTTGGTTTCTTGGCTTGAAGAGATTTAAGTTTTGCAGCAACAATGGCAACAAAAATCACAGTCAATGTGATCGCCACAATTTCCAACTGCATCAGATTAGATCCGTCGGCCTCGATTTGGCCGCCCCAAACGAAATTCGCAGGGACAATCTGGGCAATAATCAAAATATGTAAAACGAGCATTAATCCAAATGTGCTCAGTAGGATTTTTCCTGCGAGATCAGAGTTTATTATTTTTTTCATGGTCATATCCTTTTGCCTATCATTTTGATTTGATAGAGCATTAAAATTTATTATTTCCGTCCATACAACAACTGGGATGATAACAACACAATTTCTGCCAGAGCCAACCCCAGAATGGCTAGGTTAGCTGTATCAAAGAGTGTCAGTGTTTCTATAAAGATAGAAGCAACAGCCGCTAACATGCTCGCAACCAGCACAAAGTAAGCGTTGCGTCTAGCCCTGAGCGCTGCTATCTGCTCGACGGCCGTTGCGGTTTCGATTGAGCCAGTACCAATGGCCAACACTGTTTGCAACACAATCTGAGCCACAATGATCAGGGCCAGGGTAATGAGCACCAGGCTGCCATACCCAGCAGGGAGGGTGCCCGAAATCATGGCAGCGGACCGCATGGGCCACACCCGAGCAACAAAGTATAGGGCAGCGCTGCTGATAATGACCAGCGACATTCCGGCACTTTTTTGTTGGAAGGAAGCGTTGAATGCAGTGCTATTGGGAGGATGAATTTCTTCTTGTTTCATGGAGTTTCTCCTTACTAGGCGAACCAGGCTCTTAGAGTAAGAAAAGCAACAGGATCAACAGCGCAGTTACCAGCATGGCCACGACCGTTCGAAACCCGTTCCACTGATTCCAGCGCGGTTCAAAATTGAGGCGTGCCGCTGCCTGAGCGGATGCGTTCATCTTCCCGGTATCCAGCGTTTGCAACTGGTTGTTTAGCGGCACATTGATCATGCCGGTCGGTAGTTGAACGCCAATGATATAGAGCAGCACGGCGGTGAGCAGAATGCCTTTTCCTGCCAGATCCATTTGACCAAAACTGAGTACGGCCGCCAGCAGCAAAGTCAAAGCAGACCCGATCCAGACCAGCATAAAAATGGGCTGATTATTTTGAATCACGCCATCTATCACTTGGAAAGTGCGAATAAACTCGCCATCGTTTAGTTTCTTAATGCCAGGCATTGTTACAATGGCGAAGGCAAACAGCAGTCCGGCTACCAACGCACAGAGCAGTGTTGCCAACATCAGGATTAGGGGAAAGATAATTGTGGTTATCATGCAGTTTTATCCTTGTTGTACTTAGATTTCCAGTAAGCGCCGGGCGCTTTGAACCCAGAACACTTTTGGCTTAGAACGATTTGTCGATTACCGTCCTGCTTATTTACCAGTGTCAACCTAGATGTTTGTAAACTACGTCCGTCGAAACTTTAACGATATTTTCTTTCCCCTCTCTTTGCGTTTTCCTCCCGAACTCCAGAAAATCCTTTTTGTTGAATGCAGCAAAAATCACAGCAACCCCTATCCATACAATGCCATTCAGCGCCATGAGGCGCACATCAGCGAGTGCATTTTGTAGTATGTAGAATCCCACATTCACTGCAAAGTGAAACAAGGTAGCCAGAACCACGTTATAGTTGGTGCCCCGGAGCAGCCAGGCCATAATCGCAGAGTAGCCAACTGTGGAAGACACGAAAAACAGCATATAAATCGGGCCATATTGGAAGTTCCCCACATGCCATAGTCCCCAGAGAACGCCGACTAGCAGAAAAGCAATGAAGTCGTTCAGATTCCTATCTAATAAATTTTGCGCGTATCCTCGCCAACCCAACTCCTCACCAAACGCACCCAGCAAGATGCCACCAAGCATGAGCATGAGTGAAGTTGCATTGATGGGGGGAATGCTTAGGGGGTTGATGAACTGGTTATAAACTAGAAAAATAATCACGGGAACAATCAAAGGAATACCGATCGCCCCAAGATATTTCAAAAAGGAAATCCCCCTGAAGGAAATTGTGGGGTTTATATGATCGCTTCTAAACGCCATCATCATCACAATGGCTGCCAATCCAGGCCCAAATTGGGGCAGCGAGATTTTTACAGCATCAAATCCGAAGGCTTGTTGAACGATTGCCAAAACGAGCGTGAATACAAAAGCGATCCCAAAAAACACTCCGATCCTAAGCAGACTTTTCATTTTTTACTCCTTCCATTTTTCAACTGAGACTATCAAAAAAACAGATTCAATGGTTTTGAGCATCCGATCTTTCTGGTCTTGATCGGATTACTCTGTTTGATCAGGGTCCAGGCGGACAACCGAAATAAGGGGCAGTCCCAAATCACGAAATTTTCTGAGCAATCCGTGCAATTCCGCTTGATCGACCACCGGACCCGTCAAGTGTGTTTCGCCGTTTTCTTCCAGTGTGATACGTAGACCTTTAAACGCCACTTCCCATAATAGACTGAGATGTCCCTCAATCTTGATTTGATAGGTTAATGGCTGTGGTTGATCTGTTTTCATGGTCTGTTTATCTGACATAATTCTGGACTTGTCTTTCTCCTGCCAAACGGGTTTGCTAAACGCACTGTAAAACTCCGATCTGTATCTGCAATCATTCTAAGAGCTTGAGATGTATCCGTCAGCAGACTAAAGTTCTATTCAAGGGTGTATTTTTTGTGTCGAGGGTTCTACAAAGAACTGGTTACCTCTATGTGTTTCAAGGATGTAATTGATAGCCGCGTCCTGGCCTGCTACGTAATCATCGAATGTAAATGGGATGGTAAATTCTGGAGACAGTGACCCCACGGATACGTTATAGAAGAAATCCAACCAGTAACAATTTGGAAACTCGGAACACCCATCTTTGTAATCGTGGAGGCCGGTGGCAAATTGCATGGTGAGTTGCGAATTGGGCAAGGTAAGCAAGGACGTTTCGCCCCACATCCTCTCATGGTCACCCATCTCGGTTCCAATAATCGTTACTTGGTCACCACCACTTGCCTTCAGGAAAGCCACGCTCGAAATTCCTGCTGAGAAAGTTAATGGTCCCGAAATTATGTAAATTGGTGTTCGTTCCCCTACCAATTTTGGCAAACTCGTCATCAAATTGAATGTGCGGGTGTAATCACCGCCACCGTTGTTGCGTTGGTCAATAATAAGCACCGAATATGAATTTTTAGACAATTCATCCTTTATTGCTTTGTTAAAGGAGGCGATACTGTGCTCCCCGACATCATCATTCGCACTGTATCGCATGTAGAAGCCATTGATGGATTCAATAACCTGATAATGAAAAGGCTTGTCCCATTCTTGTAAGAGAATCGGCATCAACGTTACCTGTGAGGGCAGCCCATACCATTGAGAAATGTTGGCAGGTGTCATGATCTCCGCTGGGGAAACAACGGGTGGAATTATGCTGGCGTCATCAACAGAGAGTTCAACCAGGGTGATCGTATCGCTATCCATAAGACGCACGCCTAGTGTGTAACCAGTGGGGCTTTCAGCGTAACCTACCGCATGGAGCAGGGCTGGCGTTTCCAGAAACCAGCCAACATACATTCTAAAGAAACTTTCCTTGGCTCCACTGTAGGGTCTGAACGCTTGTATGACTTGTTCGATTGGATGACCATCAATGGATACAATCTGCGCGCCGAGCATGGATTGATATGGCTGCGCAGCCCACAAGAAGTAATACCCGTCATCGAACATTCGTCCCATCAAGGGAATCCGACCTTCACTGAGGGTGAGGTCAGATATGCGCAGGAATGAATGCCCATTTTTAGAAAGGGCGATTGCCTCGGCGAGGCCTAACTTCAACTCAGCATCACTCAAGATATCAACACTTTCTACCATGTGATTGGTGAGTGCCTGCGCATCAGCACGCGCTTCATTGGTGTACGGCCGATTTAGCTGGATGTATGTTTGAAAATATTCCAAATCCTGTAACCATGCCTCGTTTCGGTTGCCTGGAGTGGGATAATCAGATTCAGGAACAGCCGGATAAAAATATGCCTTTCTAGCGAATTCAAGACCAACGATACAAGCGCCAATGGCGACTATTATTAGCAAAAAAGCGGTAAATATTTTTCGCATACAAAATTCTCCTGTATCTTAAGAGATACTTCGACTCAACCTCGACCGTTGCATGAGCCAACCGTCAAGTGATGCGCTTTTCTATATTTACTTGTAGTATATGAAAGGGGATGAATCTTGGCGGCGTACGAAAGTTCTATTTTTGGGGTGTATTTTCAGCGCAGAAGGGTGGATGTTATAAGATATCCAAATCGCGGACGCGATTCACAGCCTGTGTGCGGCTGGTAACGTTTAATTTGCCAAAGATGTTGTTGACATGCTTTTTAACAGTGCTGATTGCAATGACCAACTCATTTGCAATCGCTTGATTCGAGAAACCGTTTGCCATCAGACCAAGTACCTCAAGTTCACGACCGCTCAGCGGGTTGATTAACAATTGGTTCGGATCAAGCGGATGAGACTCCTCATCCGGCTGAGGTTCGATTGCCTGCATCAAGCGGGAGATATAAACTGGATCAGCCCCTTGGGCCAGGCTTGCTGCCAGCAATTGTCGCATGGGGGCACCTTGATCGGCAAATACACGCAAGTACCCTTCCGGTTCAGCAAGTGTAAGCGCTTGTCGAAGCGCTGCGAGGGCATGAGCCATTTTGCCCTGTTCCTGATACGCGAGCGCTTGCAGAATCAGAATTTCGATCCGGCTTTGCCCTCTATCCCCTATTTCTGCTGCTTGCAGAAGGCGTGCCAGCAAACGGATTGTCTTGTCCAGTGCACCATCTACCTGATTCTGCCGATATTGAGCAATCAGGATACGAGCCAGGGTAAGGTGTTCAAATTCGCTCAGATAGCTTAGCTCGTCGTCTACACTCAAGCCTCGCTTCTCAGCCCAATCGAGAGCAAGGGCCGCCCGACCTTGTGCCACCCAAACCTGTGCCTGAAGTGCATCGATAGGGCGAAGATTGGGAAAGGGGTCATACAGATGATCTACCTCGCGCAGCAGATCCTGCGCGCTTTCCAGGTCGCCCTCAGCTATTTTGACACCGGCCATTGCCGCGCGCCAGCGAGATGCACTGCCTGGAAGGACAGCTTGCTCACTCAGTTTTTTGCCCTTTAGCAGATACTTAACAGCTGTTTCCAATTCACCCGCTTCGCGATGCAGCTCACTCACCCCAATATACAAATCAGCGACTCCTCCCAATTCAGCTTGCTCCGCCGTATGCTGCAAGCAGCGCTCATAGATAGTTGCTGCCTCCTGGCGATGCCCCTGTGCCGCCCTGATATTTGCCTGGAAAACCATACTGACGATCTGAAAATAGATATTGTCGGCCAGGAGCAAATTTTCCACGCTGTCAGTAAGGGACTGATCGGCCGACTCCAGATCGCCGCTGACCCAATAAGCCAATCCCAGGAATTGCGCGGCAATTCCACGCTGGTAATATTCATCCCTGGGAAAGAGTTCCAGCGCCCGTCGAGCGAATTTCTCAGCGGCTGGCGCATCAGCAGAAATCAGGGACAAATATGCTCGAGCGCTGGCGATGGAGGCCGGCAATAATTGAAACTCCTTCTTGTTCGCCACCCCGATCTTTTGAGTGCCCTTGATCGAAGTCGTGGTGGACTGTTTATCTGCGGAGGCACTCAGCCATTGTTCGGCATCGCGCAAACAAGCCTCAGCGGCCTCAATTTCACCAGCATCCAGATACGTCCAGGCAGATCCGGCATTGAGCACAGGCCTTACCTGGATGATCTCATTAGGCAGGGTGTTTACCCAATTCAGCCAGCGGGTAGGCTGAAAGCCATGATAGATTGGCGGCCAGGCTAACTCGATCAACTCGGCCGCGCGCGCGAGATCATCAGAAGAAAGCGCGTGATGGATTGCTGTGGCTGGCAATCCGTTTCGCTCACACCACTGACTGGCGCGCAAATGCAGGGCAGATACCTGATCGGGCTGCTGCTTCTGCAAAAGCGCCTGCAAAACATCGGCAAATAGATGATGGTAGCGATACCAACGGCGTTTGTCATCCAACGGGACGACAAACAAGTTAGCTCGTTCCAGTGCATCCAACAGCATGCTGCCGTTGGCCTGACCAGTTACGACGTCGCACAGCGGACCGCATAACCGATCCAGAATGGATGTTTGGAGCAGAAAGCTGCGGACATGATCTGGTTGATGGTGCAAGACCTCTTCAATCAGGTAATCGACGATATACCGATTGTCGCCGGCGAATGCCTTGATAAATTGTGAGCGGTTTTCTTCGCTGTGTGTTGCGCCTTGTCCCTGCAAAGCAAGAGCAGCCAATTGGAGACCGGCTATCCAACCTTCAGTGCGCGTTCCCAGCAATGTGACATCCGCGGACGAGAGATGAAGACCCATTACCTGATTGAGAAAAGTGGCCGCTTCGTCGGGTGTGAAGCGCAAGTCCGCAGCACGCAGTTCGGTCAATTGCCCCCGAGCCCGTAACCCTGCCAAAGGCAGTTGCGGATCTTCGCGGGTCGTGATAACAATATGCAGCGATGGCGGCAGATGTTCCAGCAAGAAGGTGAGGGTCTCGTCAATCACTTTCGTGTCCACCCGGTGATAGTCATCCAACACGAGAAGGAATTTTTTCGAAAGCGCCGCGATTTCATTGACCAAGTTTGTCAGAACGGATTCGATAGGTGGTGGCTGTGGGGATTGCAGACCAGGCCAAACAGTTTTGCCAATCTCTGGAGCAACGCGCTGCAAGGCGGCAACGAGATAGGTGAGAAAGCGGGCGGGTTCGGCATCATTTTCATCAAGTGACAGCCAGGTAGACGGCCATTCCCCATCAGATATCCATTCGCTGATTAATGTGGTCTTACCGAAACCAGCGGGAGCGGAGATTAGAGTCAGTTTACGATTTAGTCCCCCAATCAGTTGGTCGATCAGGCGTTTGCGCGAGACGATTTCTGGTCGTGTGGCTGGAGCGAAGAGTTTTGTGACCAAAATAGGAGAAGTCATATCGGAATTATATCCGATTTATTTGGCCTGAATGCCACCTCAATATTCAAATCCAAAGTAACCCAACAAACCATATGCAAAACTATTTCATCTTTGCATTTTCATATAGAAAATCTTCTAATTTCCCCCTTTATTCAAATCTTATCATAGGCACGTGTACCCCCACGCGGACCTGTTCCGAATCACACTCTTCCCTGAAATCAGGGGAAAAAGCCACGTCAGAATTACTTATCCGAATGAAAATTCTCGTCCAAAAACCAGTCAAGGGATGCCCGCGTTACCAATATTTTATTAATGCATCTACCTCTAGTTAGTCAAAACCTCTCTTGTCTTGAAGAAGCGGTCTTTAATCTTGTCGACATGGCCTGATTTACTAAAGGGGCATACTTTGACACAAACCGAGCAACCACAAGCATCAACAAACCCTAGCTACTATCTCCAAAGCGTTTAGATAGTTTTTGGAATATATCAACAGGCACATAGGTTGTATGAATTTCCGCCATTTCCTGAGCCGATTGTTTCATCCCGGTCTCTAACCAGATGCTATACAAATTGATAAAAGTGTTTATATCAAAAGATTTTGAGTATTTTGAGATTATTGGATTGGAGAGATTATGATGATCTGCGAGATGGTTTCCAACTAGTTGCATCAAAAACTCGCGCCCAGCATAAAGTACATCAAAGAAAACTGCTCTAAATCCTGCTTCGATTAGCAATGAAACGCACTCAGCCCGCTTTCCCCAATATTCGTACATAGTAAGCACCATAAAATCGTATTCATTTTCTGGTGGCAGGTCCTTATCTAGACATGCGCGATTTTTCTCTTCAAGAGTAGTTAGCCATTGATCGGTTAAAAATTTTCGAGGGATGTCCTCAATCCTGTCAAAATGTGTGTAAAAGGTTCGGCGAGCTATCCCCGCGCGTTCACACAATTGGGTTATCTTGATCTTTTCAGCGGGATTCTCCCGTAATAGGTTGAAAAAAGCCTCAGTCATTAGCTTTTTAGCCCGGATAGCCAGTGGATTCTGATAAGGGGTGTCCATTTTCTCCTTGTTGTAACAGCTATTACATTTTTCAATTATTGGTAATTGACCAGCGTGTAATTGTGGGAAATAATACTAACACAAATGTATCACTTATTACATCTGATTGTCAATTTTTGATTTCCTTATCGATCACAAAAAAAGGAGAAGAAGATGTCGCTAGAATTACAAATCAAGGAATTTATGAAATCTGAAGGGGTTGATGTGGTCGGAGTGGCCGGTCCTGGACGGTTTGATGGTCCGCCGTCACTGGATATCAAATACATCATGAAAGAAGCAAAATCAATTATTACCTTTGCATTACCATTGGATGTCCAGGCGATCTATGATTATCTGGAAAAGAAAAGTGCCATCCCCCACAATTTGGACCAGATTCGTGTACATCAACGGGCGATACACACAGCTTTGAAACTTGCTAAATATTTAGAATCAATGGGGTACAAAGTGACAACGGAACCGCCCAATGTTAAATGGCGCAGAGACATAAATTTGCTGTCGAATGTTGCCCGATTTTCCCAGCGTTACGCGTCTTATATAACTGGCATCGCAGCACAAGGGCTTTCCGGTAACGCGGTCACGAAAGAATATGGCGGTGCTATTGTTTTGCAATCTGTTTTTACAGACGCTGTTCTGGAAAGTGATCCAATTATGGATCCACGCGATGTTTTTGACAACCTTTGCCAGCATTGCATGGCTTGTGCAGCTTCTTGTCCCACAAAAATGTACAAAAAATGATGAAGAAGAATATGCGCTGATCAATGGTGAATTGTATCCCCGCGGAAAGAAAAGAGATATTAATTTGTGCACAATCGGTTGTGGTGGTATGCACGCCACAGCGCCAAACATGAAGTATTCCACCTGGGGCAAGGGTCTTGTAAAGGAATGGGTTGGTGAAATCCCTGATCCGGAAAAACATAATGTTTTGGGGCAATTGTTTAAATCTTCGATTAAACACATGGACGTGGGTTCAACTCTAAGGCTGGCGGAACCACTTCAAAAACCTTTTCCAGAAGGAATATTTGAAACGCCAAACTTCCCTGATTATGAGGGTTTGCCCGGTGAAACCGAGGGTCAAAAAATGCGAGCCTATGCTGACAAATTGGAGAAGGTTTTGAAAGTACCAGTTGATTTTCCTCTTTTATTAACTTGTGGGAGTTGCATGGTGGTTTGCGGTCCAACAGCTGAAGAGAGTCAAAAACGCTGGAAGAAGTATGTAAAGAGTGGTTTTGTTGCTTATGATAAGAATAAAGAACCTATCATTACAAATGACATTTACGAAGCCATTGCCATTCGAGAGGCAAATCCCTGGGAGTTAACACAAGAGGTCGCCCGCACTAATCTGGCTGGATGGTGGGAACAGTTTTACACAAAGACTGGACTTGACTGGCATGGTATGCGTACCAAAGGTAAATACTACCGACGTTTAGAACAGGCGATTGCGGAGAAGGGGAAGCAGGAAAAAGTAAAGCCTGCAATTCGGGAAAAGACCCTTGAGGATATCGGTGCCAATGATGGAATAGTAGAATTGAAGGGTGCTGACTGAACCTAAAATTACATATCGAAAAGCTCCTGAGATTTTTCTCGGGAGTTTTTTTATTTCCAATTATCAACAACAGTTTTCAATCACATTATCTTTCCAATAGATTATGTTTCTGAACAAGAAATATGCTTGGAACACATTTCCCACTTTCACAGCAAATTCAGATTCTAGGGTTTAACATCCCTAAGCGGACTCGAACCACTATTGCCATAAACCGATAGTGCTAAATTCCTGCTCCAATAGTAAGTCTTTCAATTTCTCTCGAGTATCGAAACGTATTAAAGACAAAAACTTCTCCACGGAAGAATCTGGAGAAGTTCTGTCTAAATTTGATGCCCCCACGTTGATCTGTTCCTAACCACACTCTTCCCAGAAATCAGGAGAAAAAGCCACGTCAGAATTACTTATCGAATGATAATTCTCGCCCAAAAACCCGTCAAGGAACGGTGGCGTTACCTATCTTGTGACTCGAACTTGGGATCTTCAGGTTATGAGTTCCAATCCGGTATAACGTACCTAAAACGTCTAAAACGTAATAACTAGTGCTGTCAGCTAACCCGACGGTCTAAAATTCGTGGAAGTATTTCAGTTGTAGGTAATTCTTACCAATTAAAACATCATGCAACCTCTTTGAACCTTCAACCTAGCGATCACTAGGATTTAGTTTCCAATCTGCTCTAAATACTGATAAATGCGGTAATTCAGCATCACTTTCATCAGGAACTCACGCGTTTCCCCGAAGCCAATCCACCGGTAAAAGTCTTCTCGCGAGTCAACCATGGGATCACCTAGCCAGGTTGTAACGCTGCCCGGTCCTCCATTGTATGCCGCTACAGCGAGCTCAATATCACCCTCGAATAGTTCTATCAACGATCCCAGATAAAACGAACCGAAACGGATGGCAGTTTCAGGATCGAACATAGCATCCGCGCGGACTTGTTCGCCCATCATTTCAGCAATCCAATCCCGCGTACTTGGAATAACCTGCATCAACCCTTGCGCATTGACATAGGATAACGCTTCTGGGTCGAAGCGGCTTTCCTGGCGCATCAACGCCCACACCAATAACGGGTCAATGCCTGCCTCATTGGCAGCTGCTTCCACAATCTCTTCGTAGGGCTTGGGGTATGCTAACCGCCAGACCGACAGGGGACGCCGCTCATTATCTTCAAGCAAGCTAACTCCGATCGTCATGGCCTCTGAAATTTTGCCACGCTCAGCCAGCCATTCAGCCGCGACTGCGACAACCTCCGGGCGGGGGTCGAACCTTGCGGCGATCGCTAACTCTTGGGATGCCATCTCATCAAGGCCAAGCTCCTCAAGCGCTGTTACCTTATCTGTGATTACACTCGGCAGTGGACGATAAAATGGTGCCATAAGAAGTTGAAGGGGGTCATCCAGGGCTTGGAGCCCAAGATAAGTTCGCCCCTGCGCCTGAAGCAGGCTCTTGGCTGTTTCGATGGACGCATCTTCATTCAGCTGGCGAGCCAGTACCAGGTAGCGGTGTGCGGCATCGTCAGATAAGTAAACTCCAGATCGGGCTACCCGATCATATATCTCAAGCGCCTCATCAGCCCGATTTTGTTCTTCCAATATTCCAGTGGCAATCCACCATGCAATGGGATCATCGGAGTTTATGTATAGTTCTAGAGCTTTTTCTGGCTCTACCTCTAATAATAAATTTGCCTCTGCTACCCAAGCAGCAGATATATCAAAGGACTGGTAAATCTCCAATGCTTGGTCATATTGTCCCAGTACCGCTAAAACACCAGCCAGCGCGAGTTGTGCATCACTGTCATGCGGCTCAACCTTTAACCAGTCACGGTAAGCAACCATAGCATCTTCGTAATATCCAAGGCTTGCCAATGCCTCGGCGCGTAACGGAATAGCATCATCGCTATCGAGGCCTCGCAGAACTTCAAGCGCGTCGCTGAAATACTTCTCGGCGATGAAAATCTCAGCTGTCTGAATGGGATCCTGACTGATTCGGCGTATCCCGACGAATGAGTCTGGGTATTCTCCAAGTAGAGTCTGATATTCAGAATTAGCGTCCGCCAGATCACCTATCTCAACCAGGTAGCGAGCCAACTCTGCACGTAGCGCAGCCGAACTCTGGATTGAGAGCGCGGCTCGATAGTTGTCTTCAGCGGTTATCGGTTCACCAATATCAGCATAGTACCGAGCTAGTATCTGGTGCGCTTGAAAGGATGGGGGGCTATGCGGGCGAACTTCAATGATCCTTTTTAGCGTTGTGATCGCGTCAAAATCAGGCATCCGGTGTATTGCCATCTCGAGCTGGAAGTACTCAGATATTGCTGGCATTTCTTTAGCGAGACGATTGTAGAGCATCATCGCCCGCCATTCAGTTGCCGATTGAGCTTCCTGATAAAGATCGAAAGGTTGGCGCAGCAAGTCGAAGGCCAGAGTTCCTCCGGCCAACAGCAGAACCAGTGAGAATATCGCAATTAGGAGCCAGGCGGCTATTCTCGGTTGTAATTTTGGGTTCATTTTCGTCATGGGGTTACCTCGAGTGCATAAACGCGGCGATCAAGGGAACTTACATACAGTCTATTTCCATGCACTTCGACACCGCTCACAATGTTATTGAGCGTACGGAAGCTCCACAATAACTGGCCATCTAATTTTGACAAAGCATAAAGATACCCGTCATCAGCCCCAATATAAATGATTTCGCCGTGTACTTGGACGGACGAGCGTAGGCCTGATCCTACGGACGTTGACCACTGGATATCACCTGTGACGCTGTCCAGCGCATATAATGTTCCCCGATCCGTCCCCATATAGAGATGTCCATTTTCCAGGTCGAGGTTCCCAACTGCAGTTCCATCGAGTTCCGTCTGCCATGCCATGTTCCCGGTTGGAATAGATAGCGCAAATATTTTCCGGTCTGCTGATGCAAAATAGACCACTCCCTCATATGCGATTGGTGCCGTGGTGATATCCCAATTGGTTCCGTATCGCCAGGCCAATTGGCCGTCACCAGCATCGACTGCATACACATAATTGTCAGTTGATCCGACGATTACTTTTCCGTCTGCCAAGGTGGGGGATGTCATCAGTGACCCGTTGGTGATGAAGCGCCAATATTCAGTGCCATCGGCTGGGTTGAGCGCATATAGCACACTGCTAGCAGAGGAAATGAACAGTTTACCGTTGCTCAGTAGAGGTGAGGAAGCGACCCAACCGCCAGTATTGAACTGCCACCGTTCAGTGCCATCTATCGCATCAAGTGCATATAGTTGGCCGTCCCATGATCCAACAAACACAGTGTTACTGGCAAACACCGGCTGAGCGCTAACATTGTCCTGGGTTATGAACTTCCAGATCATTTCTCCATTCACGGCGTGGATTGCATACACATTATTGTCATCCGACCCGACGTATACGGTGTTTGCAGTGGCAACAGGAATCGAGCGGATATAATCAGCGGAGCGGAAGACCCACAGCAACTCAGGCTCTGCAACCTGAGGCATGCTGATAGTAGATGCTGAGCCGCAGCCAGCTGTAGAAAAAATAACCAGTAGCACGAAAAGGATAAGCATGCTAGTTCGAAAATTTGGCTGTGGTTGTTTATCCGGTATAGGGGATGACCTAAATAGATGGTGTTTCGTTATTATTGCAAATTGGTCCATCACGTTTCTCTCCCATTCCTAATCAGTCTCCAGGGAATATTGGTGCTATCAGTAGTTCATCCTGCAAGAGACACGGGAATTCTTTCTAAAGCGGACATATTCATCAGATGGCTGTAATTAAACGGGAATATTGGTAAACGAGGCGCATGTTGGCCTCCAGAAAATTGGCTAAGCGTAATATATAAATTATAACCCAATGTAATATTGCATATTCCCAGATTTTGAAATAGCGAGTAGATATATCCATTAAACTTCTATTGTGTCCACTTCGCTTTCAAAAGGGCAGTCAATTCAGCCCATGCTTTTTGCTCGAAAACTTGCTAAGTTGTACCTAGTCTCAAAACCTTCAGGTACCAGGTTCGAGTCCTGACCCCGCTACTGAAAGGGAAAAGCACCTGAAGAGTGCTTTTTTGTTTTATTTCTACTTGTTGATCCCCTCCCACGGACTGGAACTCAAAACCTGAAGGTCATGAGTTCCAATCACAAAAATATGTCCAATATGAAAATTTTATCAATTGACTGGGTATTGGCCTCGAACCTACCGCTAAAAAAACGATCTAAACACCCAAGCGGACTCGAACCACTTTTAGCAAAAAAGAGAGCTATTTGCCGCCATTTTCCATCAATTCTTCCACGTTTGCCATTGAATCGAACCTTAACCTAGACAAAAACCGCTCTACGTCATCCGTAGAACGGTTTTCTTGAGCGAGTGCCCCCACGGGGATTGACTCGGGCTCATGCTTCTAGCATGAGCTTAAGAGAACCGGCGGTTCTCTATTCGACACATTTGCTAGACACAAAAAACTCCCGCTTTCAGCGAGAGATTTTTTGTGCCCCCACGGCTGGGTCACCTTTAGGCACAGATTCTATGTCAGAGTTTTTTTTTACATCGGGTAGGGGGTAGAGAAAGGTGAGGTAGCCGATGATTTCTCTTTCATCACGGTAGGCGGTGATGCGTAGGACCAGACCGCGCAGGTGGTGGCGAAACTCCGCTGGAGAGCTTTTGCGCAGGTTCTCTATGAGGGTCTCTGCGCGCACTGTGATCTCTTGCTTGGTGTGGGAGATGGGATCTGCGATCTTCTGATCGAGGATGGCGATGTTGGCCTGGTGTTGGAGCTCCATGCTTTCCAGAGTTTGGAGCTGCTCGAGCAGTGCCCGGCTGTGCCCGGCATCTGAGATAGCGTTGACTGTGTAACTGATTTTTTTGCGGGTTTGGCCGAGCTGAGCTCGCAGGGAGCGGCGTTCTGCCTTGAATTGTTCTCGGTTCTGGCCGATTTCGGTCAACATTTCGGCCTGAACGGCTTCCAGATAATCGGGGACGAGGATATCTTCGGTGAGGGTCTGGATTACGGCTTCTTCGAGCCTGGCGGCGGGTATGCGACTGGCTGTGCAGCCCTGGTTGCGTTTGGCGTTGGTGCATTCATAGCGGATGTAGTAGGATCCATTGCGCTGTTTGGATTTATGCCCGCTCATGGGGGCTGAGCAGATACCACAATAGAGAATTCCAGAGAGTTTGAAGGAAGATGCTTTTCTACGGGGATGGTCGTGAGCACCGGGTTTGAAGTGCTGCTGATGGCGGTGGCGCTTGATGATCTCTTGTACTTTGTTGAAAGTGACCAGATCGATGATGGGCTCGCAGTAATCTTTGATGACGTGATCGCCGTAATGCAGCTCGCCGATGTAGAGGCGGTTGCTGAAGAACGTGACGTAGCTGTTGGCGGATTTGTAGAGGTTAGTTTGGGCCTTGATGTGTTTGAGGGTAGCCCCGTCGGCGCGCATTTGGAAGGCTTTCTGTACGAGCGGGACGACGCTTGGGTCTGGCACCCACTTTTGGATCACGTGAGGGGTTCCATCACGATGATCGGGCAGATGTATGGGTTCTCCTTTGAAACCCCTTGGTGGGGTTCCGGGTACAGCTCCATGTTCTAAAAGATTATCGCGCAACCCTTTTTTGACTTCTCTGGAGAGATCTTCAAGATTTCGCTGGCTTTCCCACTCATAGGCGAATTCAATGAGCCTGCCGACAGAGCCTTCGGGGATGGGGTCGGAGATGGCGTGGATGATGTAGCCGCGGCGGCGGATATCGGCTTTATAAAATTGATGGTCTTCGATATCGCGGGCGAAGCGTTTGAAGTTCCAGAGGACAATTCCGGCTTCGGTTGCGCCTGAACGGAAGTGATTGACCATGCGTTCGAAATCGTCACGTCCAACGGTGCTGGAGCCTTTGCGGGCTTCGTCCCGATAGAAGGTGATGGAGTGGCCGTGTTGCTTGGCCCAGGCAATGAGTTGGCGCTCTTGCTTATCGGTGGAGAGTTCTTGTTTGTCACCGCCGGAATCTCGCAGATAGCCAATGATGGGTGCGCCGGGGGGAAAGGGGGAGTCTTTCATAGCAAAGTAAGTAGACCTACCGCCAGCAACCTTTGAGAAAATCCTTGTCGAGCAGTGTGAAGGTGTCGCAGGTTTGGCGCAGATGACGGGATTGAGATTTCTTTGTAATTGCGTTTTCGACATGCTTCCCCTGTCTTTTTACAACTTCCACAGCTCTGGACATGTCACCATCGCCGCTGATCAGAATGGCAGTATCGTAGGCATTGTTGTAGCCCATTTCGAGCATGTCAACAGCTAAATAAATATCAACGCCTTTTTCAACATAACTGTTTCCACGGGGGACCAAACGGCCCTGACGCACGGCAAAATAGGGTTTATCGCGGAGGGCATCAAGAAAGCCTTGCTGTTTGCGGTATTGTTCGGGATCCTTCTTTTGATCTGGCAGTGCGGTGTAGTAGTACACGCGGATCAACTTGCGATCATCCACAAGTTTATGGACCAATTTCTCGAAATCGATGTTGGGGTTCTTGAAATCATCCATTAGGGCCATGAAGAGATTTTGCCCATCAATGAAAACAACGACACGCTCGCTCATGAAAATCTCTCTTTCTCAGATTAAATAAAATCACCCGCTGTTGACAGGACAACAGCGGGGAGATAAGTCACCCGCCATTCGCACGAAGCAATGACGGGGAGATAATTCGAAATCATTATATATTAAAACCGATATGGATGTCAAATAGGACATATGTGCAGTTTTGTTAGTTCTGCCCTGCCTTGAGCGGGGCTTTTTTATGGCTCTTTTTCAAGGAAAATAAAGTTGTGCAGCTTGTAGTTTTTCGATGGCAATCCGGGCGATGTTTTCAACATACTCATAGGTAACATCTTCTTCCCAACCCCATCCGCCAACCCGTGACACATAGTTTCTATAGGCAGTGTCAATAACATAAGTAACCATGTATTTTCCATTGGATTGCATTTCTTTGTGAACGGCAGCTACGCTTAGATCTCCAAAAGGAATATCTCGTTCAACATATTCATATCCTTCTACTTCTCCTTCAGCGACGTGATTGTATTCTAGAACAGTAATCTGAGCTCCTTCAGCAGACTTATACATAATGGGGTTGTGAAATATTACTTCAGGCGCTCTTACGGCTGTTGTCCCACGAGAATAATATACCCACCAACCATCCACACGCCCAGTCGTTTCAAGATACTCTAAGCCTTCTTCTCTGCCTTTTTGAGATATGATTTCTTCATTGTGGTGCGGGCTAATCCATGCTGAACCAGGTAAATAGTATTTCGCATCTTTGGGGAGTTCGTCTTTCTGTAATAGCAAATCCTTGGGGTCATCTTTGATAATACGCAGATCAGGAGTAGGTGAATGCGTTATCGTAGGGGCAGGGGTGTGAGTAAATGTAGCAGTTTGTGTAGATGTCGGAGTAAGTGAGGGGGTATTTGTTGGCGTGAATGTGGGGGATGAAGTGCTTGTTATCGTTGGTTCAAGTGTAATTGATGGTTTAGCTGCTTCAGTTTGGGCAATTGCAGTCATGATAGTTGCTTCAGAGGGTGAGCAGGAAACCAATATTCCAATTGATAACAAGGATAATATGACCTTTTTCATTTGAACCCCTTTCTTGTGGGATAGGATTTGGGAATATCAATTATCTTGAATATCTCTTTCAAAGATCAGAAAATGAGTTTCGCGGTGGAATATCAGCAGAATTCGCTTGCTCTCTTTGATGGTTCGAGCTAATCTCCAGCCTTTTTTGGCGTGATTATTGAGTATAGATTGAAGCTTTTTGGGGTTGAGGGAACCACCTAAGAAGCCCGTGTGAAACGAGTGAATTGTGTAAGATTTCATTTACAACCCCTTTCGTTTGAACTAAATTTGACAAACTAGGCTGATAGAAAGTGCGCCCCCTAAGGCGGTGGGGAGGGTGAGGGGATGGTGGGGGAGAATTGCCAGAAGACTGAATGTAAGGACGGTTGTCTTGATTGCGAAGCTGACCGGCTTGGGGAGAAGCCAATATTGTTTGTATTGATTGAAGAGCAACTTATATGCTCTGAGTAAGACTAGTTGTCTATGGCGCTTGTTGAGATGTTTCAGGGTGTCCATTAGGATTGAATTCTCCCCGCTCATTTTGCATTTGTAGTTGGAGTTCGGCGTAGCGGAATAGTTCTTCGCGGCGATTATCTGTGAGTTTGTTAGATACATGAAGTATTTTCTTGCTGATTTCGTCAAGTTCGGTCTCATCAGGAAGAAAACCAGCTTTTCTATAAACAATTTCTATTGGAACGTCAAATACTTTTGCTATTGCATTTAGGTAATCTTTCCCAGGAGGGCGATTTCCACTCTCTACTCTTGATATGTGGGATTGAGAAATATTTCCGAGGCGGGCTAGATCACTTTGTGACAGGTGACGTGATTGTCTTTCTTCTATCTGCCATTGAGCGTATTTGTTCATAAAAAATAGCATACCATCAATACATATGGGTATGGGGATGTTCAATATGCTCTCTTGACATAATGCGTACATTTTGGTAATATGCTAAATAGGCATAGGAAAAATACCAAAAAGGAATACAAAATGTCCAAAAGAGAGAATGTACGCATTTCTAAAACTCATCATGAGAAACTGAAAAATTTGGCTGAGACCGAACGCCGATCGATGGTGGGGCAAGTGGAATATATGATCGATACCTGGGAGAAGATGCTGGGTAGACGGCATGCCCGAGAAGAACGGGCACATGCTCAGACGATCGGTGGCTATTTGGATAAGGTACTTCAGGACATGATGATTGGTGATGAAAGAGTGTATCTCGCTGATATCACCAATCGGATGAATGAAACGATGGGGTTGGATGACTCACCGAGCCATATGACTACGGCAGGGGTGGCCAGGATTCTTCGCCAAAAGGGGTATGAGATCACACGTGATGGCGAGGGGCGCAATTTCATCGATCTTGAAATGAGCAATCCGATTTTGGTTACCCAGTAGAGGGGGAATCGTGAACGAAAAATTGTTCTCTTTGGGCATGGTGCTTGGGGCACCCATTGGCTTCATCCTGGGCTATCACGTGCTCGGGGAATTAGTGAAGGATAGCTGGAAAGTAAAGCTCTTCTTTGTGGTAATGCTTGGGTTCGGGCTCCTGGTGTGTTACGCGCTGGATCCCGATTTTTCGAATCTCATTTTCTGGTGAATGGAGGCTCTATGGGCACGAAAGTAATTGTGTTTCAAACTGGCAACCTAGACAGCTATTACGAGCAGACCATGGATTGCATCTATGCCAAGTACCACACCGGTCCATCTAACTTTGACCACTCACCAGAGGCTCAAGAAAGGTCACACGCCACACACGAAAAATATGGGCATCACGAAAGACTTGCACAAAACATTGCCGATGAAGCGCAGGTTAGTGGGGAGTGGCCGGGGAACAAGGTGATCTGATGAAATACTTCTTGGGATTTCCAATTTGGGTGATGGCGGCCTCGGTGTGGCTGCGCAAGGGGCAGACGCCGGTCCAACAGGCGGAAGAAATCAGCAAGGATCTGCGGTTGTATGTCGAGCGGTTAGATGCGTTGAAGTACCACACACCGCTGCCGGGGAACCGCTTCGAAGCCTGGCTGGTGAAGCAGATCTGTGAGTGGATCGATGCTGAGCGATCGGCGGCCAGGGGGATGGTTATGGGGGCCATTGAAGAGATTGTCAATTGAATGTGATTGGAGGGTTGTGTGGATATCGGGATGCTTTGGTTCGATAACGACAAGGATGCTGACCTGGATACCAAGGTGGAAAGGGCAGCCGCGTATTACGCGAAAAAATATGGGGGAAGGCCGAATTTGTGCTTTGTGCACCCCAAGATGGTCAAGGGTGCCAAGTGTGAAGTAGCTGGGGTCGAAGTGAGGGGGAGCAAATCGTTGCTGCCCAATCACTTATGGCTAGGAGTGAATAGTAATTCATAGGAAAGGGAAAAGGTGGATGATATGTACTTGATTGTTGATCAGAAGACGACGGAAGCGGTGATTGCAAACCGTCCACTGGTGACGGGACGAAAGATCGATTTTGTTCCCGAACTGGTGAAGTTGATGGCGGAACTTTCTACAGAAGAGAACCAGGAACTCAGTGTGGATAAGCGGGTATTCTGGCGAGTGTCGATTGCGGATCTTTCAAGGAAACTTCAGGATAGGGGCTTTGCAGTTTCCAACGGTCAAATTGGGTTTGCGACGAAGAACCTGGGCCTCGAGAAGATCCGCCGCAACTATGGCTTCATTGTCATTTGGGGGGATGAGCAATTGGAGATCTTGAAAGCCTATTACGACCAATGTCAGATCTGAAGATCTACAAACGCTATCGAGCGCACCCCGATGACTTGAAGAAATGGGGCGATCCGGTGGGGTGGTTCGAGTCGTCGGTGGAGGACTGCCTGGAATACACCGAAGGGGCCGGATACTACAAGCCAGGCACGGTGCTCGATTTGCTGCAGGCGCAACCGATTGTGGTCACCCCGTTTGCAGAGTATATGGCGGATGTCTATTAGGAAGCCCCCAATCCGCTTCGAAGTGGAGTATGTGCCCATCGAGACCGAGGAGCAACGGGCAGCCTGGCGAGAGGCTGCACTCTGGCTGTGGGGGTTGATGGAGCCGCAACTATCTGTTGACGATTGTCAAGAAATGGATCGAAAGGAGAAAGAACGTGAAGAAAAAATATTGGGAGCCCCTACGTCGCTTTTCGCGCCCCAGGGCGAGCGAGATGCTCCAGGGGCGCTTTCCGACGGCAAAACCGCGTCGGAAAGCGTGGATGGCCAACCGGGTGATAGTGCTGCATGTGCTGATCAGCCTGCTGGGGATAGGATGGGGAGTCCTTCGACTGGGCTCAGGCCAAGCGCAGATCGAGGCCTGGGTTTTGGTGGGGATGTTTGGGGTGCTCCTGGTCCTGGGCCTGTTCCTATGGTCTGAGTGGCGCTTCAGCGAGAATGACGAGCTCGGTCGTGTGGATGCTGGTTAATCGATGCATTCTTACTACACAAAAAAAGGAAACTATTATGTTAAAAACAGTCGTAACTTGGGACAAGAAAACAATCGCGTACGACAAAAGCCTTGGTCGTAAAGAATGCCGAATATATCCCGATACAGTGCTATGGGGCATGAATGTTGGAGGAATAAGCAACCCAACTTTTGAAACATTTCTTCGAGAGCTTTCAAAAGCCACAACCCACCCAACACCCACACCGCCCGACCGGATGCGTCGTGGCCTTTTGGGGCAAATAGGCCAAGCATTAATCGATTTAGATACTCGAATAACCAGAAGCGGGGGTGAGAAATGATTGAAACTAATGTCGTTTTTACGAAATTGAAGGAGTATTTGAAGACTAGCGTAATGTTGGATAGAGAGCAGTATGAGCTGGCAGCAGCCTGGGTGATGATGACCTGGGTACACCAGCAGATGAATGTTGTGCCTGTGCTGGCGATCATAGGATGGGAGCCTGGGATTGGCAAGAGCCATTTATCTAAAGTCCTTTCACACGTTTGTTATGAATCGATCTTTGCTCACAAAATGAGCCTCAGTGCCATGATGGAATTAGCTGGTGGAAGAACGGTGATCATCGAAGAATATGTGCTTTCCGAGTGGGACAGAAATGCCATAGTAGGTACCAAAGATGTTGTGAGAGCAATCGAAGGGGAAGATGAAGGCTTTGAAGTAAAGGCTTTCAACGTTTTTGGACCGAAGATCTACGTGGGGAGAGAGCGCTTCAAAGATAATTCTTTGAACAGTCGCTGCAAATTCATTGAGATGAAAATCCGAAGTCCATTCGATTTGTATGCCTTTGCCGGGTTTAGTTTTGCGACAATGGCTCAGGATGTGATGCCTTGGCTGGCAGAGTGGGCACACTCATTTTCCTTTTCAGAAGGACGGGCTGATTTTGATACGTTTTATCACGATCTATTACAGGGAGCAGTGAAATGATTCTCATGGACCAGGTGGATGTGAGGGGTGCGGTGTGCGATGTGCGCCGTGTGGACTGGGTGGTTAGTGAGGGAGATTTTTTGACCGATTTCGAGGGGTGGCTGGGAGGACGGGGGGATAATCCAAATACTGTTGAACAGTACGTGCGTGGGGTGCGGATGTATGCCAAGTGGTTCCGGGCATCGATGCGGGAAGATTTCAGACCGGGGCTGCTGTATGGTCCGGACGTCAACCGCTGGCGGCGGGAGACGCTGGATGCTGGAGTGATCAAGGCCAATACCTGGCTGGCGCGCCTGGCTGCGCTGCGTAGCTTTGTGCTGTTTGCCAAGGCGTACGGCCATCTGCGCCCGGAGAGCGACCCGTTGAAGGATGTCAAGGGGGCTAAGAAGCAGAAGCTGGCTCCGCAGAGCCTGGCTCGAGGGGAACGGGGCCGTGTTCTGCGCCAGGCCAATGCCAACGTCGAGGCGGCATACGTTCGCCTCGAGAAAACAGGATCAGGTAAACAGTATGAAAAGGCGCTCCGGACCAGGGCAGCGGTCAACTTGATGGTCAATGTGGGACTGCGCGCTCAGGAAGTGGCCAATTTGCAGATCAGAGATCTACATCTGAGCGAGCGCAAGGGGACTATCCAGATCCACAACAGTAAGGGGATCGCCGAAGGCACCGTGGCGGTCAACAAAGAAGCCAGATCTGCATTAGGTGATTGGCTGGCCAGACGTGGACCGGAAGCTGGATCTCTGTTTGGTTCAAGCAAAAGGACCCTGCAGCGGGATGTGGAGCAACTGGCGCAGCAGTGCGGCCTGGAGGGCGTCTCAGCGCACAAGCTACGCCATACCTGTGCGTACACGCTGATGCGTGAGGGGGCATCGATCGAAGAGGTTGGGTCGCAATTGCGTCAGTTGGATATCAACACGACCAGGCGCTACACCCTGCCCCACATGGAAGATCTGCAGGAGGCGGTCGAGCGGCAGTAGGTGAACGTGTGGGGGTGTCACTCTTTCATCTACTGCTATTGATTTGTTAAGGTACCGGGGACTGGCGCGTGCGCTGTCCCTGGGTTGAATATAGCGGAATTTGGATTGGCGGTGTGAATATGGGCGATTTTTTGAATGGATTTGTGCAAGATCCGCAGAACTTCTGGACTGCGATCGCATCGGTGGTGGTGGCTCTGGCCATCTTTGGATGGCGCTATAACAAGTGGATGGATGACCTGGGGGAAGATAAAGACGGATACACGGCCTTATTGGTTGCCCTGGGCGTAGTGGTGACCCAGTTAGGCGTGGCTGTGATTTCATGGCGGGCGGCGGTTTTGGGCGTGGCTCTGTACTTTGCGGATGGTCTGTTCATGATCTTTGGCGATATCCGGCGCAGTTTGACCAAGAGAAAGAAAGATGCCAAGAAGAAAGCGCCCAGGCGCAAACCTCTACCTTATGCAGCAGCAGGCTTGATCGACGATGCGCTGATCGCCCTAAGCGAGGCTCAACGTGAAATGAAGGCACTGTTAGGCGTTTGTTTTGGAGAAAATTATGGAAGAGAAAACGTATGAAAATGCAACTCACTTTTTATCATGTAGGCACGCGATAGGCTTGCATGGTTACGATTACACAATGCGCTGCCACGTTCTGAAGAATATGCCTGATGGTTATCGTGTCAAAATCTTGGTTTTTGGCGATAGGTACTGGAAAGGCAAGGAACATATCAGGCGAGTTCGCTATGTTGATAGAACACGCCTAACAAAACGTGCAGTTGACTCGGCTAATGCGCCTGCAAAAACGGGTGAGTAGCCCTGTCAAAATCTTATTATCGTCAGTCTCTCAGGCATAACCCGCCGAGCAACTGACGCAAGCCGATCAAAGATGAAGGCGATGTGACCCAACGAACGGCGCTAGCTTTGGTAGAAGTCAACAATGCGGTAATGAAGTTGACTGAGGCCAGAGGGATTGAAGGTGAGTGAAATGTCTGAAGCTCAGATCCCGTTTGCGTTCGCCGGGAATAAGGCTTTGAAAACGAAGTCTGGTACCTGGCCAAAGACAATTAGAGAAGCAGTAGCAGCATACCAGCGGCATTTCAGGCAAGAGCCGAATGTCTGCTATATGCCGCAGTCTGCTTTCGATGCGGCGCTCGAGGATCCGGAACTGGTTGAGATCTGTGAGCAGATCAAGATCGAGCCAGTGGGCATCGATGCGCTGGGTGGTCCCTATGCATGGGCTGGGAGGGTGTGAGATGAGTGAGAAAGTTCATACAGGTAGCCAGGACGCTAATTGTTTGCTTATTGAGATCGCACTATTGATAGGTGATGTTTCTAAGATCTCCAAACAAGATCGTGATTACATCGCTGAGAAGCTGCGTCGGTGGGCAGATGTTGTTGACCCGAATGTTGAGAGAGGTGAGCAAGATGAGCGATGATCGTTTGATAAGAAGAACTGCGAAAAGAATTATCCATAAGTACGTGGATTTACCAGATGATATTGAAAGCCAGGTCGTCGATTTTGTTGAACGTACCTGGTACGAATTCCATGGTCATCGAAATCATGCAGTATTGGTGATCAACGGCGAGCCTGGTACTGGCAAAACGCGCCTATTGCAGGTTCTCCAGATGTTATGCAGGCCAGCTACTCGCCTGGTCGACCATGCGATTTCATGTGATCCAGTAGTTCTGCAAGGTCCGGATTTAGGTTGGCTACATGCTGCATTGGTCGATTATGACGCTGATGACGTGGATCCATCTATTGATGTAATCGAGATTGTGCTTGAGCCAAGAGAAATCCGCGCAGACATTCCACTAATCTTTCCAGAGAAGCCTTTTACTGAATGCCGTTTGCACTTCTCTGATCATGTTCATTCGGTAACAGTCAGGCTCTACTGTGCCTGTGGTGATGCTCTACATACAACATCTGACTGGATAGGTGTGCTCTACAAGATCGATGAATTCTGGACACAGCATCAAGGTGATGGTCATGGTCCAACGACCCCAAGAAAAGCCAGGTACGCACGCAAGCGCCGTTCAGAGAGAGCGTGAACTGCTTTGCCCCCCACTCCCCCCCGCCGCATGTATCTATGAAATCAGCAGCGAAGAAAAACGCCAAGTTCACTTTTACACCGTGCAAATGCCTGGCCTGTGCCTCGCCCACAAAAACTTTTTCGCTCTTCGATGAGCCTGGTTTCTGTCACATAACAGGTATTATGCGTCATTTTCAGCCCCTGAGAGCGTGAATTCATTAGGTTTTCGATGGTTTATCTACCCATATTTATGTCACATAACACAAGACGACTACAAGGTGATCAATGAGCAACGACAGTTTTAGAGAATATATCGACGAGCTGAAGGCCAAGGTTGACTTCGTGGCGGAGATTGAAGCGACTGGGCCTGGTTACGGGATGCAGGATCGAGCTGTGGGTGGCGTGGTTTCGGGGATCCGTAAGGGGTCTGGTGGGCCGGGCGATAGCCTGGAAGTGCGTCTTGACTGGGGGATCTACAAATGGTGGAGAAAAGGGGGGGAGAGCGGGGATATCTTCCACTGGATGCAGCGCTATAGGAATATGGAGTTCTGGCCAGCGGTGGAGTACTTGGCAGGGAAGTACAACCACCCCATCCCCAGCGAGCTGCGCCAGATGGATGATACCGACCGGGAGAGGATCACGGCGTATAAGCAGCGCGTGGAACTGTTCGAGATTGCCTGCCGCTGGTTCGAGACGCAACTGGCCAAGAAGGAGAACCAGGCAGCCATGGCCTACGCCCTGGGCCGGGGATGGAGTACGGTCCACAAGGATGAACAGGGGAAGGATTGGCCAGGGTCGATACAGAAGGCCAGGCTGGGGTTCTCTGGCCGTGGTACACCTGAAGAGCGCAAGGATCTGATTGGAGACCTGCAAATGTATGGCCATGACCCGGAGTGCCCGGTTGCGGTGGCCATAGTAGGGTATGCCCCACCAGGTGGGAAGGATGACATATTAGCCTGGGGAAAGAAGTGGGGTGTGGAGCTGCGGTCCAACTGGATCGAGAAGGGGCGCATCTATGGGATGCTGGATTTCCCCCGGTTGCTGTACCCGCACATTTTTGGGGGAAGGGTAGGGTATTTCTCGGCCCGGAACCTTGCCTGGAAAAAAGGCGAGCTGATAGGCCAGGAAAAACCGAAGAGTCATAACCTGGCAAAAGCGTTGGTAGGTCCCAGGAAACCATTCTTCAATTTTGAGTACAACCGCGGGGAAAAAAGTGTGGTGATCGTGGAGGGGCCTGCAGATGCGATCACGCTGGGACAATGGGGGCAGGCTGCTGCTGCTACTATGGGATTGAAGGGTGATGATATGCTGCGGCTGTTGGAGGACCTGCGCAACCGGCACAAGCGGGTGTATTTTGCGCTGGAGAGCGGAGCCCCGGCCTGGGAATCACTGTCGGGGGCTGCTGCTACTGGAGTTGGACAAGGCTATGGGGAATGGGAAGTGGCGAAGGCTTTAGGACCGATGGCCTGGCTGCTGCGGTGGCCACAGATCGAGGGGGTGGGCGATGCCAACGATTGGCTGATGCATATGATCGGCGAAGAGGTGGATTTCGATGGTCAGATGCGGAAGTGGGAACAACGCCTAGGTACAGTGAAACCTATGGCGGTGATTGTGGCGGAATGGGCCGGGAAACAGCGAGGCGCTGATAAACGAGATGCAGCAAAAACGGCGTTCGAGCTGATCGGCAAAATGGATGTGGACGACCGGGCTCAATATCGCAAACAGTTGGCAGGATCCATGGATTACTCTGTGCGAGAGTATGACAACATCCTGAAAAAGCACGTCAAAACCGACAAGGGGAATGCGGGGGATATCGAAGAAACACTGGGCGGTGTGTTTGGAAACTACCTGGTTGAGTATTTGTATGATGCGGCGAAGGATGAAGCCCGGTTGGCCTGGCGTGATTATACGGATCCCACTGCGCAGGTTGAAGAGGGGGAAGACCTGGTGGTCGATGGACTGAAGCTGGTGCCGAAACCGCCAAGTGATTTTGTGCGGCGGGGTGCGGTTTTGTTTCCATCGGCGGTGGGGAAACGTAAGGCGATGAAGGACCTGATTGTGCTGTTGGAAGGGTTTATTCATCGATATTATCTCTTGCCGGATAAGTATCTGGCAAAGATCATGGCTTATTATGTGTTGCTGACGTGGATCTACGACAGCTTTGAGGCGCTGACTTATCTGAGAGCGACGGGCGATGCTGGCGCAGGGAAGAGCGAATTGATGAAGCGGGTGGGATACCTCTGCTACAGGTTGACGATGGCCAGCGGTGCCAATACCAGTGCGACATTCTTCCGGACGGTGGAGATGTATAAGGGGACGGTGTTCATTGATGAAGCGGACCTGAACGATGGGGGCGATATGGCCAACGACCTGGTGAAGTTCTTGAACCTGGGGGCGATGAAGGGTAATGTGATCAGCCGCTTGGTAGAAGTGACCAATTGGAATGGTGATCGCACATACGAGCCGATGGCGTTCGATACGTTCTGCCCCAAGCTGATTGCGATGCGAGAGGATTTCAAGGACAAGGCGGTGGGATCCAGGGCACTAACGGTGAAGCTGATGGCCAGGGAGAGCATGGAACTGAAGATGGCGGGAATTCCGCTGCATATCAACCGTGAATTCAGGGAGCATGCACTGCGGTTGCGGAATATGCTGCTTCGCTGGCGGCTGGAGAACTGGGTGCCTGAGATTGAGCTGACGGACGAGTTGATGGATGTGAACCTGCCTGCCCGTATGAACCAGGTGACGATGCCCATCAAAGCGCTGACTTTGGACGGCGAGGGGAATATCAAGGATACAGAGCTGTATGAGGAGATCGAGCGGTTTCTAAGGGCTTATAACTTGGAGATCATTGGAACTCGCAGCATGACGATGGATGCCTACATTGTGGAAGCGATGTGGAATCTCTATAACGATGCCGGGGGGGCATATTTACAGCGCAGCCGTGAGGGCGAACAGTATTTGTGGATGGCGGATATCCGTAAGGAGGCCAACCGGATCACTGACGAGATCAACCAAGGGGGAAGTGCGCCGGAGCCTGTGCCGACGATGTATAACAAAAATGGGGAACCACTCCCCCCAGCGAAGAAGAAAGGCAAGGAGCTAACCGCGCCGGGCGTTGGGAAAATCATCCGAAACAATTTGCAGATCCGGGTGGGGAATCGCCAGGGGACGGGGATACCGGTGTATTGGGATGAGATCAAGATGGTGAGTTTGGGGAAGAAGTTTGGGGTGCTGCCATTGGATTGGGAGCCACCGGCGGAATGATGAATTTTGAATGGAATTCCCCCCGAAAGTGTATTAGTGTTCGCAAGTGTACCTATCTGCGGCTATTGAATTTGTTTTGTCGTGCAAATCAAATTCGAACCCCTTCCAGGGGTTCACTTAGGAACACGAATACACTTTCAAGCTCATTTTTGGGGTGTGAAGGCTCAAAACAGGGGCAAAATCATGGTTTTTTGGTGCTCTTGTGTATCTATTACTTATTATATAAGAGGGGAAGGAACTTTTTTGATAATCCCTATATACGAAAGTGTACGTTGAGTGAGGGCAGTTCACCCGGCGTACACTTTATTGGGAATTATTTCACAAAGAGGGCGGTATGGTAGCGGTGAGTTCTAACCAACCACCATATCTTGATACTTCTACTCCTGTAGATCTGAATGAGCAAGAATTCAGGATCTGCAATAAATGCGGTGAAAAGAAGCGAATTGATGAGTTTTACCGCAAAACGAAAGCCTATGATGGGCTGGATACGATCTGTAAGGCGTGCCAGATCGAGAATAACAGACGGAGGAGGAAGCGGGAAAAAGATGCGATCGGGTTGCAGGAAGCGGCATTAGGATATGAGGATCCCTGGCGGCAGTTGGCAGCGGCGGTGCTGCACAAGGCGGTAAGGGACTGGAAGAATAGGCGGTTCAAGGACCGGTATGAGTTGATCATGTTCTTCCGGAGTGAGTGGTTCGATGTGCTGTGCTTCGTTGTGGAGTTGGATCCGGAAGTGGTGAGGGGGGAGTTGGAGGTTTGACGATGAATTTGATGAGGCCGATGTTGAGATATCCTGGGGGGAAATGGAAAATTGCGCCTTGGATTATTTCTCATTTTCCACCGCACCAATTCTATGTTGAGCCGTTTGGTGGTGGAGCAAGTGTTTTGCTCCGAAAGAGAAGATCTCATCTAGAGATTTATAACGATATCGACTCTGATGTAGTGAATGTATTTAGGGTAATTAGAGACAGGGTTGCAGTAGAAAAATTGAAAGAGATGTTGCGATTCACGCCCTATTCACGCGAAGAATATGAAAGAGCATATGAAGAGTGCGAGGATCCAATTGAAAAAGCGAGAAGGATGATTGTCCGCTCATTCCAAGGATTTGGAAATACAGGTACGACAAGAAAAAGCACCGGATTTAGAGCTGGCGATCGTAGAGATAGGGGTCTAAGTGCACCCCAACAATGGAAGGAGTATCCTGATTTGTTGGACGGATTTGCCAGGCGTTTGCAGGGAGTAACGTTGGAGAATAGGCCCGCATTGGATGTAATCAAACAAAATGATTCTGTGGGCACCCTTTTTTATGTGGACCCACCATACGTTCATTCAACTCGGAGTGATCGGGGAATACGTTATTCGACCGAATTATTAGACTGTGACCATATTGAACTAGCACATTTGCTGAACAAACTAGATGGAATGGTTCTACTCAGCGGGTATCGTTGTGATTTATATGATGATTTGTATTCTGATTGGGCTTGTGTCTCAAAAAACACAATTGCAAGCGGTCAAAATGGTGGTATCAGACGTACAGAAAGTTTATGGATTTCTCCGAAGGGTGAAGAGGCAAACCTGCCTTTGTTTGGAGTACTCAATGACTGATTATAAGGTGCTTTATGGTGATATGTATGTGGAAGAACCGTTGCGATTGTCGACAGTGGTCGACGAAGCAGTGGATGAGGGGTTGCTATTGTTGATGGGTCTGCGGGTGGTAGAGAATGAGCGGTTGAGCAATGGGGTCTGTAGGCTGAAGGTGGCCAGATTTGGGGAAGATGTTGATGTGGATGAGTTGAAGAGATTGATAGTGAATATCATCGGTAAGGAAATCTTGTTCTCTACATGGGTCTGGAATGATGGAGAAGTATGGCCAATCGAGGAGCCGGAGAAGCCTAAAGAGGCCGAGGCGTTGATGTTTTATGCGTATTTAGTGTGGAGGTCGGCGGATGAGTGAGAAGGTCGATTTTAAGGCATACCAGGAAGAGACGGAAGTGCGCTGGCAGTGTCCGAATAAGCGGCACGTGCTGGGGTTGGTGGTGCAAGAAAATGGGAAAGGGCGAGGATTGCTGTTGTTTCGGCATGCAGTGGTCCCTGATGATCTGGCGGAAGCGCAGGCACTGTCGATTTTTTGGGGGTTGGGGGAGATGCCGGTGGAGTGTGATGCTTGCAGGGATGAAGGTGAGAGTTCTTATATCCGGACTTGGGTGCCGGGGGAATATGAGATGCGGCGGTTCGTGAGGGGGATGGAGCGTGCATCTGCCACTCATGTGGCAGATGTGGGCGATGCGGGCAAGGATCAGCCCGCTCACCGCAGGGCGGTGAATGATGAGTGAGAAACAGACGAATGCAAAGAAGCTGCGCAAGAAAAGGTTGACGATGGTTCAAGTTGTAAATGGGATGATCAACCTGGCTCCGCTGATGACGAGCACGCCACCGGCGATGCTGGTGCTGACGAAGACTCACGATTTGCTGGGGTTCTACTGGTGGCAGGCGGGGATGAGCGCCGCGGCGGTGGAGTTCATCGGGCTGCTGGCGATGGTGATGCGACAGAAGATCCAGCGACACAATAAAACCTATAAAGCGGAGAAAGCGCAGGTGCAGACGTGGCCGACGGTGGTGGTGTATGCGTTGTACCTGGTGCTGGTGATCTTCATTTCTGTTGGTTTGGAGTTGGGGTGGCCAAGAGTATGGGTGAGCGTTTGTTTTGCACTGCTCTCGCTGCCTGGAACATGGCTAATGGCGCTGAATTACAGGGTGGAAGAGATCCAGGCGGAGTATCGAGAGAAACGCGCGAAACGCGAAGAAACGCGGGGTGAAACCAAGGGAAACACGAACGCAACACCCAAGAATCCTGCCGAGTTGCCTGAAATATCGGGGACACTCCAACGGGTTTACGAGGAAACGCGGCGCAACCCAAAGGCAACGCAAAAAGAAATCGCTGAAACGCTGGAGATCTCACGTCAGCTTGTGGGACGGTATCAACAACGCTTGAAGGATATGGGGCACAGGTTGGATGGGAGTTAGGAAATAGCACCAATTCCCTTGAATTGGCGTGCGCAATGGTCGCATGGGATTGCTCCCTTGCGTGAAGGAGAAACTATGATAGCTCGTGGATTTGCGAAAAGTATATTGGGGAAGTTGGCGAGGATATTTGCGCCGTGGGTGTTGGTAGGGATTTTGGTGTTAGTGCTGGGGGGCTTGGGTGCGTGGGTGTGGGGTAGTGAAGGAGATGCCCCGCTTTGGCGTCGCACGCTGAAGCCTTCGGTGACGCTGACATCTACTCTTGTCACGCCAGTGACTGTGGAGCCGACAAAGGAACCGACAGTGGTGGTTTTTGTTGTAAACAGCCCAACGAGTACTGCTTGGCCATCTGCGACTTCAACCCTATCAGGGTTGACGAATACTCCCACACCAACATGGAGCCCATTGCCCACGAAAACGTCTTCCCCAATCCCCACGGATTGGGATGGGCAAGGGGCACAGGAGAATGCTACCATGCCCACGCCAAATCACGAGCCAACAAGGACGCCAGACGATGTAGCCTTATTGCAGATCACTTTGGAAGCAGCAAAGGTCGAACGGGAGCATCATGCTCAAATTTTGAGTGTGCAGCGACAACTTGTGTTGTGGTGTGGGCTGGCGGGGATCGTGCCGCTGTTCGTGGTATTGATGGCCGGGGCATTCCTGATCGTAGCGCATATCCGGGACGAGATCGAAGATCTCTCCTATGAAGCCGAGTATGAAGATGGGCCAGGTGTGGCCGTGGGGGAAGTTAGCGAGAGTGAATTGGTGCAAATTGAGGTGAAAAGGGGGCCCACAACCTACCGGTATCCCTGGCCGGTGGAACGGAGAGTGCTGCGGTTGTGGTCACAGGTGGCGCTTACGGGGGGCAGATTGGGCATAAACGCCTGGACAGGTGATGGGAAACCGTTCGTGCGGGATGGGGCTGGAAATTATGGACAGTTCCTGGCGTTCTGGTTCAAGACGGGCGTGCTGACCCGATCGAATCCGGAAGAACCGAATTCGAGGATCCTGGTGGCGGATGGGGGCGAGCCGGTGCTGAAGGGATATGCAAATGGCGATTTCTGAAGGTGTGGGCAGGTGTGTATGCGTATGTATGCGGCTGCACACGCTGGAATTGGGATAGGAGGGTAGGAAGGGGAGGGGGTTCGATGTTGGATATTAGCGATTGGAGATTATAAAATGCAGATGACGTCTGAAGAGAAGAATACTTATGAGTTGGCCTTGACGATGGATCCCTGTTTTCCATCACATATTTTGGCTAAGTATATCGAGCGGTTGATAGCAATTGTAATTTGTTCTTATTGCGGTGAGGAGGGGGAGAGGACGCCGGAGGCGATGTTGGAGCATGTTTTGATTTGTTCGAAGAGACCGGAGATGAAACTGCTCAAGCGCATGGAGGGGACGTTTAGTGTAGTGAATCGGTTATTCGCAGCTTGCCAGGATGCGTTTGAGTTTTTTGGGGATGATTATTTCGAGGATGATAGCGAGACGGCGAAGCTGGTGGCGCATTTAAGTGGGGCGTTGAGTGATGCAAAAAGGGTAATGGAGGCAGGATCTTGATTGATTTAGATGATTTGGATGCGATTGGAATGGGTCCGCCGTGCCCGGAGTGCGGGGACGCAACGGATTGGCTGCCGTGCTGGAATTGCGGCGGTGAAGGGTTCCATGAAGATTTACACGAGATGGATCCACTGTGGTACGACCCGGATGAGACTGAGCCGTGTTATGAGTGTAAAGAGAAGGGGGGCTGGTGGCGGTGGTTAGTTTGTACCTATTCCAATGTTGGTGAAAGGATCTTGGATCCATTTATGGGAAGTGGATCAACGGGTGAAGCTGCACTCATCGAATTGCGCGAGTTCGTGGGCTACGAAATAGATGACGAATATTTTCAAGTAGCCAAGAAGCGGCTGGATGAGACAGCACGCATCCTAAGAAAGACGCCAAAAACAATCAAAGACGAGGCTACTTATGATGACTTGCCTTTATTCGATGGTTTGTAAGAAAGGCTCAGGGCTCCGCTCATGGCGATGGATGGCTCTAGGAGTAACCGAAGAGCATTCTGCGATTGGATTTTTGGCTATTGACATTCTTTGTACGCGGTTGTAGAGTATAGATAGCTGATGTTTGGGGTGGTGTCCCCCACCTGAGGGATTAACGAGTGTTACCCCCACTCGCCTTGGGTCATCCACCACCACCCCGGCATTGGCGAAAATAATATAATGCTCCGATCACATTGGTGATCGGAGTGGGCGATGCAAGCAATGAATGCTTGCTCGCATTCAGCAGCCCAGCGGAACACGGCAGGGCATTTATCAGCTTGAGCACCTGATAGTCTATTTAGACTGTCAGGTGCTTTTGGTTTAACAACTTACTTGCCTGAAGGAGGCTCGAAATGAAGATCTTGCGTTTGGTTTTGGTTGTTGTTTTGTTGTTGGGGTTGTTTACGGTGGCCTTTGCGCCCTTCGACGGTGCTCAGGACAAGCCGATCACACAAGAAGCGCAGCAGGTACTGGAATTCGATGTTCTCGATTTCTTCCTTGCTGGTGCTGAACGAGCTCCAATTGTGCTAGTGCTGATCATCCTGGCAACGTATGTGGCAGGCCAGTTCGGTGCGCAGGGCAAAATCCAAATGGCTTTTGCATTGATCTTTGGTTTGTTCTTTGGCGGCGGACTGCATGTGGCGGAAAATGGCATGCCTGTTGAGTTTACAGCATGGTTCTGGCTGGTTGTGTATGCACTTCTGATGGGCTTGATTGCCTCTTTGCTGCACAACTATGTCAAGGACCTGGTCAGCAAGGTGCTGAAGGGTCTGATCGGTAATGTGATCGGCACCGAAGGATAGGATCTAACCATGGGTGGAGATCCGATCACGTATACGACTTTGCTGCAGGCTGTCAATACCTTTGGGGTTGTGGCCGTGCTGATCTTCTTTATGCTAGCGTTTTACCAAGGCAAGATCATTTCGAAAACGATCCTGGACCGCATCCTAGAGGTGTATGAACGACAGTTCGAAGAGATGACGGATCGGATCATGAAGCGCCTGGATGATGCTCTAGAAGGGAAGAAATGAGAATTCTGCAAATCATGCCAGCGCCGGGGTGGGTGGCGAGGTTTGACATGGCATCTGACGCTCATGCGTCAGATGTCGATGATGCGGGAGTGGAAATCCCGCTCGTCGGATGGGCGCTGGTTGATTTCGAAGACGGGTCACGTGATGTTGTAGGGCTTGTGTGCTCGAAGCAAAACGGTATCTCAATAGTGGACGAGCAGCACGAAGGTTTTATGGGCTATGAGTGTAAAGAAACCGAATCCTGATGAGTTGATCTTCCCGCTGGGTGTAGACCAGCAGTACAGCTTCCTGGAGAAGCTGCTTCCGGATGTTGACGAAGTGGGTGGGGAGACGCCGGAGCAGGCCAGGAAACGGCTGGATCTTGCCAGGGAGAATTTCCTGAAACTGAAGCCAAAGGCTAAAGAAAGATTTGGGTGGTATGAGGATTATGCCTTTATGGTGGAGGAGAAGCACTGGCCACACTGGCTGGCGGTGTATATCGCCTGGTCCACATCTGCGAGAGTTGACCGATATCCCGTAACTCTTGAGAAATTGTGTCAGGATGTCATTGGCTGGACGAGCGCCAGGCAACTGCATAAGCTGAAGAAGCGCATGCAGAAGGATGGTTTCGACATCGATGCAAGTATCACGTTGATGCGCAGCCGGGCACTTTTCGAACACCGTTCAAGGGTAGATGCGGCGCTGATCGAAAGCGCATCGAAGCCAGATTATAAAAATAAGCCTGACAGAGAGCTGTATTACACCTTGGTAGGGGACAAGAGTGACCAGGCTCCGGTGATTGGAGCGATGAATTTCACTGCGGATGAAATGGCGAAGGCAAAACAAAAAGCGGATGAAGTTCAAAAGCGGTTTACTGAGGCTGCATCTGATACAGGAGTATCAGATGTTGACGATGCGGGCAAGGAACCCCCGCTCGCCGCAGAAGCTGTGAGTGGATCTTCGGAGGCTGATGGCTAGCATGGATACGAAAGAAGCCCGCGTGGAATGGCTGGCTTGCAGCGAGAGTTTTTTGTATTTCGTCGATACGTATGTGTGGATCGAAAACGCCAACGAAGGCGGCTGGATCCGCTTACGGTTGTGGCCAGCACAAGCGGATGTTCTGCTTAGGGTCGATGCAAACCAATTTTTTGTATTGCTCAAAGCGAGACAATTGGGGCTGACCTGGCTGTTGCTGGCTTATATCCTGTGGCTGATGCTGTTCAAACCTGCTGCGGCGGTGGCGGTGTTCTCGAAGCGTGAAGAGGAGGCCAGGGACCTGTTGGATAAGCGTTTGAAGGGGATGTACCAGCGACTGCCGGAATGGATGCAGTGCCGGGAGATCGAGAAAGACAGCACAACGAATTGGGTGCTCTCCAATGGGAGCTGGTGCCGGGCCTTCTCGACAAAGGGTGGAGACAGCTACACCTTCTCGTTCGCGTTGGTGGATGAGGCGGACCTGGCTCCGGAGCTGAGTGAGTTGATTGGGTCAGTGAAACCGGCGACGGATGCGGGGGGGAAACTGGCTTTGATCAGCCGCAGCAATAAGAAGGAGCCAAACAGCGAATTCAAACAGATCTACCGGGCGGCGAAGAAGGGCGAAAGTGACTGGGAGGCGATGTTCCTGCCGTGGAGCGCCAGGCCGGAGCGGGATGTGGATTGGTACGAGGCGCAAATACGTGACAGTTTGAGCCGAACGGGGAGCCTGGATTATTTGCATGAGCAGTATCCGGCGACGGATACGGAGGCACTGGCTCCGAGAAGTCAGGACAAGCGGATCCCGGCGGAATGGCTGGAGAGAAACTACATAGAGCTGGAAGCGGTTAGCAGGGAGCTAGAAGCAGATAGCGAAATTCCTTCGATACCTGGGTTGGAGATCTATAAATTTCCTGAGTCCGGACGGCGGTATGTGATAGGGGCTGATCCTGCTGAGGGGAATCCAAGCAGCGATGACAGCAGCCTGACGGTGCTGGATGCGATCACGCTGGAGGAAGTGGCGGTGCTTTCGGCGAAGATCCAGCCGAAGGTGTTTGGATCATATATCGACACAATCGGGATCTTTTACAACCAAGCAGGGGTGATGGTGGAGCGGAATAACCATGGTCATGCGGTGATCGGATGGCTGGAGGATTTCTCGAATCTGGAGATCCTGGAAGGTCCGGATGAGAAGTTGGGGTGGCTGAGCAACAGCCTGGGGAAAACTTTGCTGTACACGGAGTGCGCGGATGCCTTCCGTGATGGGACGACAACGCTGCACTCATTCGAGACGTATGTGCAACTGGCGAGCATCGAAGGGGCGACGCTGCGAGCTCCAAGCGGGATGCTGGATGACCGGGCAGACAGCTATGCGCTGGCGATCGTGGGTGCTCCGAAGGCGGCGGTGAAGAAGGTGGTGGTAGCAGCTCCGCAGGTTGTGCAGGCGGAGATGGTTTTTGGGGATGTGGTGTCGGTTGCAGGTTGGCACGTTGCAGGTTGAACGTTGGCTATTTTGTTAGTTTGGAGGATGCTATGGCTAAAAAACTGAAGAAAGGGAAACCGCTGACGGAATTGGTGAAGGGATCGTTGAACTATACGATGTACCAGATCCGACAGGTGTTCAGGCAGAAATTCGATCCGGATTACGAACTGGGGTTCTATGTGCATGAGATCTTCGCTGATCATGTGATTGTCAGCCACAGCCGCGAGCTGAAAACGGATGAGTATTACCGGGTGGCATACAGCTATGAGAACGGCAATTATGTGTTCGCTGAGCGGAATGCTTGGGATGTTGTGGAACTGACTTATAAGCCGGTGAGTTTGGAAGAGGTGAAGGTATTGGAGGAATCCCCCCCTGACTCCCCCAAAAAGCTAGGAAGGAATAAGGGGAAACGGTTTGTGGAGACGATCGAGGATGCGCGTCTTGAATTGATGGAGAGTGAAGAAGACAATGCGGATGGACCGTGGCGCATCAAAGGTATTGGAAATGTCGCCGGTGTTGTGAATGGCAACAAACGGCGTTATTCAGCCCCTGTGCTGGCAGCAGCGGTTCGGGAGTTAGGGAATCATCTGCATGAAAGCGCCGGGCAAGGTCGCATGATGGTGTTGGGAGAACCGGATCATCCTGCATCAAAGGGTAATCGGCATCCTGAATTGTTGGAAACCGTAGTGAACTGGGAGAATGTTGCCTTCGATGGCAGCCAGATCCTGTTAGAAGGTTTACTACTGGGGACCAGCAAAGGCAAGGACATCCGCGCCCAGATGTTAGGCGGCGTAAAGCCGGGGATCAGTCAACGCGCGTATGGCGACGGAAAAATGATCACTGAAAATGGCAATCGGTTCCTGGAGGTGGATTGGGTGAAGATCACTGGTTTTGATCTGACTGCACCCAACCAGCAAAGTGCGCCGGGAGCCGGTGTGACAATGTTCGAGTCTGTCGATGAATTGGAGGAAGAGATGGACCCCAAAGAATTAGCAAAACTGATCAAAGATAACCCTGAGCTCTTCGAAAGCCTGATCAAAGGCAAGGTCGAGGAGATGACGGAAGCCCAGCTCGAGGCGGTGGAGGCCACCGTGAGAGAAACGCTGGGCCTGGGTGAAGAAGCTGATATCCCTGCCGCGTTGCAGGAGATGAAGGCTGCACAAGAAAAAATGGCTGCGCAGGAGCAGCAGCAGAAGATCGATGAGGCGATCGAGGATGCTTGCAAGGATCTGCCTTACGACGAGCTGAACGAGAGCTTCGAGGAAGCGCTGAAGACAGCTAAGCCGGAGAGCGCAGAAGCGGTCCAGGAATTGGCTGAGGCCAAGCGGACCGAGTATGATGCCATCGTTTCGCGGACCCGGCTCAATGAGATGGGGTTCGGCGGGGCGAACGTGCAGGTCCGCGGGCCGGTGATCGAGAAGGAATTAGGGATCCCCCAATTTGCTGAAGCTGCTTTTATGCTGACGGAGAGCATCCGGCAGAGCGAGCTGCGCGAGCGCAGGGATTTCCGACAGCCGAAGACGATCAATGAGGAGTTCACTGCGCTGTACCTGGCGAAGTTCGACGAGCAGTACCGCGCCCAGTTGATCCAGGAAGCGAAGCTGTTCGCTGAGGCGGAGCAGACCAGCGACCTGAACCTGCCTTACAGCGTCTCGAGGGCGATCATCGCGGAGGCGTTCCCCGAATTGGTTGCAACCAGCATCTTCGATGTGGGTCTGATCGAGTCCAGCCCGACCCGGCTATACTTCGAGGCCTTCTCTGGCGAGACCGGCTACGAGGTGAGCGTAACGGATGAGGAGGTTGTGGCCGACGAGGACGCCTGGGTTGCGCTGGACTATAAGCGCCTGGAGCCAGGTTCGGTGGTGGTGACCACGGATCCTGCAGGAACTACCTATGATGAGGGCGACGACTATGTGATCGACTACGCCAATGGCGAGATCATGTGTCTCTCCACAGGCGATATCTCTGATGAGGATGACCTGCTGGTAGATTACGACTATTTCGCGATCCGCAAAGGCGAGATGGGCGTGATCGAGCGCGGCAAGGAGACGCTGAGCTACGTCACCGTGGAAGCGGCAGCCGACCGGCTGGCGCAGCAGATCAGCGACGAGGCGGTGGTGTTCTCCCGCTCTCAATTAGGTTGGGATGCGACCACGAAGACGCTGGCCAGTTTGATACGCCAGATGCGTCGGCGCATTGATGAAGGTTTGATCCGCTTGGCTTTGGCTTCTGCTCTGCAGGTTGCCAGCAACAGCGGTGGAACCTGGACCGCAGCGACTGACCCGGTCAGTGAGCTAGTGGAGAAGCTGGGTGTGGCGAAGGTGAAGGTTGCCAACCGCTACTATACCCCGACCTTCTATCTGCTCTCAATGACGAACAGCGATGTGCTGGCGAACTGGGATGGGTTCACTGCTGCAGGTAAGCGCCCGGACAGCGACCTGAAGGCGAATGGTTTCGTGGGCCGGGTGAAAGGGTTGCCGGTGTTCGAGAGCACCGAGATGGCCGATGGTTGGGGCCTGACGGGCAACCGGGAGCTGGTGATGCACCGCATTTTCAAGGCAATGAATATCAAAGGCCCGTACCCCACGTATGACGTCTCTGGTGGGACCAGCAAGCTGGTGGCTGCTGAGCAGTACTACGCGGAGGAGTACAACCTGACCGAGAGCCCAGTGCCTGAGAAGGGCGCGTATGTGGTGATCGGGTAACCCCTATCCCCCACCCTTAGCAGGGTATCCCCCTTTCCCCACACGTGGAGAAAGGGGGATTAATAGAAAGGAATGTTTCTATGAGTAACAAAGCAGATGTACATGTGCCGCATGGATCGACGGATGGAACGATCAATGACGAGAAGGTGACAGCGACCAAGATAGGCAGCGGTGCGGTGACAGCGACCAAGATAGGCAGCGGTGCGGTGACTGCAGCCAAGATAGGCAGCGGTGCGGTGACTGCGGCCAAGATCGGTTCTGGAGCTGTGACGCCAGCGAAGCAGGCGACGAATGCGAAGAGACGCTACATTATGTCGCAAGAATTTAATATCGATGCTGGCGCAGGTGTCAATGTCGATGACCTGATGCTGCACACGACTGTGCCTATTACGCCAATTGCAGCCCAGGTAACTTATACAGAGCAGACCGATTCGGGTGATGCTTCGGGTGCGACCATCCAACTCGGAACAACCAAAGGCGGATCCAACATTGTGGCGGCAACCAACTTAGAAAACGCGAAGGCGGTAGGTTCCAAAACTGCCCTGACGCTGGGATCTGGCGTGGATGATGTGCCTGCGAACGGCAATGTATGGGCACGTCTCACTGGTATTGCAGCCACTCAGGTCGGTAAGTTCAAGGTCGTTTTGGAGTATGTGGTCAATGACTAGGGCTGAATGGAAAAGAACCATTCAGCTTAACAGTTGCTGCGCAACTGTGTTGGTGATGGCTGAACGGGAAAGAACCGTTCAGCTTGGCAGTTGCTGCGCAACTGAGATGGTGACGAATGAATTACCCTGAAAAGCTGGAGGGCTTTCACAACCTTCACCAGGGCGAGACGTGCCTGGTGATTTGCAATGGCCTGAGTTTGAACGAACTACCACTGGACTTTCTGAAAATGTACCCAAGTTTTGGGTGCAATACGATCTGCGAGTGGGAGGCGTTCGAGCCCTGGTATTACGTGGCTGTTGACCATAGAGTGATGCGTGAATTTGGGGATCAGGTACTGGAGAGATTCAGCGGGATCCCCAAATTCATACCAACCCCGAACCTGGATAAATGGGAAGGACCGCTGTTTTACCGCTGGTTCCATCGTCCTGGAGCGCTTTGGCCGTATGCAAAGCAGGAGCTGTGGCCTTCGGATATGCTGAGCAAGAGGGGGATCACGTGGAGCTGCTGCCCGCATGTGATGATGCAACTGGCCTATTTTATGGGCTTCACGACGATCCTGATCGTGGGGATGGACCATTCGGAGGACTATAAAGAACATGCCTGGGGTGTGGATGAGGGGATGCCGGAGCGCTCTGACCCGAGGAGGCTATACGATACCTGGGAGGAAGGGCATATGGAGCTGTACCGGGGGTTCATCCATCATGGCGTAGAAATGGTCAATATCACACCGGGGACGCAGGAGAAATCGCTGCCGAAGGATGATTGGAGAAAGTGGTATGAGTGCAAGTGATTTGCGTCAATGCCCTTGCATTGACGTGGCGAGCGAACGAGCGGAATACGTTCGCTCGCACAGGAGAAAGTGGTATGAGTAACCCGCCTGGTCCACGCCCGCCTGTAGATATGAGCGGAGACGATTGGGTGAACGAAGATCTAGGTGACGGGATGCCAACCCCCGTGGAAAAGGTGTACTGTGGATCCTAATCGATCTGACAACCCAAAGGCAATGATGGCGCATGCCGACCGTTTTTATGGCGGTGTGGCTTTGGTTGTGTTGGGAGGGGATTCGGGTATGGACTGGATGAAGCTGCGGGATGAGACCCAGCCGGATGTGATCATGACGATGAACGGGATGACGAAGTTACCTGGCGCTGATTACTGGTTGCTGGCTGAGAATATGAATTTCTGCCACATCCGGGGAATGCAGGGCGATAAGCGGTTGATGGATTTTATGCACGTTCTTGACCCTGAGAATACCGCGGAGTTCAAATTGGTGAATCACCGCAATTGGAATTTGCTACCCCTGTACGGCATCGATGAAGAGGACTGCATCAGCATCCGTCGAACGGGATACGCTGACCTGAATAATTTCAGCTTTCGGGAGTATGGGGAGGGATTTCTGAATGGTGAGATGTCCGAGGCGGATGAGGCCTGGGAACCGGGGGTGACAGTGCGCAAAGGGACGGTAGGACTGCAGTTGCTGCACCTGGCGGGGATCCTGGGATGCAAAGAAGTGCACACGATCGGCTGGGATCTGATGTTCAGGGATAAAAATAAACATCACTGGTATGACCACCCTACCTATACTGATGGACGTTTTAGAACGAAAAAGATGTTCATCAAGCATAAAGGTGTGGATACACAGGCCTGGTGGGTGGAAACAGCCAATTATTTGAAGAGTCTGCAGGATGTGTTCGAGCGGGATGACCTGGAATGGCGAGATCACAGCGATGGATTGCTGAAGCTGGAAGGGGTATGGTGCACAGTATGAGGTACGCGATCTACAACCACCAGAGCAAGGCGCTAGTGTACATCGATGCGTTGGATGTAGAGCACGAGGGAGTGGAGATCGTGCACGGGCAGCATAGCATCCCGGAGGTGGATTTCGTGATGACGGACCACGACTTGTGGGGGCGGGCGACGCACTTAGAGAAGCTGCGAAAAGCTGGGGCGAAGTGGATTTTCATATACCCGCATGCAGGCAGGCCCAACGTGGTGAACGATATTGTGCCAGCCTGGGAGCACACGACGGCGAACCTGGTGGCGAGCGAAGGGCAGAGGAAGATCTTCGAGAAATTTGGGTATCCAAAGCCAACTCATGCGGTGGGTTGGAGCTTGTGCCCACTGCGAGAATTCCAGGAGAGGGAGGAGGCGAGGAAGATCCTTTTTGCGCCGATCCACCCCCGGTGCGCTTCGGTGGACCAGCAGGCGAATGCCCTGGCCTTCGAGCAATTGCGGGAGCTGGCGGTGAATAACAAGATCCTGTTGACGGTGCGCCATATCGGGGAGCTGAAGGGGAGCGGCCTGGAGTTCGTGGAGCACGAGAATATCGACTATATCCCAGGCACTTTGGAACCTTGCTACGAGCAGATCGACGATGCGGATGTGGTGGTAGCTCATGGAACCTTCCTGTACCTTGCAGTTGCGCGTGGGATTCCAGCTCTGGCGATGGGCACAGATATCCCGATACATCTGGTGCCGCTGGGGAAAGAGCCGCTTTATGCTGAGCATTGGGGTGATTATGCCGAGATGATGGTTTACCCGATCGATATCCTGCAGGAGAGAGATACCCTGGGGATGTTGCAGAATGCGATTGAGCACAACACTGATGTTGTGGAATGGCGGGAACGGATGATTGGGGAGCCTTTCAATGGGGACCGGGTGCGGGAGATTATTGGACGGTATATGGGAATTAGGAGGTAGGAGTCAGTGTCACAAACGTTGAGTAATTTGGTGGCCAGGGTGACGGCGGATGTACCGGCATGGAACAGCGTGCCGAGTTCTACACAGTATTCGCAGGCGGTGAAGGATGCAGTGGCGGATTTCAATCGCAGGTCGAAGCGGACGAAAATCACCACGCTGAGCATTGTGAGTGGGACGGCGACCTACAGCCTGCCCGCTGATTTCATCAGCCTGATCCAGTTGGAAGCGTTTACCACGCCGGATGGGGTGATCATCTCCGGAGATGGGTTGATCCCTGTAAGTGCGACCTGGGACGAGGTATGGACGATCACAAACGGGCAGATCACGTTCTACCCGACGCCGACGTATAACTTGAGCCGGGATCTGAAATACGCTGCTGGGCACGTGCTGACTGGGGAGGAGGAGGACCAGGCGTTTGCTGAGATGGGTGATGACGAGGCGGCGCTGGTGGTACTGAAGGCGGCGGCGATCTGCCTGGGGAAACAGTCATCGAAAGCGAGCCAGCAAGCGTGGCAGTATGCGATCGGCGACGAGAAGGTGAACAAGGAAAAGCTGGCGGGTTCGTTCCGGGAGGATAAGAAAGAGAAGGATAAGGAATACCGGGACGGGGTACAGGCGTTTGTGGGTGTGCAGGGGACGAGGAGTGTGTTGTCTTCGACGGGTTCGGGAGTTAGGTATTAGCAGCTGCGTCATTGCCTATGCAATGACGTGGCGAGCAAACGAGTGGAACACGTTCGCTCGCGCAGGAATTGATTATGTTATCAACAGATGATCTCACTCAGATGAATAGTGATTTGATGAACATCAGGGACGACAATGATGTGTCGATCACGATTCGGAGGGAGAATGAAACGCTGGACCCGCAGAGTGTGCGGATTGCCAGGTTACTGAGAGGGCGCTCCTTCGACAGTGAGGGAGGCGAGGAGCAGCGGGCGGATGTGGTGGTGGTGGGGGATACGGACTTCGATGTTCAAGTAGCGGACCGGTTTACAGTGAATGAGATCCTTTACCGAGTGACGTTCATTCGGCCAAATCAGACGGTAGCGAAAGTTGCTGAGGCGGTGGCCATTGAATAGCAGATGTTGCTTGCTCCGATCCCCATGGATCGGAGTGCGGAATGGTCGCAGGGGATGCTCCCTTCCGCGAAGGCGGTGGCGATTGAGTAGGAGAGTTTGATGAGTACGGGAATTTATTGGATCGAACCGCCGGATAAGTTGGCTGAGAATATAGTGAAGTATGGGGAGCGAGTGCTGACGGCGGTTTATTTGGTGGCGGAGTTCTTTGCGCAGTTGGTGCAGAACGAGATGCGCCAGAATGCACCGTGGACGGACCGGACGGGAAACGCCAGGAGCGGGTTGTTTAGCCAGGCGGAACGGGCGGCGAGCGATGTGGTGGAGATCTACTTGAGCCATGGGCACACGGTGGATTACGGCAGTTTGCTGGAATTCTCGAGGGGCGGAAAGTACGCCATTATCATGCCGACTATCGAGCGGAATTTGGCGACGTTGGAGAAGATGTTGGATGACTTGTTTCGGGATTAGTTGCAAGTTGCAGGTGGCAAGTTGCAAGTTAGGTAACTAAAATGGCACGATTGCGTGACAGGATAACGGGAATATTCGGAAAGCGGAAGCCAGATGTGGAGCAGACGACGCTGGCATTGGATAGGGAGCCAGAAAGGCCGAGCGAGCTGGCGCAGAAGTTCACGGCGGAGACGTCGCGGGCGGGAATTGTGCGAACCTGCAGGAAGATGTATGCCAGCGATCCAAGGGCGAAGAAGATGATCCGCTCGCTGGCGAGGGACCTTGTCAAGGGGGGGTATGTGTTGCGTATGGGGGAGGGGGCATCTGCCACTCCCGTGTCAGATGTGGGCGATGCGGGCAAGGATGCCCCGCTCGCCGCAAGAGCTTTTGATGTGGCGGAGGCTTTGAGAGAGCGGCTGAAGCTGGATAAGAGGCTGGACGACTGGGTGCGATTGAGTGCCAGGGATGGGGACAGCTTTTTGGAGACGGTGATCAACCAAAACTTAGAAATTGTGGATGTGAGCCGGAAGCCGACGTTGGAGATGAGCAGGAATTCGAATAAGTATGACCTGTTCGAAGATCCTGATAAGGCTTTTTGGTGGGCGGACCAGATGTTCATCGGCCAGGATCCGCCGCGGGATGCGATCTGGTTCCCCGAGTGGCAGATTATCCATGCGCGCTGGGACCACGACGAGGGCAGCCGGTATGGGGAGCCGATGCTGGCCAGCGGGACGGGACACTGGAAAAAAGTGACAGAGGGAGAGCTGGATGTTGCCATTCGAAGGAAGACGCGAGCGGGGAAGCGGTATGTGCATAAATTCCCGGAGGGAACGGACGAATCTGCGATCCTGGAATATATGGAGCGCAATAAACCGGCGCTTGACGAGAAATTTGCGGCTCTGGCGGACTTCTTTGGGACAGTGGAAATCAAGTCTGTGGAGGGGGATATGCACCTGGGTGAGATCAAAGATGTGCAGCATATGATCGCCACATGGTTCACAGCGGGGGATGTGCCGATGGAGCTGATTGCTTACGGTGAAGGCTTGAACCGAGATATCCTGGGGGAGAAAAAAGAACAGTATGACGAGATGCTGGAGCAGCAGCGGGAATGGGTTTCTGATCAGTTGATCCAACCGCTTCTGGAGCGCCAGTGGCTTTTGGCGGGGATCTTGCCAGAGGGGTTGGATTATAAGATCGAGTGGAAGCAGAAACGACAGGTGACAGCGGCTGATGTGAAGGATATTGCTGAAGCGGCGATGCGGCTACGATTGATAGGTGTGCCTGAGGAGGTGGTGGTTGCAGTGCTGATGCAGTTCCTGCCGGGGGTGGATATGGAGATGCTGACGCTGACAGGTGATGGGGGGCAGGGGGCCCTTCGACAGGGCTCAGGGCAAGGCGGAGATGCGGGGCGGTTGGGTGAGATTCTTCAGGGATTAGAGAGTAGGGAGTAGGGTGATGCCGCAGGTCACAGATCTCAAGCAGAAAGGTGTCGAATCAGCAATGCAGGTGGCGTTGGTGCGTTTGTTGCTGTTTGTGACTGGGGAGCTGCACCGAGGTTTGAATGATGTGGTGGAGATGGGGAGGAGGGCATTGGCATCTGCAACCCCTGTTGCAGATGTGGGCGATGCGGGCAAGGAAACCCCGCTCGCCGCAGATGGGTTGTCAGCCTACCTGGCGCAAGAGGTGACGCTGAATGCGTGGGGTGAGTTCTTCGAAGAGTATCAAGTTATTTTGGAAGCTGCCAGGCGGGAGGCTGCGTGGCTTGCGTTTGGTGGACTGGCGGTGCGGCAGGAGTGGCTGAAGGATCAGGTGGGCTCCTACTCGCTCACCGAGGCGGCTACGCCGCGAGACGGTGGCTCGTGGAGCGAACAACGATCTGCTGTGCAGGAATCGTTGTTCGAGCCGCAGTTGCAGGCGATATTGGATGCAGGGGAGACACGAGTGATCGAGGGGATGCAGCTCAGCGACCGGATCTGGCGAGTCGACCAGGAGGCGCAGGAGAGGATCAAACAGGTGTATCTGAATGCGCTGAGCCAGGGGCAAAGCGCCTGGGATCTGGCGAAGGAATTGGAGCAGTATTTGGGGGCTGGCCAGGATTGCCCACGCTGGACGAGCACCCGGTTATTTGGGCGGACAAAAGGCGAAATCGCTGCTGGTGATCAGACCGGCTTGAAGCGTGGCGACGACTGCGCCGAGCAGGGGGTGGCGTGGAATGCGTTGAGGCTGGCCAGAAACGAGATCCAGGTAGCGCACCAGATGGCCAACGATGCCATTTGGGCGAAGATCCCCTGGATCGAGAAGGAAAAGATCCACCTTTCGGATGCACACCCGCCGATTGGCTGCGAGTGCGAAAGTATTGCTGGAAAGGAGTATCCAAAAGGCGAGATCATTCTGCCGATCCATATCCAGTGTATGTGCTACAAGACAGCGGTGCTGATGAAGGCGGATGATTTCACCAGCCAGTTGGGGACGTGGATGCGCCAAGGGCAAGGCTGGCCAGCGATGGACGAGTACCAGGAGATGATCGGCGGGGATGTGAGCGTTAGTTTGCTGGACATGGCGGGTGCGGTGCTGCTGGGGGTTTGGCTGTGGGGGAAGGAAGAGGAGCTGGAAGATGCGATTGGCTTGTAGGTTAGCAAGTGTGCAGGTTGCACGTTGCAGGTTAGGAGTTAGGCGTTGCGCACGATCATAGGAACTTTGTTGGCAAACGACTCGACGTTGGGAACTCTGCTGACCGGTGGGGTGGAGTATACGGTTGGGGAGATCTCGCGAACGGGAACGCCAACGGTGTTCGATGAGTTCAAAGAGATCCAGCCGTGTGCTCTGGTGAAGTTGAGCACGGATGGAGAGTACGGACCGCACGAGGATGGCAGCCGGGGGTTCGTGGCGGTGTATTTTTACCAGCGCAGCGGCTATGACGTGATCGACCAGGCCAGGGATCGGGTTTATGCGTTGCTGCACCGGCAGAAGGTTGGGGAGGCCAGTGACAAGGTGTGGGAGGTGAGGCATGCCGGGGATGTGCTGGACCAGGAGGACCCTGCTCTAGAGTGCTCGCTGCAGGTGAGCAGGTATCAGTTTGTGAGGAATCGAGGTTAGTTGCAAGTTGCAGGTTGCAGGTTGCAAGTTAGGAGTTACGATGAAATTTTTATATATTCCAAAAAGCGGCGCTCGGCGGGTGGGGCAGATTGTTTGGAATGCTGGGAACGAATATGTGGCTGAAGTGAAGGATGTGAATCTGGCTGCGACGCTGGTGACATATCCGACGAATCAGTTCGGGTTGGTGAAGGCCAATAAGACTGAGATCAAAAAGCTGGCGGCAAAACTAGATGTGCCGGTAGCAACGATCGAAGCGATGTTGGCTGCTGATGAGGTCGAAGAAGAGGCTGCTGGGGAGGCTGCAGAGGAGGCTGCTGGGGAGGCTGCAGAGGAGGCTGCCAACCATGATGAAGGTGGCCAGTAATCAGTAATGTGCGTCAACTCATGAGAGTTGACGTGCGCAATGGTCGCAGGGGAGGCTCCCTTGCGCGAAGGAGTGAATTATGACGTACGGAGATAAACCCTATGGTTTGCGGGATGTGAAGCTAACAAATATCGCTGGATCATCCCAGGTGGATTTGCCCGCCAGCCAGAAGTTCAGCTTCAGCGAACAGCTTTCGAGCAACGAGCTGCGCGGCGATGATGTGATCAAGGCAGTGGTGACGTTTGGCGATGCTGTTGAGTGGGAGCTGGAGGCCGGTGGGATCAGCCTGGAAGCCTATGCGCTGATGACGGGTCGCACCGTGATGACTTCTGGCCTGACGCCGAATGAAACCAAAACAATGGCTGGTTCGGCTGGTGACACATTCCCATACATCAAGGTGTACGGCAAGAGCCTGGGCGAAGGCGACGACGACGTCCACTGCAAGCTGTTCAAATGCAAGGTCACTGAGCTGGAAGGTGAGTTTGGTGACGGCGGATTCTTCGTCACCAAGTGCTCAGGCATCGGCGTCGATGACGGCACAAACGGGATCTTCGAGTTCGTGCAGAACGAGACAGCGGCGGATTTGCCAAGTACTTAGTCACATCTCCTGATGTGACATGCGCTTGGGTTGCAGAGGATGCGACTCCAGCGCGATGTCTGATCGTCGAATAGTCGAATAAATGTGTCCTAACTCCTGACCGAGTTGAAATGGTTAGGAGTTAGGGGATAGGAGATTGTATGCAACTCAAAGAGTGGCGCGAGCAGCGTGAAGAACAAGTGGAGCTGCCCAGCGGGCTGGAAGTGCGCCTGCGCAGGGTTTCGCTGTTGGATCTGGTGATGGGTGGGGAGATCCCTACGCCTTTACTGGGCCTGGTGGACGAGCTGACCGGGAAGGAAGGGGAAGAGCAAATGTCGATGAGCATCGATATGGCTGAGTTCCCTAAGTTTTCGGGTGTATTCAACGAGATGGTGCTGAGGTGCGTAATCGCTCCGCCGGTGAAGGCCAAAGCCAGTGCGAATGCCCTGGGGATCGATGAGATCCCGGCTGAGGATAAGCTCTTCATCTTCCAGTGGGCAAACCAGGGGGCAGCCGAGCTGAAGCCCTTTCGTGAAGAAGCGGGAGAACCTGGAGATGCTGCACTATCTGGGAACGGCGTACCATCAGAGACCGAGCAGCCTGCTAGGGATCAGGGATGAGTGGGCGGCGTACCAGTTGGATGTGGTCACGCTGGTAGTAGGAAAAGAGGCCGAGGCTCAGGCAATGGATCCAAAACGAAAGGCTCCAAAGCAAAGATCCGGGAAGCGGGATTATGTTTCAGCGCGAGGAAGGGCGTTGAAGAAGGTTAATGCGCCGGATGGTGTGTGGTGAGGGCGTTGCAAGTTTGCACGTTGGCAGGTTTGCATGTCTCGCATATTAGTGATTAGGTATTAGGTCTTAACCATGGCTATCCAGTTAGGAAACGCATACGGAAAGGTCGTCATCGATACCCGAGGGGTGCGGAGCTCGGTTATGTCAGCGAAGGCGCAGATGAACTCGCTGAAGAGCACGTTCAATGACGCCGGGCAGAAGATGGCCGGGGCGATGAAGATGGTGGCCGTGGCTGGTGGTGCAGCGCTGGCCGGACTGAGCGTGCTGGCGGTGAAGGGGGGCATTAGCCTGGAAAGTGCTTTCGCGGGGGTGACGAAAACAACGGAGGGGCTGCGAGATGAATTCGGCAACCTGACGGAAGCGGGGAAACTGATGCTGCAAGGCTATCGAGATCTGGCCAAAGATGTGCCGATCGCTGTCGAAGAGCTGATGGCCATCGGTGAGCTGGGCGGGCAGTTAGGCATCGCCAGGGAGAATTTGCTGGATTTCAGCGAGACGATTGCGGCGATGGGGGTGGCGACCAACCTGACCACAGAAGCAGCAGCGGAGGGATTTGCGCAGATCGCCAATATCATGGGAACTTCGCAGGAAGAGATCGAGCGCATGGGTTCAGCGGTGGTGGAGCTGGGCAACAATATGGCAACCACGGAGGCGGATATCCTGAACTTTGCCCAGCGCATCGCCGGAGCGGGGGAGATTGCGGGGTTATCAGAAGCAGAGGTATTTGGGATTGGGGCAGCCTTCTCATCGGTGGGCATCCAGGCCGAAGCTGGTGGAACAGCGGTGCAGAAAGTGCTGCTGGCGATGACCGAGGCAGTGGCCAGTGGGGGCGGAGAGCTGGAGAAGTTCGCCCAGGCAGCAGGGATGAGCGCCCAGGAATTTGCAGACCAGTGGGCGACGGAGGGCGGCCCGGCGAGTTTGTTCACGCAGTTCGTGGAGCAGTTGGGGGAATCAGGTGACGAAGCGATCAATATCCTGAGCGACCTGGGGCTCGAGGACCAGCGGCTGATCCGCTCATTCCTGTCATTGGCGGGAGCGGGAGAGCTGCTGGGTGACAGCATCGATATGTCCAGCGAAGCCTGGAAAGAGAATGTGGCTTTGGCAGCAGAGGCAGCCCAAAGGTATGCCACCACAGAAAGCAAGATCCAGAAATTCAAGAACTCGCTGCGGGATGTAGGGTTCACGATCGCCGATTTCATCATCCCTATTCTGAACAATATGTTGACGGCGCTGCAGCCTATTCTGGAACGGATTGGCAACTGGATTGCCGCAGTGGGTGAGACGATCGGCAAGATGTTCGAGGTCATGCAGCAGGGGGGATTTGGAGCGCTTTTCGAGGATCTCTACTATGGCAGCAACTACCTAGGTGAGCTGATCCAGTTATTTGGTGTGGGAGAGGAGAAGGCCTATGCGATCGGCAGAGCGATCAACGATTTTGCACGTTGGGTGCAGGAATTGTGGGCATCGTTGAGCGAGATCCTGGCACCGGTGTGGGAGTTCATCACGCAGTTCGTAAGCATGAAAGACGTGGTGATTGGGGCAGCGCTGGCGATTGGGGCGATCCTGATCCCGGTGATCTGGGGAGCTCTGGCACCGATCCTGGCCGTGATCGCGGCAGTAGCGGCGATGGTGGCAGTGGTGGCGCTAATGCGAAACGCCTGGGAGAACAACTGGCTGGGGATCCGTGACAAAATGATGGAAGTGTGGGGAAGTTTGCAGCCTGCCTTGCAGCAGCTATGGAGCTGGTTACATGAGAAACTTCCAGTCGCTCTCCAGTGGTTGAAAAATGCCTGGCTGACGGTGCTGCTCCCGGCACTAATGAATTTCTGGCTGTGGCTGCAGACAAATCTTTTCCCAATGTTTACAACATTGTGGAACTGGCTGGCGACAAACATACCCCTGGCCATCCAGACGTTAGCAGATTTCTGGACAAATACACTCAGGCCCGCGATCGAGGCCGTGTGGAGTTGGATGACCGAGGTGGTATTTCCATTTTGGGAATCTCTGGCAAATTTACTGGAAGTGGTGGTTGGAAAAGCGATCGAAGCGCTGGCCGGATTCTGGGAGAACGTACTGCAGCCTGCGCTCGAGGATGTGTGGAAGGTACTATCAGAAGATCTACAACCGGCGTGGGAAAGTTTGCAGGAATTCATCGATGGGGCTTTGAAGACCGCTTTGGAGTGGCTGGATGGATTTTTGAACACCATTGCCAGTACATTGGAGGCAGTGGCAGGCTGGATCGAGGAGGTTACAGGATGGATCAATGATCTGGCTGATAACTTGGATAATTTGGAAATGCCTGAATGGCTGCAGCGGAGTTCGCCTTCTGAAATAGAGCAAAGCCTGATGGGAACGGCAGAACAATTAAGTCAGCTTTCGGGAAAAATGACGGCGGCCTGGGGAGTGGTATGGCCGGTGTTGGAGAGAGTCTGGAACTGGCTACAGATGCGGATCCCGCAGGCGATCCAGTGGCTGACAAATATCTGGCAGACGATGTTGGTGCCCGCGCTGACGAACTTCTGGCTGTGGATGCAGTCGTATTTCTTCCCGATGCTCAACATGCTGTGGACCTGGCTGCAAGTGCAGATTCCACTGGCCGTGCAGATATTGTCTGAAGTTTGGTTGAACACCTTGCTGCCCGCGATGATGGAAGTGTGGGCCTGGATGAGCGAAGTGCTGGTGCCGTTTCTCGAGGCGTTCATCGAATTGTTAGAGGTAGGCCTGGGAAATTCGCTGGTGCTGCTGGCAGAACTGTGGAGCGTCAACCTGCTGGAAGCGATGACGCTGGTGTGGTTGTTCATCAAGGAGCAATTGCTCCCCGTGCTGACCAGGTTGAAGGAGTATATCTCAGGTCCGTTGAAGCAGGCCCTGGTGTGGTTGAAGGGATACTTGCGATCGATCGAAAGGAGCTTCTACGGTGTGGCTGATGCGATATACGCGGTCGTCGAAGCGTTGGAAGCCTTAGCAGAAGCTATGTCGAACCTGCAAATATCAGCAGCATGGATGCCAGGTTCACCCAGCCCATTCGAGTTGAGCTTGAAAAGAACGGCGGACCTGATGAAGCAGCTATCACGCAGCAGGCTGCCAGATCTGCAGCGCAGGTTGAGCGAACTGAATGCCCCGGTGTTGGCTCCGGGCGAGGGGAGCCATTCATCTGGCTCAGGGCGAGTAGAGGAGCGGGTCACGGTGGTACAGCATAATAACTACAGGGACACAACACTGGACGAGGGCGAGATGATGCGGGTGATGAACAACTGGAGAACGCTGTATGGACCAGCTTAAATGGGTCACGCCGGATAACGAGATCATCGACCTGGATGACGAGGTGAACACCTTTGACCTGGCTAACAAGATGGGGATCTGGCTGCCTTCGTACACCTTCAACGAAACAGCGGTGCCGGAAAAGCCGGGGACGCGTTTGAATTCCGTAGTTACGCAGGCGAGAAATGTGGATATCCCCATGGCGGTGGTGGATGACAACCTGGCAGCATTGGAGGACAGGCTCAGCGACTTGGCGGCGAAGTTCGACCCATCCAACGGAGATGGAAAGCTACGAGTGACTCGAGGTAGCAACACCCGAGAGCTGCACTGCCGCTATAGAGGGGGCTTCGAAGCGGTGGTGATCACCGGCGGGCTGGCGAGGCTGGTTTTGGGACTCAAGGCGTTCGTGCCGTACTGGTATGCGATCTCCCCAGTGGTGGATACCTGGACGCTTTCGACGCCGACGGGGTATTTCCTGCCTATGCCACCTCTGCGGGTGACCAGCAGCGCTATTTTCGCCGATATAACTGTCTCGAATGGCGGAGATGTCGAAGCCTGGCCAGTGTGGACGATCTCAGGGCCTGGTTCGGTGATTGTGATCGAGAATCTGACCACTGACAAGAAGATCGACCTGCCGGTGACGCTTTCGACTGGAGAGAGTGTGGCCATCGATACCCGCCACGATGCGAAGACTGTGACCAAGAACGACGGCACGAACCTGTTCTCATCCTTGACGGATGAATCTGCGTTGTGGCCGTTGCAGAAGGGCAACAACAGCGTGCGGGTAACGATGAACGGCGCGGATGCGAATTCCAGCGTGGCTTTGAATTATTACCCCAGGTATTTGAGTGTGTGAGCGATGGCTGAGTATAAGATCTACATCCGAGACAAGCAGCGGAAGCGAGTGGCAGAAGTGGACAACTACGCCAATCTGCAGGCGGTGCTGCGCTTCAACGATGTGGGCACCTGGACCTTGACGATGGAGGCGGGGACAACGCCTGCCAACCTGTTGAGTTGGGGTGGCGGGATTGTTCTGCATCGAGATGGGGTGGCCAAGTTCTCTGGACCTGTGCGCAAGATGGAGCGGCGCTGGAACGCCAATGAGAATGTATTGATTGCATCGGGGTTCAGCGACGAGATCTACCTGAACGACCGGCTGGCCTACCCCGTGCCAGGCGGGCCGCCGTATACCAGCCAGGCGTATGATGTGCGCACCGGGGCAGCGGAAACAATCATGAAGCAGTATGTGGACTACAACGCCGGTCCGAATGCCAATACCGAGAGGCGGGTGAGCGGGTTGACGCTGCAGACGGACGCCGGGCTGGGCAGCAGCATTACAGGGAGGGCGCGTTTTCAGACGCTTCTGGAGCTATTGCAGAAGTTGGCCATCCAGGGCGGGGGGTTGGGGCTCAGGATAGTGGATCTCGAGTTCCAGGTATACCAGCCCGAAGACAAGACAGGCAGCATCGTTTTATCGAAGGAATTGGGCAACCTGAAGGAACACTATTACCACCTCCAGGCAGCCACAGGGAATTATGGGATTTGTGGGGGTGACGGAGAGGGAGTGTCACGGGCCTTCGAAGAGGGTGGTGACAGTGAGAGCATCGTGCGCTATGGTCGCATCGAGACGTTCATCGACCAACGCAGCACCGCTGACAGTGACGAGCTGCAGCAGGCTGTCGCCGAGGAGCTTGAGAAGAACGCCGAGAAGATGGGGCTGACCCTGGTCCCGATAGTCATCCCCAATATGGAGTTCTACGAGGATTACGACTTGGGCGACCAGGTCAAGGTGATGGTGGACGGGGAAGCTGTGACTGAAACCATCCGAGAAGCGCACCTCACTTTGACCTCGGAAAACGTGAGTATCACGCCGTTCATCGGTTCTGAAGGGGTTCGAATGTACGAGGAGCTGGCTGCCCTATTCGAGGTAAAGAGGCAGTTGGCCCGCAGGATCAGCAATTTGGAGAGGATCTGACATGGAAAAATCATCATATCCATTTGTAGGCACACCGATTTTGACGACGGAGCAGTTGTCGAAATGGGCTGAACTATTCTTAGCGACCGGGGTGATCGATACCGGCGACGCGACGGTAGACTTGAATAAGTTGGAAGTCTATGCCGACAGCACCGGGATGCAGGTCAAGGTGAAGACAGGCAAGGCCTACATCAAGGGGCACCTGTTCTGGGGAAAGACGTCAGAAGAGGTGCTCGCCATCGCAGATGCAGACCCAACCAATGACCGCATCGATCGGGTGGTGGCGCAATTGGATTGGGCTGCCGGTGAGATCGACCTGGTGGTGCTTACGGGCACGCCTGGGGCTTCACCGGTCCCGCCGACATTGACCACGGATACAGCGATCTGGGAGATCAGCCTGGCGCAAGTGGCTGTGGATGCAGCGGTGGTCACGATTGCGGCGGGTGACGTGACGGATGAGCGGGAGTTTGTGAGTGCCGGAGGTGATACTACCCGGCGCGCATGTGGACGACTGACTTTGACGAATGGGACACCGATTACATCGAGTGATGTCACTGCCGCAACCGCCATATATTGGAATCCCTTCAAGGGAGATCAACTGCCTATATATGATGGGTCCGATTGGTCGGTGATCGAGCAAACGGCACTGACTTTGTCGCTGAACAATCCGAACCATGCTGCCAATACACTATATGATGTTTTCTATTTCGATGACAGTGGAACAAAGCGCATCGGGACTGGCCCGGCTTGGAGCAATTCTGGGGCTGGAACATCATCGAGAGGAACTGGAGCCGGAACGACTGAGCTAGAGTGGCTGAATGGTTACCAGGTGAACAAAGTCTCGATGACCGTTCGGAATGGAGCGAACACATATACAGTCGATGCCCAGAAGGGTCTTTATTTGGGGACTTTCAAAACGACGAGCACAGTAGCACAAACTGAAGATAGCGAAGAACGTCGATTGTTGTGGAACATGTTCAATCGAGTGAACAGGTGGACGAATTGTCAAGATTCCACATCGAGTTGGACATACACAACCGCCACCTGGAGGGCTGCTCGTGCCAATACAGCTGTTGGGGTCGCAAGGGTCGAGGTGGTCTTAGGATTTGATGACGTTTTGGTAAGAGCAATCAACCACACGCAAACGAATAACTCATCGATGGGAAACTGGTCGTCAATTGGTATAGGGATAAATTCGACATCATCAAACAGCGCACTCATTCACGGAGGTCGATCAGACACAGATGGTGTGAAACTGACACTGGCATTGTATAGAGGTTACCCCGGAGCAGGTTATCATTACATTCAACGCCTTGAAATCAGCCAAACTGGTGGATCAACCACATGGTACGGGACCACAGTGTACACCGTGACTGGAATGATCACAGAGCATTTTGCGTAGGAGAGAGTTATGTTCAACACTAATAATTTAGACGCCGAGTTAAGGGCCGCAGGTATTTCGATAAGCGGGTGCGATTCAAGCGGAAAGGTTTGGGATGTTGATGGTGAGACAGAAATTCAGCGTCGTCCAGACGTTGTTGCGGTACTTGCAGTACATGACCCTTGGGAATATGGACTCTCACCACAAATGCCACTCGTCAAGGTCGGCGGCGTTGTATTGGTAAACATCAAAGCTGCACCTGGGAATGTAATATTGTTGATCGACGGTATTGAACAGTCAGCAGCAATTAGTGATGATGGATTAGGAACGATTACCTTCGAAGTTGCCAGCGCCGGTGAATATGTGGTCACTGGTAAAACAGGGAAACTGGCACAGCAAGTGGCTGTTGTAAAGGCGGTGGAATGATGGTAACACTGAATGTGAGTAGAAAGGCTAAAAAGACGAAGATCGAGCGATTGCAGAATGGCAAGTTGAAACTTTCCAAAGAAAGCGATACCGCGCTGGCAGCATTGGCCGGGAAAAAACCTGAAAACCTTTCAGGGAATGATTTGAAGTTGTTCTTCAAGGCGGTTGCTGAAGAAATGGGGTGGCTGGATGAGCAGGGGAAGATAAAATAACAAGAAACCAATGGAAAGAGAAACGCTCCCGCTAAGGGAGCGTTTTGTGGTGGTGAAGGCTTTGAGTTTATGATCATGCACAGCAAAATACTCCCTTAGCGGGAGTATTTGCGAATCTGGGCGGTCCTTAGAGAGACGGTGATACTGTGTCTATAGAAAGGTGCCCCCACGGGGACTCGAACCCCGGTTTTAGCCTTGAGAGGGCTATGTCCTAGGCCACTAGACGATGGGGGCGATTTCGAATGCTTCGAAATCGAGCGGGAAAAATTCTACCATGCGGGTATAGCAGCGTCAACGAGGAGGTTCAATTCTATAGTTCTAAAAGCAGCGCACCGATGTCGGGCGTGCAGCAATCTCCTATAACCTGGGAGATTGCTACACTTCGGCGGTTCCTCGCGATGACATATTTAGAATTGATGGATACAATTCGGTGCATGTTGAAAAAACTTATCGGTAGAATTGTGCTTTTCGGGGTTTCACTGGTCATTGCTGGTTTGCTGTTATACCAGGTCCCATCCATCAACCAAAGGCTCTCGTGGAGGTTGGATATTGCCATGACCTACCTCAGGGGCGTGATCAACCCTGTTGAAGCACTGCCCACCCCGAAAGTGGAAACGCGGGCCCTCGCTAATACAGCCACACCTTTACCCACAGCGCCCCTCACCGCTACGGCAATCCCCACCAATGCCAGCACAGATATTCCAACTCCGATGGTTACCCCTACCGCCTCGGCGACCCCACTTCCCGAGAAGGTTGAGTTGGAAGCCAAGGGCTGGGAGCAGCAGGATTGGAATAACTGCGGACCGGCGGCCCTTTCAGGGTATCTGCATTTTTATGGCTGGGAGGGCGATCAATTCGATATCTCCACTCTAATCAAGCCTGTGCGACAAGACCGCAATGTTAATATGGAAGAGATGGCGCACTTCGCCCGCAATTACGCTGGCTGGTTGAACACCCAATATCGCGTGGGCGGCGATCTGGCATTGCTCAAACAGTTCGTGGCAGCAGAAATACCGGTGTTGATCGAGGCCAGTTTCTTCTTCGATGGAGAGTACTGGCCTAATGATGATCTTTGGGCGGCACACTACCTGTTGATCACTGGCTATGATGAAGCCCGGGGGACCTTCACCGTGCAGGATACCTACCGCGGCCCGAACCGTACATTGGATTTCGCTACGGTGGATGAATATTGGCAGCCGTTCAATCGCTTGTATATGTTGATCTACCTGCCCTACCAGGAGGAGACGGTCAAAGCCATCCTGGGTTCAGCGTGGGAGGAGGATCATAACCGTCAACTTGCCCTGGAAGCCGCTCAGGCCGAGATCGATGCCAACCACGAAGACGCCTTTGCCTGGTTCAACCTGGGAACAAATTTGTTGTTTTTCGAACGTTACGAGGAAGCTGCTCAGGCCTATGATAATGCCCGCACACACGGTCTCCCCCAACGGATGCTGCGCTACCAGTTTGGACCATTCTTCGCCTATTTTCATAGTGGTCGCAATGATGATTTGCTTACTCTGACGGGTTATGCTCTACAACGCACACCCAACTCAGAAGAAGCACTCTTGTGGCATGGCTGGGGGCTCTATCGTCAGGGGAATATCAATGGTGCGGTGGCTGATTTCAATGCGGCGTTGGAGGCCAATCGTTTCTATTCCGATGCGCAGTACGCCTTGGATTATGTGCTTAATGAGTGATTCAAGTATCCCGGAAACGGCCTTCTTTGAAGGCTTGGAGTTTCCGGGATACTATCACAATTCCAAAACCTATCACGGCTCCGACCATATCCACCCCCAAGTCAAACAGCGAGTTCCAACCCAGGATTTGGACGCCTGAGATCACCTGCCAGCCCTCTTGAAGGCCAGCGACAACCAGGGTAATCCCTAGGACCAATCCTAAAGAGCAAATAGTCACTGGACGGTCAATTGCCTTCAACACGAAAACCGCCAGTCCAGCGATTAAGAAGGCATGCATGACCCAATGCATCCATTCTGGAGCGAAGATCGCATCGAATACCTGGAGGAATTTTGTCGAATGTTTCCCGATCCAGGCCATGGGGAACAGGATTCCGATCACCCAGAGGGCCAGCCAGAGATACCGCCATTTGAGCATGAGTAGATTATACTTTCTGTATGATAATGCAAGCAGGGAGTAAGATTACAGGTGACTGTCACTAGTAAAGAGACTTTTACCTAGGAGGAAGAAAATGGAAAAGCGACGATTTGGACGAACGGGCCATC
>CAYWIC010000004.1:0-69315 GCA_964458115.1 uncultured Anaerolineales bacterium | reverse complement strand
CGCTGCGTTTGGGACGCAGAGGTCCGGGGTTCAAGTCCCCGCACCCCGACCATGATATATAATGCGTAAAACGTTTATAACCTACGTTTTACGCATTACGTTTATAACGGAGGAACACCAAATGATCAAACAAAAGAAATATGATGGCGTGATCGAAGCCGTTCACTATGCACCCGATGGGCAAATCGATTGGGTTCGAGCCTATGAACGTAAAGGTTTTGTCTTCACAGATTGGATGAAACTCGATCGGGCAACGTTGGTCGAACGGCTCAAAGGTGGTGCCCGTTTCCATGCCGGGCAACGCAAAACTCGCATGGGCAATGATTTCGAAATTACAACTGCCATCCGCTTAGTGGGGAAAGAAGGTTCGGAGGTAATCGTTGCAGGTGACTCAAAAGGGGACGTTGACCATCTCGAAGGAGTGCCAATTTTTTAGCACATCATTACAGATTTTATGCCAGAGTAGATGTTGTGGGGTCAATCCCATACCATCCGTATTCAGGCAATACTTTTGAGTGTTTTTTGGGTCTCCAGGAAACACCGTGGGACTATCCAGATTTAGGGGTGAGTGGGGTGCTCCGCACCCCACTCACCCCTAAATCTGGGGGATCACCCCGGCAATTCCAAGAGAGCCTGTTTTTTCCCTTAAAGTCACTGGTATAATCACCTCTACAGCAAGAAACCTTGAGCTTCTCGATAGGGAGCCAATGAAATGATTGTACGAGATTTTTCCCCAATTCCATATCAAGGTGGCAAACTCCCCTTCACTGACCTGTTGAAGGCGATCTTTAAGCACGGATTTAGCTGGCCTGGGGATATGCAATCGCAAGATTATGTCGTTTATTATCTGATGAGATCGCTGGATAATTCCTATACGCTCCTGCGAAATATTTCCCTGCCCAATGTTGATGTCCTGATTCCTTTCATTCTGGTGGGGCCAGCTGGTGTTACTGTCTTCAACAACAGCCCAGCCAGCGGCATCTTCCGTGCCAGGGAAAACGTTTGGGCTGTAATGGACAAACGCGATGGCGCCTTCCGGCCTTCATCCCCTAACCTTGTTATGCGCACGACACTCCTTGCACGCGCGGTAGACACCTATGTCAAAGATAAAGGCTACACGGAAGTTTCTACCGAGGGTGTTCTGGTATTGACCGACCCAGGTACGCATGTCGACACTGACAGGCCCGATGTGCGCGTTGTGTTAATCGATGGCCTGGACAGATTTACGGGCCAAATCAAAACCACACCCCCAGTTATGGATCGGGAGAGACGCTACAAGCTTATCCAGGCTATCGAACTGAGTCGGGAATCTGCTGAGGTCGTGACCCCCGCAGAAACCCCTCAAGGCAGAGCGCTGCCCCAAACCCTGGATTCGAGTTTCGACCAGGCAGTGAGACCTCTTCACAAAAAGGCCGCTTTCTCCAAGCGTCAATGGCTGATTTTGGGAGCTTTCGTATTTGCTGAAGTGATCGTCCTGGTGATCTTCTTGTTCCTGATCGTCCTGACTGCCTGACCAGGATAACCACCGAAAACAGTGCATCTCAAAGTATAGCAATCAACCCAAACGTAATTCCGCCGCGCCCTTCAATTCAAACCTACGGAAAACATCGTGGAGAACCCACTCTTATCTATCATCATCCCAGCTTACAACGAAGAAACTCGCCTGCCTAATACGCTTGGGCAGGTGTTCGATTTTTTAAGGGTTCAAGAGTATGTTGCTGAAGTGGTCGTCGTCGAAAATGGCAGTCAGGATAACACACTCGAAATCGCAAAGTCATTCTCCAAGGATCACCCAGAACTAACCGTATTACACGAATCTTTTCCGGGAAAAGGTTCAGCGGTACGCAAAGGTATGCTGACGGCCAGGGGAGAATACCGCTTTATGTGCGACGCCGATCTTTCCATGCCCATCGCTGAGATCAATCGCTTCATCCCACCTGTCTTGAAAGATTTCGATCTGGCCATCTCCTCGCGCGAGGCCCCAGGGGCTGTGCGCTACAATGAACCAGAGTTCCGGCACCTGGGGGGGCGCGCAATCAACTTGATCATCCGCACTCTGGCACTACCCGGCATCCACGACACGCAATGCGGGTTTAAATGCTTTCGGGCATCCATCGCCGAAGATCTCTTCAAACACCAAACACTTACTGGCTGGTCATTCGATATCGAATTGCTATTCATGGCACGCCTGCGCGGATACCGCATTTTCGAAATCCCCATCCCCTGGTACTTCAACGCCGACACAAAATTGAGTCCGGTTCGCGACGCGCTGCAAATGGTACTTGATATCTGGACCATCCGCAAAAACGCCCGTCGAGGGCAATATGACGCCCAAGATTGACCCCGCGCTAATCCCAGAGGCTCCAACCCTGGATTGGGAGTTGACCCTCTGGAAGAATGACATCCTGAAGATTGCAGGGATCGATGAAGCCGGACGCGGCGCGTTGGCTGGACCTGTCGCCGCTGCCGCGGTGATCTTGCCTCCGGAGCGGAATGTCACGCGAGAGTTGAACGGGGTGCGCGATTCCAAACAAATGACCGCCTCCCAGCGAGAATCCTGGACCTTGCCTATTCAAGAGATTGCCCTGGCCTTTGGGGTGGGATTTGCTACCCCAGGTGAGATTGACAGCCTGGGTATCGTCCCTGCCACCCAACTGGCTGCCCTGCGAGCGCTGGAGACTTTGAGCATCGCCCCTGAATACCTGCTAATCGATTATATCCTTCTGCCCAATTCAGCTTTGCAGCAAACTTCGCTAGTCAAAGGGGATATGCGCTCCCTGAGCATTGCGGCAGCTTCGGTGTTGGCGAAAACTAGCCGCGACAACCACATGATGGAGCTTGATGATGAGTACCCCGGATTTGGGCTAGCAGATCACAAAGGCTATGGTACAGCTGCCCATAGAAAAGCGATATCGACGTTGGGACCTTCACCAATTCATCGTTTATCATTTGAACCCATGCGTTCTCAAGTTAGCACAATAGAACATTCAATTTCTGAGGAGTTAGCATGACACACCAAAAACTACCCAAGCAATTCGGATTGTGGCCCAGCCCAATTTCGCCCAAACGATTAGCACGCGGGATTGGCTTCAGCGATGTAGCCTGGGATCACGACGGCACGCTGGTATGGCGAGAAAGCCGTTCAGGTCAGGGTGTTCTGGTTGTGCAGCCCCCCGATGACAGCGCGCCACGCGATCTAAATAGCGACTTCGCCGTTAGCGCAGGCGTCGGCTATGGAGGTGGAGACTTCAGCGTGGGGGGTGGGAATGTGTATTTCGTAGAAAAGGAATCTAAGCGAATTTACCGGCAACCCACTCAAACCGGAGGGGGTACAGCTCGTCCAATCTCGCCCGCGTTTGGAGCCGCTGCTTCCCCTACTCTCTCCCCAAATGGTCAGCATTTGCTCTACATCCACACCTATGAACGCAAAGACTCGCTAGCCATCATCGATTCAGATGGGAACGCCTGGCCCCAAAAGCTGGTCTCGGGAGATGACTTCTACATGCAGCCCTGCTGGCATCCCGATGGAGAACGCATCGCCTGGATTGCCTGGAATCATCCCCAAATGCCATGGGATGGAACCAAGCTACAAATTGCAAGTTTGCAGGTTGAAAAATGGCAAGTCAGTGAGACGATGACTATTGCTGGAGACGAAGAAACCTCCATATTCCAGCCTCAGTTCTCTCCCGATGGTCGTTACCTGGCGTATGTTTCCGACAAAAGCGGCTGGTGGCACCTTTATGTATATGATTTGGAGAGCGAGGAGTACCGCCAATTGACCCATGGAGAATCCGAACATGGCATTCCAGCCTGGGTACAAGGGATGCGCACATACGGATTCAGCTCTTCTGGCGAAAGTATTTACTGCACACGCATCCAGGAAGGATTCAACAGTATCTGGCAGGTGGATATCTCCAGTGGGGAAGCCAAACAACTTTCTCTCGATGAAGAATACACCTGGCTAGAACAGATCGCAGTAGGCCCACAACGTGAGCAACTGGCGCTGATTGCTTCTGGAGGGTTGACTCCAACGCGAGTGATTTCTTTCTTCCAAAAAGATGGGACGCGTGTCTGGCGACGTTCGACATCCGAGGATATACCCCCCTCAACCTATACCCCACCCGAGTCACTCAGCTGGCAAGGCATGGATGGTGAGCAGGTCTATGGCCTATTCTATGAACCTCAGTCTGACCGATATGAGACTGTAGGTAGTCCGCCATTGATCGCCCTGATCCACGGCGGGCCTACCAGTCAGCGCGGGGCGAGCTTTTACAGCAATGTGCAGTTCTTCACAACGCGCGGCTACGCTGTTCTGCAGGTCAATTACCGCGGTAGCACTGGCTACGGACGCGCCTACCGCGACAAACTCAGGGACAATTGGGGAATTTATGATGTCGAGGACGCAGTCAGCGGTGTGCGTCATCTGGCCACACAAGGGCGCGCTGACAAGGATCGACTGGTGATTATGGGTGGCAGCGCCGGAGGTTTCACGGTACTCAAGGCCTTGGAAGATTATCCTGGTGTGTTCAAGGCTGGGATTTGCCTTTATGGTGTCGCAAATCAGTTCACCCTGGTAGCGGACACGCACAAATTCGAAGAACGTTACTCGGATTCTCTCTTGGGCTCATTGCCCGAAGCCGCTGAGATCTACCGCGAACGCTCTCCGATTTTCTTCGCTGACAAGATCCAGGACCCCATCATTGTTTTCCAGGGTGAGGATGATAAGGTCGTCCCCAAGGCTCAATCGGATGCCATTGTCGAAGCATTGCAGCGCAACGGAGTACCCCACGAATACCACCTCTACGCGGGTGAGGGGCATGGTTTCCGAAAAGCTGAGACCATCGAGCACTTCTTCTCAACTGTTGAGAAATTTTTGAAAGAACATGTAATTTTTTCGTAAATGATCGATATCAAGTCCTATACCTTCGCTTTCCTGGACGTTGAAACTACGGGTCTCTCGGCATGGTTTGGAGATCGGATCTGTGAGATCGCCGTCGAACGCGTCCATCGAAATGAAATCCAGGACTCATTTACGACATTGGTGAATCCCCAGCGCGAGATCTCCCCAGGGGCGTCACGCGTAAATGGTTTAACCAACGATGATGTGCGCGACGCGCCTCTTTTTGCAGAAATTGGCGAACGTGCCGAATCACTACTCTCCGATGCCGTCATCATTTGCCACAATGCTCCTTTTGATTTAGGCTTCATTGACAGTGAATTCTCCCGTCTAGGGAAAAAATTTCAGGCACCCCAGGTAATCGACACTCTCGGGCTAGCCCGACAATTTTTTTATTTCCACTCCAACAGCCTGGGTTCCATCGCCGAAGAGTTAGGCATCCCAACCCCCAACGCGCACCGCGCCCTTGGTGATGTAATCACCACCCGGCGGGTTTTCCAGCATTTTCTGCGAGAATTGAGAAAAGAGGGTTTTACTCATCTCGATGAACTGATCAGCGGTTATACTTCTCAATATCGATCGCCCGAAGATATCTTGCTTCCCCCCATCATCGAAGAGGCTCTCAAAAGTGGCGAGCAACTTCATATCACGTACCAGGATCAAAAGGGCCGCAAATCCAAGCGCTGGATCACGCCAAAACAGGTGCTTTCCGCACATAATTCCATATACCTGATCGCCTATTGCCATCTGTGCGAGTCGGAGAGAAATTTCCGCTTAGACCGCATTGTGAAGATGCAATCATAATAATCAGCTCATTTCGGCTACAAGAAATTTAAATCCGAGAAATTTTTCGCCACCCAGAACACGAAGGAAACACAAAGCAATAATGGCTCTCTAGGAATCGCTATGGAAATTGACATTTTTGGGGAAATGGAGAGCAAAATGGGAATTAACTGAGATCTGAAATATTTTACATTCATATGGAGAGAACGATCATGGGACTACTCAAGAAAATCGCTGACTTTTTCACTTCTTCAGGGTCTAGTGACACACCGGCCTATTGGCTCTATGTGCAGTGTGACCGCTGCGGTGAGAAGATCAAAACGCGCGTAAATCTTCACAGCGACCTCAGCATCCGCTATGCCGAAAAAGATGAAGGAGATACTTACTTCTGCCGCAAAATGATCATCGGCAATCAGCGCTGCTTCCAGAAAATCGAGGTCGAGATGACCTTCGACCGCAACAAGAAGCTCAAAGATCGACAGATTTCGGGGGGGCAGTTTATTAGCAAAGAGGAGTTTTCAACAAATTAAAAATACCTCGCTCGATATTATGCCTTGCGAGGTATTTACACATTTCTCGAAATTTAAAACTAAGACGCCTGCGCCCTCCTTCTGGAAAGGAATATTTTGGTTCCCTCCGCTGCCAATGCGGGGACGAAGAGCAACGGCAGCAGGTATTGCCACTGGCTCCAGTTCAGGGGGGCGGTGTTGAAGACAGGCTGTAAGAAGGGCACGTAGACTACAGCTAGCAGCAACACCAACGAAGAAATCACTGCCCAGTTCATGGCGCGATTATTAAACAGTCCAATCTGTAAAATGGGGATATTCTCAGAACGGGCAGTAAAAGCCCGCAACAGTTCGGAAAAAGAGAGCGCTACAAAGGCCATCGACATGGCGATCTCATGTTGATCGGAATACAGAGTCAACCCGATCCAATAAGCCGTAAGCGTTATCGCTGTGATGGCAACAGTTTGCACAACAATGCCGATCTGCATGACGCGGTTGATGATCGGCTCCTTAGGGGGGCGCGGGGGACGATCCATGATATCGGGGTCACCCTTCTCGACACCCAGGGCTAGAGCCGGGGCTCCGTCCGTTACCAGGTTGAGCCATAACAATTGGATGGCCGTCAAGGGCGAGGGCAGACCCATCAAGGTAGCCAGGAAAATGATGGCGATCTCGGCCAAGTTACAGGATAGCAGGTAATAGACGAACTTGCGGATGTTGCTATAGATCACACGGCCCTGCTCCACTGCGGAAACAATGCTGGCGTAGTTATCATCGGTGAGCACCATGTCAGCAGTCTCTTTGGTCACGTCGGTGCCAGTGATACCCATGGCAACGCCGATATCAGCCTGCTTGATGGAAGGTGCATCGTTGACACCGTCACCGGTCATGGCGACCACTTCACCATTAGTTCGCAGGGCTTGAACCACGCGCATCTTGTGTTGGGGTGAAACGCGGGCGAAAACATCGGTGTGAACAACTTTCTCTTGCAAAGTCTGGTCGTTGATCTCATCGAGTTCGACCCCAGTGAGTACACCATGTCCTTCCCGGAGCAATCCAATATCCCTGGCGATCGCACGAGCGGTGTTAGGGTAATCTCCCGTGATCATTACCGTGCGTATACCAGCATGAGTCGCCGTATCCAGAGCAGGGGTTACCTCGGGGCGAGCGGGGTCGATCATGCCAATCAGGCCTACAAAGATCAGATTCTCCTCGATGCCATCATCCATAAACTCCCCGTCGTGGTCGGAGTCTAGATCGCGGGCCACGCGATAGGCAACACCCAGCACTCGCAAGGCATCTTGCGTCATAGAGTCATTTGCAGCCAAGATACGGCGGCGCTGCTCGTCATCCAGGGGAACCGCTTTATCTTCGCGGTTCTGATAGTGAGTACACTGCTGGAGCACCACGTCAGGAGCACCCTTTTCAGCAACGATATACCACTCGCGCTGTTGTGTATCGTAAAATGGAGAGATATCCTCGGGCTGAGGGTCGCGTACGGTGTGCACCGTGACCATGCGTTTGCGTTCCGAATCGAAAGGAACTTCCTGGATGCGCGGGTAGGCTTCGTTCAACAGGATCGGCATAGCCCCAGCTTTGGCTGCTGCTACCAGCAAAGCCCCTTCGGTGGGATCGCCTACAACACGGTAAACCAACTCATCGGTGCTCAGGCGCTCGGTCTCGAGTACGGCATCGTTATTGAGGGCGCCGATCCATAAGGTGGTCAGGATCGCCGGGTAATCCGTCAGCCGGACAAGGTCACCGTCCATCAAGAACTCACCCTGGATGCTGTAACCACTGCCGGTGACAGCGATGAATTCGTCATCAGCGGCCACGCGGGTGACGGTCATTTCGTTCTGGGTCAGGGTGCCAGTCTTATCGGAGCAGATCACCGTGGCAGAGCCCAGGGTTTCTACAGAGGACAAGCGTCGGATGAGGGCATTGCGCTTGATCATCTCACGCATGCCCAGGGCCAGGCTGATGGTTACGACTGCAGGCAAACCTTCGGGGACGGCGGCGATGGCCAAACTGACGGCGATGATGAACATCTCGAGGGGAGGAGTACCGCGCAACCACCCCAGGAGGAATACCAGTCCACAAACCGCCAGGGCTGCCCATCCCAAAGTGCGACCCAATTGATCAAGGCGTTTCTGCAAGGGGGTCTGTTCCTGCTCCACCGATTGCAGCATCTCGGCGATACGGCCAATCTGGGTGGTCATACCGGTGCCGACAACAACGCCTTGCCCACGGCCATAGGTGACCACCGTGCCCATGAATGCAGTGTTCTCTCGGTCAGCGGTTGGAGTATTGGGGGGGAATACCGTGCGGTAATCCTTTTTCACCGGGACCGATTCTCCCGTCAGGGGGGCCTCATCAACCCGAAGGTTGACAGATTCGATCAGCCGCACATCAGCAGGGATATAGTTTCCGGCCTCCAAGAAGACAAGATCCCCAGGTACAAGTTCGCGGCCAGGGACACTGACACGGTGTCCATCTCGCATGACATCGGCTTCGGGTGCAGCCAGTTGGCGCAGAGCGGCCAGTTCTTGCTCCGCGCGGCGATTTTGGAACACTCCCAACGCAGCGTTCAAGATCACAATCGCCATGATCGCCGCCGCTTCGACCCAATCCCCCAGCAGAGCTGAGATAACTGCAGCTACGATGAGAAGCGTGACTACAAAATCTCGGAACTGCTCCCAGAGCATTTGCCAGATCGTAGTAGGAGGCGCTTCCTTCAGTTGGTTCAGGCCGTAGGTTCCCAGGCGTTTTTGTGCTTCTGCAGATGTCAAACCTGTTTCTGTTGAAACGCCAAGATTCTCTAGGGCTTCTTTAGCCTCAATCGAATGCCAGTTCATTGGAGACGGTGTTGTGGTGTTTTCTTCAGGCATGTAAGACTCCGTAGAATAGTAAAGAAAATACCAGGGTGAAAACCCCTGGCCGATCAGATTATACCGCGCCAAATGATAACCAAATGAAATGGGAGTACACCAAAATAATATGGGTGTTGCCCGGTAGGTTTCGGGAATGCTATAATCGAATTGCCACTCCCACGTGTAACATTTCTGCCTTTAGCGCATCTAAAGAGTGGCTCCAAACGTCATGCAAGTTGCTGTGAACGATCTATGTCGTGCAAATTGCATCACGGTTGGAGGGGCGAATCAGTTTAAATCAAGGAGTGATAAGCGATGACATATTCTATTATTGAAATTCCCGAAAAGGGCTCAAAAGTCGGCATCAAGGACGGAAAACTTCAGGTACCTGATAATCCTATCCTGCCATTCATTGAGGGTGATGGAACTGGCCGCGATATATGGAAAGCTTCGGTGCGCGTGTTCGACGCTGCGGTTGAAAAAGCCTACGGCGGTACACGAAAAATTCATTGGATGGAAGTATTCGCAGGAGAGAAGGCTTTCGACATGGTTGGTGAATGGTTGCCTGATGAAACCGTTGAAGCATTCCGCGAATATTTGGTAGGGATCAAAGGACCGCTGACTACCCCGGTTGGCGGCGGCATTCGTTCGTTGAATGTTGCTTTGCGCAAATATCTGGACCTGTATGTCTGCCAGCGCCCAGTTCAATATCTGGACGGCACGCCATCCCCAGTGAAGCGCCCCGAAGATGTCGATATGGTCGTCTTCCGAGAAAATACCGAGGATATCTATGCTGGTGCTGAATTTCAATATGGCACCCAAGAGAATCAAGCTTTTCGAGATACACTAAAGGAAAGATTCCCTGAGCAATACGCAAAATTGCGCTTCCCCAATACTGCCGGAATTAGCATCAAACCAGTCTCCAAAGAGGGCACTGAACGCCTGGTGCGTGCTGCCATTCAGTGGGCCCTGGACAACGATCGCAGGGGCGTTAGCCTGGTACACAAAGGCAATATCATGAAGTTCACCGAAGGCGCCTTCCGTAACTGGGGCTACGAGCTTGCCAAGCGTGAATTCCGCGCCGACGTTGTGACCGAACGCGAAACTTGGATTTTGGGGAATAAAGAAGACAACCCTGATCTGAGCGTCGAAGAAAACGCTCGGATGATCGACCCGGGTTTCGACATGATGGCTCCTGAAAAGCAGCAAGAAATCCTTGACGAGGTCGAGGCAGCCCTGACCCTTTGGGAATCGCATGGGGATGGAAAATGGAAAAACAAACTGCGCATCAAAGACACCATTGCAGATATCGTTTTCCAACAAACCATTACCCGTGCCAAAGAATTTGATGTTCTGGCAACGATGAATTTGAACGGAGATTATCTCTCCGATGCGCTGGCTGCTCAGATAGGCGGTATGGGAATTGCCCCCGGCGCCAATATCAACTATGAAACCGGACACGCCATCTTCGAGGCCACCCACGGAACAGCCCCAAAATACGCCGATAAAGATCAGGTTAATCCCGGCTCGGTGATCCTTTCCGGCGAGATGATGTTCCGCTTCTTGGGCTGGCACGAAGCTGCTGATTTGATCCTGAAAGGGATGCGCGAAGCAGTCAAAGCCAAAACGGTCACTTATGATTTCCACCGCCTGATGGATGGAGCGACTCTTTTGAAATGTTCTGAGTTCGGTGACGCTATCATCCAGCACATGGACGATTAGAACGAAAACCTGAGTCGCCCCAAAATTTAGGTTTTTTAGATTTTCAGAAATATATCCATTCCTGGCACTCCTCGTAGAAGGAGTGCTTCGTATGCCAAGGCGGCGAGAGGGTGCTAGGAATGCCCAAGGGCATCTCCCGCTGATATTCGGGGGGAGGGGGTAAATAATGGACAATAAAGTTCAGAGTGTGTCATGTTTTATGAATAGCGCCAAGGTACTATCGTTTTGCTATTTGGGGGTATTTGGGGTATGATTATATGCGCATAACCCTCACTATCGGGATTCGAGATACTTATAACTCCCTTATTCATTTGAACATGGACATTCTCAATACAATCCTCTCGCTTGATCCACGCATCTTGATCGCTGCTGTAGGTGGGATCGCATTCATTGTCGGAGGTGGTCTCACCAGCTTCTATTGGCTTCGGAGAGAGCAGGTTCGCAAGGAGCACCTGAAATCACAGGTCCAGAAACGCAAGAAGATGGCCCAGGTTCATACCCAGCAACTCGACGCCGGGCGTCTCCGCGAGATCTCCACCATGCTGACCAACCTGACCGCTACGCTGAACTATAACCGCGTCCTGGAACTGGCCTTAGAAATCAGCATGCAAGCGCTAACATCTACAGATGATCCTGGCGACCGTTTGATTGGAGCAGTATTGTTATTCTCAAGCGGGGATGAAGAAGCTGCCAGCCTGTATATTGGGGTTTCCCGACGACTTACACCCGCCGACATGCATCAGACATTCCCAGGGATGCAGGGTCTATTACGCGAGGTGATCGATGAGGGTGGCGCCATCCCAGCTCAGGATCTGGCCAAAGACCCCGAACTGGGAAAGATCATGGCTTTCCAAAGTTGCCGTTCGGGTTACTGTATCCCCCTGAGGCATGGGATTGATACATACGGGGTGATCTTGTTCGCCCACCCCAATGAGCAGTTCTTCTCCACCAGTAATCGCGAAGTGCTCAACATCATTGCTAAACAAGCCGTAGTTTCCATCCAAAATGCCCGGCTATACCAAGACCTGGAAATCGAAAAAGAACGCATGATGGAAATTCAGGAGGAAGCCCGTAAGAAATTGGCCCGAGATCTTCACGATGGTCCTACACAATCCGTAGCTGCCATCGCCATGCGAGTCAACTTTGCCCGGCGGTTAATAGAACGTGACCAAAGTGCGGCCTCCGACGAAATGTACAAGATCGAAGATCTTGCCCGTCTGACTACAAAAGAAATCCGCCATATGCTCTTTACCCTGCGCCCGCTCGTTCTTGAATCTAAGGGTTTGGCTGCTGCACTGCATTCCATGGCCGAGAAGATGAAAGAAACCTATGACCAGAATGTGGTACTCGAAATCTCTGAGGATGTTGTCTCCCAGTTAGAGATGGACCAACAAGGGGTTATCTTTTATATTATCGAAGAGGCAGTCAATAACGCCCGCAAACACGCTGAGGCAGACCATATTTGGGTACGACTACGGCCTATCCAAGAAGAGTTAGCTTTATTGGATATCCAAGATGATGGTTTAGGTTTCGATGTTAAAGCCGTCACTGCATCTTACGAACACCGCGGCAGCCTGGGAATGGTCAATTTGCGCGAACGGACTGAATTGGTCAAAGGAGTGCTGAACTTAGACTCCAAACCTGGAGAAGGAACTCATATCCAGGTTGCTATTCCACTAACGGAAGATGCAGTTGACCGCATCCACCATGGTGCCTGATTGTTTCACATTTCCACCCAAATGAAAATCGAGCCTAGGGAATATCCATCACGCCCAGCCCCTCTCTGGTTGAAATACACCGCAATTGGGGTAGGGATTTTGATGCTGCTATGGCTGCCCATAGAAGACACAAGTGAATCACCAGTGATGGTCTTCGCGCTGATTATCAGTGGGGTGCTCGCTTTACGAGTTACATACCTGGAGCAATACACCCCAAACCTGCTGCGGATCGCCCTGATTGGGCTGCTGGCTGGCCTATGCGTTATCCCCATCGCCCTGGTCCTGGTCGCCTTCAAAACCGGGGTACACGGTCACGGCGTTCCTGATTTCCCAGCAGAACAGATTATATCGATGTTACAAAGTATTCCACTGTTTACCCTCGGAGGATTGTTCCTCGGAGTTGGAAGCGGTGTCTGGTTGACTGCAAAGAACCCCAAACCACTTGATTACCAATAAAATAGTTCAACCTTGGAGTCTCATGCCGATCAAAGCCAACATCTACTATTTTGAACACCAAGGGGCTGCTCGCAAACCGCCAGTGGTATTGATCCATGGTGCTGGGGGAACACACCTGCATTGGCCCGCATCGATACGCAGATTACCCGATTATCCCGTTTACGCCCTTGACTTGCCCGGGCATGGTAAATCGGAGGGGCGCGGTCAACAAACCATCGCCGCCTATGCAGAAAGCATCCTGAACTGGATGCAGGCTTTACAAATCCATAAAGCTGCTTTTGTGGGACATTCTATGGGAGGAGCGGTTGCTCTGACCTTAGGAATTCAACACCCTGAGTCTGTCCTGGCATTGGGATTGGTGGGAACTGGAGCACGTTTGAAGGTGGCACCTGCTCTTTTAGAGAATACTGCCCGATCAGAGACTTTTCCCTCGGTCATCGAAACCATCAGCGAGTGGGCTTTCGGTCCCCAAGCGGATCCGCGTCTAATTGAATTGGCCTCGAAACGAATGGCAGAGATCAGGCCGACTGTTTTGCACAGCGATTTCACAGCTTGTGATGCTTTCGATGCAAGAGAGGCACTCGATAGAATTCAGGTGCCATGTTTTGCAATTTGTGGGGAAAAGGACCGACTGACGCCCCCGCGTTATTCTCAGTTTTTGGCCGATCATATCTCCAATGCAGCGGTTCAAATCCTTCCCGAAGCAGGCCACATGGTTATGCTCGAAAAGCCTGATGAAGTCGCCCAAGCATTGTTGGGTTTTTTAGAGAAAATCCCTTACCATCCAGGAGAATCAAACGCGGGGTCTTCGTAACACGCCGTCCGCGGTAAAATTAGCACCACATGCCCATAACGGGTTGCGGAGGTTCTCTTGAAAAAGTACATTTCAGATTATTTGTATTTAGTGTCCATATCTGGCTCGATTCTGGCCCTTGACCAGTGGTCAAAATGGCTGGTGCGTACCAATATTGAATTCAGCCAGACCTGGATGCCTTGGGACTGGTTGGCTCCTTACGCCAGGATTATCAACTGGAAGAACACGGGGGCAGCATTTGGTATGCTACAGCAATTTGGCGGAGTTTTTACAATTCTGGCTTTCGTCGTTATCGCATTGATCCTGTTCTATTTCCCGCAAATTCCGCGCCAGGATTGGCCCCTACGGGTCGCCTTAGGGCTGCAAATGGGGGGCGCCATGGGCAACCTGGCCGACCGCCTGGCACGCGGTTTTGTGACCGATTGGATCTCCGTAGGCAGGTTCCCAGTTTTTAATGTGGCTGACTCGAGTATTTCTATTGGAGCAGCTGTACTGATCATCGGGATGTGGGTCCAGGAGCGAAAACTAAAAGCAGCCCAAACAGAGTCTGAACAACCCCCTGAGGATATTGGCCAACCCTCGAACGCTGTAGAAGTCCAAAGTGAGTGACCAATCTATCACGTTCATTTACGAAGAAGATAGCCCCCAGCGACTCGACAAATATCTGGTTGGGCGTATCCCAGAATTATCGCGCTCGCGATTGCAGGCCCTGATCGAGGCCGGAAACGTCACCGTGGAGGGTGAGATCCCCCACAAGTCTGGGTTTTCGCTCACGCGGGGCGTCAAGGTTGAAGTTACCATTCCCCCTCCCAAGCCCAGCAGCCTGATTCCTGAAGCCGTATCCCTAGAAATCATATTTGAAAATAAGGACGTCTTGGTAATCAACAAAGTGGCTGGCATGGTGGTACACCCCTCGGCTGGGCACGCCAGTGGGACGCTGGTTCATGCTGTGCTAGCCCATGCACCTGAGATCGAGGGAGTTGGCGGAGAGAAACGTCCCGGCCTTGTGCACCGCTTGGATAAAGATACGTCTGGCATCATCATTCTGGCGAAGAACGACCGCACTCAACGATGGCTAAGTGATCAATTCCAGGACCGACAGGTTGGCAAATCATATCTCACTCTGGTGGATGGGACACCTCCCACACCTAATGGGCGCGTAGAAGCCCCCATTGGGCGCGATCCATCCCATCGCCAGCGCATGGCGATCACACCTCCGCATAAGGGACGCGATGCGATCAGCGAATATTTCACCCGAGAGAGTTTCGAGAAACACACGCTGCTGGAAGTGCGCATTCTCACCGGTCGCACTCATCAGATACGCTTACACATGGCCTTCATCAAATGTCCGGTGGTCGGCGACACGATCTATGGGCGTAAACAGCCGAGCCTGAATCTAAAGCGACAATTCCTTCACGCTCAAAAACTGGCGATCATCATCCCAGGCGAACACAGCCAGCGTACGTTCGAAGCACCTTTGCCAGATGACTTAGATCAAATCCTGCAAGAGTTAAGGGCATAGTTTTGGTTCTCTAGGAACTTCCGGGGTGATCCCCAAAATCTGGATCGTCCCACGGCGTTTCCCAGTGAGCCATAGTTTTCAATCAACCAAGGAACAACTACACCGGAAAAATAGTATCTGTGGGAATATGATGTAACCCCACAGATACTATTTTCGGAAGCTTACCCAGTGCGAAGTAATGGAGAAAGAAAATGGAAACCATCGACCTACGTTCCGATACCGTCACCCAACCCACACCTGCCATGCGAGAGGCCATGGCCAAAGCCCAGCTCGGGGACGATGTCTATGGCGAAGACCCCACGGTCAACCAGCTCCAAGAATTAGCTGCTGAGATGCTGGGGAAAGAAGCTGGGCTGTTCATTCCCTCTGGGACCATGGGCAACCTGGCTGCCATCTTGGCGCATTGTCAGCGTGGAGACGAGATCATCCTGGGTAATGTGGCGCATACATTTCTCTTCGAGGGTGGCGGGATCGCAGCATTAGGAGGCATTCATCCCCATACAGTACCCAACCAAGCTGATGGAACGATCGCGCTGGATGATATTCGAGAAGCAATTCGCCCGCAAGATTCTCACCACCCCATTACACGCCTGATCACCGTTGAAAACACTCACAACCGTTGTGGTGGAGCGGCTCTCTCCGCTGAATACACACAAGCAGTCGCCGACCTGGCCTGCACACATGATCTGCTGCTGCACTTAGATGGGGCACGCATTTTCAATGCTGCAGCCGCGCTGTGTGTGGATGTCAGCGAGTTGGTTGACCCTGTTGACTCGGTCACATTTTGTCTGAGCAAAGCACTCTGCGCGCCTGTGGGCTCTGTGTTGTGTGGTAGCCAAGATTTCATTCACCGCGCCCATCGCATGCGCAAACAGTTGGGAGGTGGGATGCGCCAGGCTGGCATTCTGGCCGCAGCGGGAATCGTTGCCCTGGAAAAGATCGTGCCACGCCTTGGTGAAGATCACATACGAGCTCGAAATCTGGCCCAGGGATTGAGCGCTGTATCTGGTGTGATCACCGACACAGATGATCCTCCCTCCAACATGGTTTACCTTACTTTGGACGAAGACATTCCTCTGGATGCCCGTGCGGTTGCCGAAAAGCTTTCCATACACAATGTTCGCGTAGGTGTGGTCGCAGAACGCAGTTTCCGGCTGGTCACGCATTATTGGATCGACGATCAGGCCATAGCGAATACTATTGCGGCATTCACCGCCGTGCTAGAAGATCTCTAGGCATTTTCACTGATAAGTGTGAATGGGTATTCCGTAGTGAGCACCAGGTTTGGGGGTATGGAGTGTGCGGAGCAAGCCCCATACCCCCAAACTGTTAATTTCCACATCAATTCCTAGAGAGCCGGCTCGGCCGGCTCCTGGGAAGCCGTACCAGGGGGCTATTCGTGATATAATTTTCAATCACCAATTGCATTGATTGCCTCATTCTAAGACAAGCACAGACATCTGGTTCTCCAGGAATTGCTGGGGTGATCCCCTAAATCTGGATCGTCCCACGGCGTTTCCCAGTGAGCCAGACATCTTACAGAGCGCCGTAGGGGACGTGGAGGTATAATTTTCACTTCGACGGGCCGTAACTGCGGCGTTTTGATACATTATGGCAACAGGTAAGGAGGACAATTTCATGGACGCTTTCATCACTTTAGATCAAATTGATCAAACAACCGAGGAAATCCGCAAGCGCATCAGCATTCAACCCCACATAGGGATGATTTTAGGCTCTGGCCTGGGACCTTTGGCCGACAATGTTGAAAATCCTGTACTCATACCTTATGGGGAACTTCCCAACTGGCCAGTTTCCACCGTGATAGGCCATGAAGGTCGTCTGGTAATTGGTCAACTCGAGGGGCAAAATGTACTGGTAATGCAAGGCCGCACTCATTACTATGAAGGACACAGCATGGGTGAAGTGACCATGCCAGTTCGAGTAATGCAACGTTTAGGGATAGAATTCTTTTTCGTGACCAATGCAGCTGGAGCCGTAAACCCAAACTTTGAGCCTGGGGATTTGATGCTGATTACGGATCATCTTAATTTCGTCGGAATGGCTGGCCCCAATCCCTTACGAGGTCCCAATTTAGATGAGTTCGGGCCGCGCTTCCCAGACATGAGCCAGGCTTATGATAAGGAACTAATGGACTTCGCCCGCCAAGTGGCTTCTGAAGATGGGTTCCATCTAAATGAAGGTGTCTATGTCGGTTTGGCCGGACCTTCGTTCGAAACTCCGGCCGACCTACGCTTCCTGAGAGCGATTGGCGTCGATGCAGTTGGTATGTCCACCGTCCACGAAGTAACCGTCGCCCGCCATGGAAGCATGCGCGTGATGGGGGTTTCTGGGATTAGTAACAAAGCCAATCTCGATGGCAGCACCATCACCACACACGAAGAAGTCTTAGAAGCCGGCCAGGTGATCGTTCCTAAAATGGTCAGCCTGATGCGTGGAGTACTAAAGAAAATTAGCAATTAGTGACCTAGAAGGGCAACACATGAAAAGGGTGTGAGCCTGGGACGGTGTCGCAGGCACGCACCCTTTTCGGGCAAATCCGGTTCGAATGGCAGCAGTACTCGAATTTTTCAAGAACAACGAAGTCTTCATATACCTGATCTTAGGGATCCTCGCGGTCTGGCAGATTCGCAAGTTCACATTGGCTTGGGATGAGTTGCGTAGTGCAGCTTTTGGTTTAGAACAAGAGAGTGCACGTGCCCGCCTGAACTGGGCCACCTCCATGCTGGTATTGATCTTCTTATTAGGCATATCTGAATTTGGTTTAGTATCATTTGTGATTCCCAGCGTACCCAGTGCATCCCCCATTCTCACACCCACATTAGATTTACTGGCCACACCCACGATCACTCTATCATCGGATGGCGAATCTTCCAGTGCAGAAAATGCAGTTCCCGTAGCCACCCTACCAGCCGAGGAAAGTGGCTGCATTGCCGGAGAAATCGAGATTACTTTTCCACCTAATGGCGAAACGATCAGGAATGTTGTCGAGATCTATGGAACTGCGGATATCCCCAACTTCGGCTTTTACAAATTCGAAATGACACCTGTAAACGATATAAATTGGCTGACCGTTCAAGCCGGGGATATAGCAACCAAAGAAGATCGTTTGGGATATTGGGATACCTCGCGCTTGCCAGTAGGAGATTACGCTTTGCGATTGGTCGTCACAGACAATCAAGGAGTTGCACTGGAACCTTGCACGGTCCAAGTTCGAGTTGAAGCACCAGAGGAACCCTAAAGAGAACGTACCATTCTTGCAGTAGAATTATGTAAAGATGCCAGAAATCGAAATACGCCCTGCCGTTGCCACAGATATTCACACACTTATGTCGTTGGAACACAGCTATTCCAGCGACCATGTCTGGCAAATGGAATTCAGGCCGGATGGGGGAACCGTCAAAGTAATATTCCGTGAGGCAAAGCTACCTCGTTCGGTACAGGTTCAATATCCCCATGATCCACAGACATTGGCCAATGATTGGTCAAACCGAGATGGCCTCTTGGTAGCTCTCATGGAGGATCAGCCTGTAGGATATATCAGTCTGGAACAAAACCTTCAACTCAAAGCCACCCGCGTCACCGACTTGGCTATCTCACGGCAGTTGCGCAGAAAAAAGATCGGTAGTTCGCTCGTCTTGGCTGCACAAGATTGGGCCTCAAAACACAAAAGTCGCCGCCTGATCCTTGAATTGCAGCCCAAGAACTATCCTGCCATCCAAATGGCGAAAAAGCTGGGGTTTGAGCTTTGCGGCTACAATGACCATTATTTCGCCAATCATGACATCGCACTCTTCTTTTCAAAATGGCTGAAGTAATCTGGCCCTCTCGGAATCACCGTGGAAGTTGGCAGATTTGGGGGTATGGGGTGTGCGGTGCATGCTCCATACCCCCAAATCTGGAGTTCATTACGGGAATTCCCAGAGACCCAGTAATTTTCAAATTTCCCTGGAAGCTTTGATGTTTCCGAGGAAATAGTAACAAAAACAATCCATGTCTTCACTTATTGGTAGTTTACAGACCCTAAATCAACTTCTCACGGCTGGGATCGCCATTACGGCATTCTCACTTCTGCTCTATGCACTTTCATTCAACCTGCGGGATCGAGTAGCCCGTTCTGTGGCGGTGATCTTCGCTTGTGTCGTGGTAGTTTTTGTCGGGGAAGCTATCACAAGTGTCACCCAAGAGAATACCTGGGTGAACACCTGGTTCAGGTTGCAGTGGATAGGCATCATCTTCCTACCCCCTTCGTATCTTCACTTTTCAGATGCATTACTGGCCACTACAGGAAGGCCTTCACGCGGTAGACGGCAAAATATCATCCGTCTGACCTATGTACTCTCCTTAGCCTTTGCCCTCATGTTGCCCTTCCCTAACCTTATGGGAGAGGTCGGTTCTGAATACCCTGCCCTCTACCTAACCCCAACTCCAGCAGCGTGGGTATTCTTTGCCTTCTACACAGTCAGTATGATCTGGGCTTGGGTCAACTTTTGGAGAGCCTACCGCCGTGCCGTGACCAGCACCACCCGGCGCCGTATGAGTTATCTCATTGCTGGTGCTATCGCACCCGCTCTGAGTTCTTTCCCCTACCTGACATACGCATCGAAATTTGCTACAGAGCACTCGCTGACCTTTTGGCTGACTGCTGACATACTCAATATCTTAATGTCGGTCTTGATGGTTCTTATGGCCTACGCGGTGGCCTTCTTCGGGGTATCCTGGCCAGATCGAGTTGTCAAACGGCGGTTGTTCAAATGGGTGATGCGCGGTCCAGTAACCGCCTCCACTGTGTTGGCAGTTTTTACACTCGTAAGACGCTTGGGAGAATCATACGGGTTTATTTATTCAGCAGCGGTTCCCATTGCCATGGTAGCGACCCTGTTGCTCATGCAATATACAATCACCATTCTGGCACCGGTCTGGGAGAGGTTGCTCTTCTACGGCGGCGCAGGCCAGGATCTCCAGTTGGTACAAATCCTGGAAGAGCGCTTGATCACTTCCAGCGATCTGCGTCAATTTCTAGAATCGATCCTGACAGCGATCTGTGACCGTTTGCAAGTGGATACCGCTTTTGCGATCGTGTTGGTGCCGCGTGGCTCAGAGATGGTCGTCACCATTGGGGATGTGCAACAACTTCAACAGGAAAATCTTTCAGAGGAACTGCTCGAGGTGGTCACACAAAATAATATCAATGGAATGCCGGAAGATGATTTCCGGCGATTATTCACCTGGGGGGATTTCTGGCTGACACCGCTCTTTGAAGAGAGTTCGAAGGATACAGAGGGTGAAACCCCTCTTTTAGGCTTGCTGGGAACCGAACGTATCCTGGAGGGCATCCCCGATGAAGAGCAACTCTTCGCGCTGGAAACCCTGGCTCAACGAGCCGCACTTGCCCTCAGCGACCGCGCCCAACAGCAGAAAGTTTTCAGTTCATTGGAGGCTTTGAACCCCCAGGTTGATTGGATCCAACGCCTGCGCGCCGCTTCCAGTTATGACGGCGCCGAGGTTCTCACTGCTACACAAGAAGAACCATCCAATGGTGACCTCACCCGTTGGGTCAAGGATGCCCTCAGTCACTATTGGGGGGGGCCTAAATTGTCGAAAAGCCCCTTGCTACGTCTCAAAGTAGTCCAACAGACGCTAGACGAACATGAGGGGATTTCTGTGAATGCGCTGCGCTCGATCTTGCGCAAAGCCATCGCGCAAGTGCGCCCAGAAGGCAGACGCAGGTTTACAACGGAATGGCTTTTGTATAATATTCTTGAGATGAAGTTCATGGAAGGACGCAAGGTGAGGGACGTTGCCACCCGTTTGGCCATGTCAGAGGCGGACCTCTACCGAAAGCAACGCGTTGCCATAGAAGCCGTTGCACAGGCTATAATAGAGATGGAGGACGAAGCCCAGGCTGAAATATCAGTTCAGGGCTAACAAATATTGGAGAGGCAAAAAGGTACTAAAAGGGTAAGTCATGGATCAGAAAGATAAATATCAGTACGCCGAAGGAGCTCCCCCTGATGAATCATGGTGGTCTGCCGTTCTTGCAGACGTAGAGGCACAAACCGAGATTTCTGGGGATACTTCTGACCCAAGTGAGGGGCAACTCACCCAAACCATCGATTGGAAATGGGCAGAAAAACTGTATAGCCAGGACGAGATTATCGAGTTAGAGGTCACTGGTCACAACCGGGGGGGACTGCTCGTAGAAAATGAGCGCATCAAGGGTTTTGTACCCATCTCTCACCTGGTCGAGATTTCAGAAGAAACCAAAGAGGAAAAGCGCAAAGAGATCCTGGCTGCATATGTCGGCCGAACGTTACAGTTAAAGGTGATCGAGTGTAGCCCTAAGCGTGAGCGGGTAGTACTTTCCGAACGCGCCGCCCAAGCCGCGCCGGGGCAAAGGTTAGAATTGCTCAAGAAACTAACCCCCGGATCGCGAGTAAATGGTCGGGTAACAACCATAACTAACTTTGGAGCATTCGTCGACCTGGGTGGGGTTGAAGGGTTAATCCATATTTCCGAGTTATCTTGGGGCCGCGTCACGCATCCAGACGAAGTCCTCTCTCCAGGAGATGAGATCGAGGTTTGTGTGCTCAACTTGGATCAAGAGCGGTGCCGGGTTGCTTTGAGCCTGAAGCGCTTACAACCAAACCCCTGGGAAACCGCGCACATGAATTATGAATTGGGGCAAATCACCAAAGCGACCATTACCAACATCGTTCCCTATGGTGCGTTCGCGAGACTCGAAAAAGGCCTCGATGGCCTGATCCACATCTCGGAGATCGAGGGGAATCCGGAAAGCCCCCATGAAGTGCTCTCAGAGGGCCAACAAGTGCAGGTTACGATCTTACACATAGATACTTCACGCCAACAGTTAGGCTTACGTTTGCATAGTAATGGGGGCGATATGTGAAAAACTGGTGGCTGGTAGCTTTAGGTGTTATATTTGGACTCTTTGGGGCCGGAGCCGTCATCCTTGCCAGTGCCCCTCCGCGCGGCGCACCAATCCAATTATTGCCGCCACCTACCCCTGCTCCCATCCAAGTGCATATCAGCGGGGCAGTACACAATCCTGGAGTATACGAGCTACCCCTGGAAAGCCGCGTCCAGGATGCCATCCAAGTTGCTGGGGGCTTTACAGAGGATGCACAACAAGAGGGCATAAACCTGGCTGCCAAATTGCAGGATGGCGATCAGGTACTGGTACCAGCCCAAAGAACGTCCGCATCTTACCCTATGGGGGATTCCACATCCCAAACCGCTGATCAACAATCGTTAACGCAATCAACCTCCAACATTGTCAATATCAACAGCGCGTCTCAAGATGAACTGGAAACACTTCCAGGCATAGGCCCTGTCACTGCGCAGAAGATCATCGAATATCGGCAATCAAATGGAGATTTCTCCAGCATCGAGGGAATCCAAAAAGTTTCTGGTATCGGCCCAGCCACATTTGACAAAATAGAAGCTCTTATCACAGTGGGTGATTGAGATAGACAGATGCTGAAACAATACCATATCGAAATTTGCCAACGGGCTTTGGCGAGAAAATTCTCAGGGCGCGCTTTGAGTACAATCATCGAGGCGAACATCGCTCAAGACGACTTACCGGGGCAGATCGGACACCCTGAATACCACTTCGATGACAGCGCCTTCGAATTGGGATATGTCTATCTGGAAGAACAGAGGAAAATCATACTTGATACTTTATCCCCAAAAAATAATGTCTCCCTCGCCTGGCAAGCATTTGGCAGGCTGACTCATTCAGCCCAGGACTTCTATTCGCACAGTAATTATCTGGCGCTTTGGGCCCAATCGACCTCGGGCAATGAGCTTCCGCCCCCGCACCAGGTGGAGGCGCTGGATATGGAAATCATCAACCACCCTGACCTGCGCTCAGGTCAGGTCTATTTCTTGGAAGCATTGGCCTTCATCCCAGCGCTACGCCCGTTCACTCGACGCATTCTGCCTACGCATTCCCATGCCAATATGAATCTCGATTACCCGGAGCGCGGAGCACTATTCCCATATGCCATTGAGGCGGCTGTCAAACGAACCAACCATGAATTCGAACTGCTGACCGCTCGCATTTTGGAAATGGTTGACCAAACCGCACTTTCAAAATTCACTGACTTGTAAGTGGATGTAATTCTCCAAATCTTAGTCAAATCGTGATGCAACCTTACTCCCCACGTTGCGTATACTGAAATGAGTAATAAAAATAGCAAATAGGAGATAGAACGATGTCTACACAAGCAAAAAAACTATTCCGTTCGCGAGATGACCGCATGATTTCTGGTGTGTGCGGCGGTCTAGGCGAATATTTCGGTATTGATCCCACGTTGATGCGACTGATCTTTGTGTTTGGCAGCTTTGTCACTGGCAGCGGCCTCTTTTGGGTGTACGTGATCATGATGATTCTGGTCCCTGAGGAAGCCCCCGCGTCAGAAGCGGTTGTCACCACCACTGCTGAAGACGTAGAATAATTGAAAATGCCGAAAATAGGACAAGCCGGGTGCGGTGCACCCGGCTTGTCCTATTTTCGCGAAATGGCTGCAAATTGAGCATGGGTCAATTTGGCCAAATCTGAAACCGGCAATCGGATATTAAGGCCTCGCTGCCCCCCGGAGACATGGATGTTTTCGAAATCTTGCGCAGATTTATCGATTACCACTTGAAAACCGCGGTTGATCAACGCCAGGGGTGAGATGCCCCCTGCTTGTAAACCAGTTAAAGATTCGGCTTCTCGCTGAGTGGTCGTTTTGACTTTTTTCTCCCCCAGCGCTTTAGCTAAAGCTTTCAAATCCACGTCGGCCGACCCTGGCACCAACGCTAAAATCGGTTTGCCACGCTCTAACCGGGCAACCACAATGGTTTTAAAGACAACATCCAGGGTCACTCCCAGCAATTGCGCTGTTTTTTCGGCACCCAATTTCTCATCAGGAAGCTGAAAAACTTTATTTGGAATTTTGCGTTGATCCAATAAGCGGGTTACGTTATTCTTAACCATTGACCAGAGCTAGTGCCTTTTCATCGAGGTTGACTCCCCGAGAGCGAAGGAAGTTCAAAAGCGTGGTGCGGTCTTCCTCGTTGCGCAACCAAACTGATAGGCTCACCAGGCTACCGTAGAAATCGAACTGTATTTGTCGGCTGCCGCGGGCTTTTACCTGTTCGATATCGCCATACCGTTTACTCGCTTTGATGATCACGCGATATTCGATGCGCTCATCATACAGAGTCAACTTTGGGTTCAAATTGTTGCGAGCAAATCCGAACATCCCACCCAGAGGTTTCAGACCTGAAAACGAATTACTAATGGGCACAGTGATCCCTTCAGGTGGAATGATCTGTAAATTCCCTAATATATCGAGTTGTTGGCCCTCCGAACGTCCCGCCCTGCGGCGCAGCACAAGGATAAGAATAACCACCAGCACAACGATGATGTTCACAGCAAATATCAGGGTCGTTTCCATCTCACTCTCTCCTCAGTTTTCAACTCATTGCGTACAGGCTCTTTGGGGTTCGCCAATAAGCTTGCCATAATTAGGGGGATCAACCCAAGTGGATATCATATCCACTTGAGGAAAATACCAAATGCGATGATCTCAATGAGAACCACGCCATAGATGATGCCTATGGTGGTGGCCTTCTTCTTGAGGGTATCCATATCATGCACCCAGAAGGAGATAATGAAGAAGTGGAAATACCCAAACAAGAAGATCAACCAGGGGGCGCGGGCGTCCCACCAGGGGTAATCCCAGGTAAGCGCACCGATCTGATTGAGCAGCACTTCCACAAAAACACAAAAAGCCGCGCCTCCGATGGCAATCGCCAATCGATTGGGAATTCCCAAAATCTTGGCCTTTTTATCTGGAAGCAACATCTTCCCAAACGTGATCCCCGCAACCGCGAACATGAAGCTGATCTCGATGTTGAGGCCTATTAGAATCAAATAGGCTGTCTGTCCAGGGGCGCCCCAGGCTGGAGCGTGATTGGTGAAGTGAAAGATCAGAGAGTTCCAAATTTCGTTGAACCAATCCATCCCCCAAAATGCCAGTCCCGCGAACACCAGATTCCAGTTCTTGCGCTCGACCTCCACTGCGTAGACATACACCACAAAGGCAAAGAGCGGAATCACGTACCATTGGAACTGGCTGCCATCCCGCAAGATGCTCAATGCTTGAGAAGCAGATTCAGTGGGCATGGTTTCCTCCTAAAGTTTTTAACGCATTCGCAATCTAGATTATAGATCAATTATAGAACATTTCTCACCATACTTGATCTCGAAAAGAGCTGGCATAGGGGCATGCCCCCGTGCCAGCTTATTTATCTGACCCGTTTCGTAGGACTCTATTCTTCCGGAGTGTACAACTCTCCATCCCAACGCCAGATCACCGTGGCGATATTTCCGGTATTGAAATCGATCCCGGTTACTTCTAATTCAAAAACGCCATCAGCATCGTCATCTACAATCTGAACTTGGCCATCAGCGACTTCCAGATGATATTTTTCCATTCCCAAAATATCAACATAATAGATCAAGCTCTGATACTTCGTCCCATCCCACTCCAGCAGAAAATGCTCTTGATACCCAGGCCAGTTGACTTCAATGAGCACATCGGCGATGCCATTGCCGTTCAAGTCAGCCAGGTTCTTGATCACAGCCCCGCCCCCAGTATATAAATCCTCGGCGCGTGCCCCAGCCCCAGCGCGCCGAAACAGGATATCGCTTTCGTATCTCCCATCCTCACATCGGAAAGCCAGCACATGAGAGTCACCTAAACCATTGCCGTAGGGAATCGTCATAGTGAATAGCACATCCATAACACCATCCCCAGTGAAATCGTAAGGAATCGCTCTCACCAAAGTATGCTCACCACTGGGAATCTGCAAAAACAAACTATTCTCCAGTTCATTCAACGCGCCTCCTCCATTGAGGAAAGCTGCAATTTCCTCGTGAAAATCCAGATTCTGCAATACTTCAACATTAATAGAGCTGGCAGTATCGTCGGGTACACAAATATCCCCCTCCGCGATGAATTCCAGCGTTGGCGTATTCGTTGCTTCAACCGTTGGAGTGAATGTAGGAGGTAGAGGCGTAGTGGTAGGGTTAGAAGTGTTTGTCAGTGTTGTTGGAAGGTGAGTGACGGAAGGTCCAATCGGGGGGTTTGGGCTGATTGCCGTTGGTGAGGGGAATTCTGTCTCCAATGCTGATTCTACAAAAGGAATCGCCCTGCACATCATCAGGGTAAGAGAGATAATCCCTATAGCCAGGAACATCAGCCTAACTTTCATTTTTCACCTCACATGGTGGCGCCATCAGCGTTGAAACCTCATCCAGTTTTCTGAGCGAATATCAGAGGGTGGATCTCATCAGGAAGGTCATCATCGACATTATACCCATGACCAAAATGACTTGTTTCGAGAAGTTGAAAACCAATCTCGAAGAGGATGTTCTGATAATCTTCCAGGCCAAAATTGCTCCAATACATCGTCACACCAAAGAAATCTTCCTCCGTATAGGGTTCTTCGCTAAATTGCGCTACAGTTCCCAGGAAATAGCCTCCTACCTTCAGCCAATCGTGGATGCGATGAAAGAGCTCGAAGTGTTCTTCACGCGGTACGTGGAAAATAGCATAAAATGATAACACCGCACCGAAATAGTCTGATGGGAATTTAACTCCCATAATATCGTTGTGGATGAAGTTCGCCTGGGGGACATTCACTCGAGCGCGCCGGATCATCTCGCTCGAAAGATCAACCCCCGATACTTGAAATTTCTGAGACAGTGCTCTGGCGACAGGAATCCCAACTCCGCAACCAATATCGAGCACCTTTGCTCCCTCTTCTAGTCGGTCGATCACCAAGTCAAGCTTAGGATGCGCTTCTTCCTGGCGGGCTCGCTCATAATCTACTGCACAACGATCATACCCCCGTTGAACCAGAGCTTTGTAATCAATTTTGGGATCATCTGCAGGTTTCATCGCGAAGCGATACGATTATGACAGGCCTCCCAAATCTCTTGGGGAAATACAATACTGTTGGTGCCAGGCAAATCGGGAACGCCCTTCCCGGTATTCAAGTCGATACCATGTCTCATATACGCTTTATATGCAAGCTGGCTGCAATAGAACGCCTCTTCTGTATCAGAATTCAGGAAGTTGATATTATAAGGCTTGTTCACTTCAGCTTGTGCCAGGCAATACTCCGCAACGCTCGCGCGTATACGCATTTCTTCATCTTCAGACAAACCTCGGCCCTGGAGAGGGTATGCCACCCCAAAGAGTTGATCCAGGAATGGACCGCGATGCTTGACCATCTTCTTAGGGATCCAAGAGTCCCCTCGCAGATCAAAAGTTACAACGCCCCTACCGCCCGATTCCACGCAGCGGCCATCAGGGCCAATATAGATCGCGATATGATCGATTTCACCAGGTAAGAGCCTGCCCAGCAAACGCCAGAACTCCCCGGCTTCGATCTCCAACTCGAAATCCGTCGTGCAGATGATATCCCCCGTCTTGAGGGTCAAACCTTCCAGGTTGTACGTGTAGATCATAGCTAACTCCTACACAATAGAATAGTTAAAAGTTACACACTTAAATATTTGTTTGCTGGTAATAGGGGGTGGGGGCAAAGCCCCACCCCCTATTACCAGCAATTTCCTCGCCGACCTGCGCAAGTTCGAATAGTAAAGGTTTTGTCGAAATTTTTAATTGCTCACACATCAAACCTTCGGAAATCCACGCGTCAGTAATTTCTTGAACTGCAATGGATGCTTGAGTAAATAACTCGTGATCGGCGGCGGCTCAGGCGGACCCGAGGGCACCTCCGCCAAATGTTCCGGCCATTCGAAGGGTAAATGCCAGAGCTCCCCAGGGGTTTCCATCTCGACCAGGGCTTTCAAGGTAGCGCGCAGCACAGCCATTTGAGTCTCGCTATCTCCAGGATAACCCATGGTCAGGCTGAATGGGTGTTCGATGGCCGCGATGCGCGGCGCGCTCACTGAGGCGGTCAGATCAGGAATGATCGACAGCGATATGGTAGTGAACCCAGCAGCTTCTATCTCGCGTTGTAGCAGTCCCACGGACCAGCAGCAGATCGGTCAGGCAGGCACCAGGACAACCACATCGACAAATTCATCTCGCAAATTACGGATTATCGCCGGCGCGCTTTCTTCCAAAAGTTGCTCCGGTTGCGTAGTGTAGCCCATATAGGAATAATGGGAGGGAGCCACACTGCCAATTTCGCCGCGCTCCTCGAGTTCAGCCAGCCGATCCAGGGGCAATAAGCAGTTCAGATCTTTTTCTGCATATTCCGGATTGATATGCAAATGATAGACCTTGATATCCTCAGCTTTAGTACCCATTGGGATTACACGGAAGGTGGGATCACCCCACCAGGGATTTTGGCGTTCGCCTTCCTGATCGAAGGGCTGATCCGTTTTTAGCGCCATCGCCCCGGTGCTGATCATAGCTACCCGACAATCAGCCAGCGGCTTTGATAGCGGTGTCCAGGGTATCTCCATGGGTTCCGCGCGATCGATCCAGGCTTTGGCAACCCGCTTTGTCCCTTTGCTGACAAAGCGGTATGAATCCACTTGTTTTGTCATTCAGAGCACTCCTTGTTCAACGAAAACATTTGAAGCACCTCAATTATCCGTATACCCCCAAGAAAATGTCTCAAGGCACAACCTATGTCCCGTCAAGATGGATAATGGGTGTTGATTGATCAGCAAGCAATTTCCATCCATCTGCCTGCCTCACATAAATAGTCATGAAGCGCGCGCGGTAATCAAACTTGTCTCCTGCATTTTCCCCGCGCCCAATCCAGCGTCCTATCAATATGGCCACTTCGCCGAAGATCTTAACATCGTACTGGTCGCTATCAGCGAAATCCCAGTGCCTGGTTTCAGATGCATAAGAGGTAAGGGTTTCAGCCTTGCGTGCCACTGATCCATCTGCTCGAATTTGTGTGTAATCAGGCGAGAGCATTTCACCGATTGCATCGATATCCAGATCACGATGCGCCTGCACCCAGCAACGTTCCGTATCAATCACCTCTTGGATTGCTTTATCCTCGTTCATTCTCCATCATCATACGCAGTTGCTGGCGACAGGACTGCACATCGCTGAAGACGATGCCCCTTATCCCTAAGGAGCGCGCCACTTCAATATTTTTTGGAGAATCATCGATGAAGACGCAAGTCTCTGGCTCCAATTGGTATTCGCGTAGCAAATATTGGTAGATTTCCGGTTCGGGCTTGATCATCTTCACTTGGCCAGAGAAAACGATCCCACTAAATACACCCCAAAAATCATATTTGTTTTTTAGAAAGGAAGCATGGTCCATCGGCATATTCGATAGACAATAGAGCGGATATCCCTCCTCGCTCAATTCATACACCAGGGGCAAGGTATCAGCCATCAAGGTCAGAGAATCGCGAACCGCAACCAACAATTCCGCGATATCCTTCTCTGCAAATCCGGTATGACGAGCAAATCTTTTGATCTCTTCGTCTGCACTGTAAACACCGCGGTCTTTTTCTGCCCAATCTGGGTGATCGAAAATCCCTTGCATCAAAGTATATTGATCTTCGGGGTCAGGATAGAAGCTGTTCAATACGCGTGCTGGATCCCACTCAATAAGGACTCCCCCCAAATCGAAGATCATGTTTTGGATTTTCAAGTCATCCTCAGTGAATTATGATGCTGCTATTTCGGCAATGCACTCGATTTCGACCAGAGCATCCAAGGGGTTCTGCTTTACGGATACTGTAGTTCGGGCAGGTGTGTGATCCCCAAAGATTTGCTTGTACACCTGGTTCATCCCCTGAAAATCTGCCATATCCTTCAAGTAGACAGTCGTCTTGACAATATCTTTGAGGGACAGTCCTAAACCACCCAAAACAATCCCGAGATTCTTCAACACGCGTTCGGTTTGCTCTCCAATATCCGTACCCACCAACTGCATTGTTTCTGGATCCAATGGAGTTTGTCCTGAACAAAAGACGAAATTTCCCGACTTGATAGCATGGCAATAAGGCCCAATGGCCTGAGGCGCATCCTCGACATATTCGATTTTCATATTCATTTCTCCAGTCTACACGAATCGACAACAGTGGCAGATTATACCGCTGTTACTCTTCCCCCTAGAAAGTTTCCCAGGGTACCCCGCTCACCTCTAAAACTGGAGAACCGCCCCAAAAACTCCTAGAGAAACTTTCCCAGAACATAATGGGTTTCTCGTTAAATCTAAAAACAAAAACTTGCTCCCAAACTTAGGCCGGTCTCCTGACCTGCCAGGTGACTCGGTCTGGAGACCGGTCACAGCATAATATGTGATTTCTTTGTTGACGGACTAATTAGTGATATCTCCGCGGGTATTGCTCCATATGACTGCCTCGCTTTCTGATCCTGAGATAAAGAAACGCGATGGCGAACAGAAGCGGGCGCAAAATGATGAACAAAAAGAGTTGTTGTACGACTTCTGGCTGGGAATTATCCATCCAGGTGAGAAAGTAGTAAGAGACGAATCCAATCAATCGAATGAGAATTGTGGCTAAGTATAAAAGTAATACACCGACTTGAAAAAATGTCTCAACTTCCCACCCAATTCTGGCAGATTTTCTCGCACTCCATTTCCTTTGATCGAAAATTGCGTAACTTGTACCGACATCATTGCTTGGTTCTATTCCATAGGGAGGATAGGTGATGACCTCGTCTGCGGAATCGAGATCGATATTATGTTCATTGATTTCCTTTTCGATGTCTCGCTTCGTTTTGAGTTGCCAGCGCAGAATATCACGTCTGCGCAAATTCTTTTGCACATTCATCAAGGACACAAAAACCACAATCAGAAATGCGGCCGCACTACACTTCACAATATCCCTGAAATCGATGAAATGGAGAAGTATGTCGATCCACCACATTTTGGTCACCTCATTATGCTGAAATCAGCATATTCCCTCTCAAGTCGAACCATTCGACTGAAAAATCAGTAGAAATAGTATATATAAAATATCTGCCAACCTCAACTATGAATATTTAGATGCCACTGAAGTGATTTGGGGCTTCTTCGAATCCCACCCAATGCCAAATCCCCAAAAATAGGAATGGGCTTGCTTTGCAAGCCCATTCCTATTTTTGGTTCTAATTACCTCATTCGTACCGCAGTGCTTCCACCGGCTCTAGGCTGGCCGCCCGGTTGGCCGGGTACAGTCCAAAGAAGACACCTACCGCCGCGGAGAAGAGCGTCGCCAACAACACAGCATCCATGCCGATCACTGGGATGATGTCCGCATCGTTGGCCGCGGCGATTTGGCCAACCACGGCAGAGATCAACCACCCCAGCCCAATCCCCACAATGCCGCCAAATAGACTCAGTAAGACAGACTCGGTCAGGAACTGGGTCAGGATATCCATTTTGCGAGCACCCATAGCCTTGCGCAGTCCGATCTCGCGCGTGCGCTCCACCACAGAGACCAGCATGATGTTCATAATGCCGATTCCTCCTACGAGCAGAGAGATCCCCGCAATACCCCCCAAAAAGATTGTTAGAATCCCAGTGATCGAAGAGGCCACATCCAAGAAATCCTGCTGGCTAAAGATGGTGAAATCATCCTGGCCGATCTCCGTACGATGGCGCTGGCGCAAGATCTGGGCTACCTCGTCGCTGGCCTGGGGCACCAGGTCAGCACTGGCCGCACCCACGAAGATCACATCTACGCGATCGCGAGTCGAACGCCGGATCAGCCGCGTTTGGGCCGTGGTCAGGGGGACGATAACCTGGTCGTCTTCGCTGCCAAAAGAACCACCACCCTTCTCTTCTAACACGCCAATCACCCGGAAGGGCTGGCCCTCGATGCGCACGGTTTCCCCCACCAAACCAGACTTGCGGCCAAAGAGCTCCTCGGCCACATCCACACCTAAGATCACCACCGCCGAACGACCTAACATATGCGCTTCGCTGATAAACTCGCCTTCAGAGACGTGATAATTGCGCACTGGCTCGTAATCTGGAGTGACTCCATTGATAGTGGTCACTTCGCTCTCACCAGAATAACTCACTTCAGCATTGCCCTGCAAGATCGGTGCAACACCGATCACTGAGGGGGCTGCGAAGGGATCGGCGATAGCGTCTGCATCACCCAGGGTCAACGGTTCAGGGTTACGCACATCCTCAGAGCCACCTCGAAAAACAAAGATCAGATTCGTACCGATGCCCTGGATCTCGCCGGTAATTGAGTTCTCGGCACCCGTGCCGATAGCTAGCATGGCGATCACCGCACCAACACCGATGACGATCCCTAAGATTGTCAACCCCGAACGCAGCTTATTAGAAACTAGGCTCTCCAGAGCCTCGATAAAGGACTGCCAGAAATTCATGAGCTATGCCTCCATCACTTTCCCATCGAGGATCCGCACAGTTCTTTGGGTCTGTTCAGCGATCTCCGGATCATGGGTCACAATGATCAAAGTAGTGCCGCGTTCTTTGTTTAGATTGAGCAACACATCCATAATGGCATCGCCTGAGGCTGTGTCCAGATTGCCCGTAGGTTCATCCGCCATCACGATCGAAGGCTCATTGACAATCGCCCGGGCGATAGCCACACGCTGCTGTTGACCACCTGACAACTCATTCGGGCGATGAGTCATGCGATCGGCTAAACCCACTACTTCGAGTGCCCCGCGGGCACGTTTTCGACGGTTCTTCCCGTTGCGCGCATAACGCAGAGGCAATTCCACATTTGCCAAGGCCGTGGCGCGCGGCAGCAGGTTAAAACTTTGGAAGATGAAACCCACCTTGCGATTACGGATATCAGCTAACTGATCATCGTTCAGTTCTGCAACGCTCTCACCGTCCAGTAAATAATCGCCGCTGGTTGGGCGGTCAAGACAGCCCAGTATATTCATCAAGGTAGATTTGCCGGAGCCTGACGGCCCCATAATGGCTATCACTTCACCCTGTTTAATGGTCATGGACAAACCTCGCAAAGCATGCACCTCTACCTCGCCCATGGTATACACTTTTGTGACTTCGCGTGCGTCAACAACAATATCTGTCATACTCGCTCCTATAATGCTTTTACACGCGGTTAACGCGGCCCTCCACCTGGCGGACCAAAGCCATTACCTTCTTCTGTCAGTTCGCGTGGTGGATTGAGAACGACCTCATCACCCATTTTGAGATCGCCTCCTGAGACTTCACTGTAGGTGTCCGAGGAAGCGCCCAGCGTGATGGCGACTTTCTCGATCTCTCCATTGGCTTGCAAAACATACACCACACGCTCATCATCGACGACACGCACCGCCCGGTTGGGGATCAGCATTGTCTGTTCTAACTGCCGAATGACGATGTTTACTGCCGATGTCATTCCAGGACGGATATCTTCATCGGGTTCAAGCAATTCTACGGTCACAGTGAAGTTCACTACACCTTGAGTTTCGGTCCCAACCAAAGCCACTTCCACGACAATACCCTGGTATTCCTTCGCCAACACGGCGTCGAAACTCATCACAACTTCTTGCCCCACCGCGATGGTATTTATGTCGACTTCAGAAACTTCGAGGTCAACTAACAGGCGTGAGAAATCATCCACGCGGAAGGCCGGCGAGCCAGGATCAATCTGATCGCCCGGTTTGCTCTCTACAATGGTAACGACTCCATCAAAAGGCGCCGTGATATGTGCCTGATCCAATGTTGCCTGGGCAGCTGCCACGCGGGCCTCTGCCGCGGCGATATCGTCGGCGGGCGGGCCGTCTTGCAAACGTTCCCAATCACGCTGCGCATCGGCCAATTGCGCCTCGAGCAAAGCCACCTCGGCATCTGTAGGGCCATCTTTAATTCGTTCATATTCCAGGTTGGCATCCGCAAATTGCGCCTGGGCAACTGCCAGATCGGCCGCTGCTTCGGCGATATCGATCTCCGTGCCGGTGCTCGAGAGCGCATTCAGCGTTCGCACAGCGGCATCATAATTTTGCTGCGCTTCTGCCAGCGCGCTCTGGAAATTGGCTCGCTCAAGGTCATCCTGCGGGCGACCTTCATAAGGCTCGAAATCCTCCTGGGCCTTCTCAAGCCTATCTTCAAGCAGCACAACTTCAGCTTCAGCCGCATCAATATCCGCTTGGCTAGCCGTGAGCTGGACGCTTCGCAAGCGGCGCTCAGCATTTTCAACAGCCTGATCCGCATCGGCAATCGCCTGTAATGCCTGGGCCTGTTGTAATTCTGGATTCAAAAGATCTTCCAGAGCTTGTTCTGCATCTTCGACAGCTTGCAAGGCCTGAGCACGCTGCAAATCGGAATTCAGCAGATCATCCAGGGCTTTCTGAGCGCTCACGAAATCTGCCTCTGCCAGGATCACGCTTTGGGACAGCGAGGTCTGCTCTAACACAGCCAGCTCATCGCTCAATGAAACCTGATCTCCAACCTGCACGTTCACCCTCTCAACCGTACCCGATGTCTTCCATTCGAGCTGAGCACTCTGATTAGAGCGCACCCGACCAGTGGCGCCAATGGTGGCCACCAACGTGCCTTCCTCAACGGTTATGGTCTGCAAATTGGCCATAAGTTCCTGACGTGCTCTGTTGCTGCTATAGGTCCGCCAGCCATAAATGCCGCCAGCCAAAACTGCCACGACAATGATAAAAATGATCCATCTCTTCATAAGATTTCCAACTCCTTCTACCGATTACTCAAGGGGCTTCGCTGTCCCAGAGGGGAATTCAATATTTCTGTAATGGGATTCAGCAGAATCTCATCGCCTTCTGCTAAATCTCCAGCAATGACTTCACTAAAATTGTCCGAGCTGACACCCACGCTGATGGGGATGGGGATAATTGCTGCCGGGGGCGCCCCCCCTCCCAGAGTTTCCAATAACCCACTCAGAGGGATGTTCGGGCGTCCTGCTAAGGGGGCAGCCGGACCCCCTGAGGTAATCCTGTCCCTAAACACATAAACCACCCGCTGGCCATCAAGCCCCCGAATGGCCTGATTAGGCACCAATAAGACATTATCTATGCGACCAATCTCGATCTCAACCGAGGCCGTCATTCCCGGCCGGACTGCTACATCAGCATCCATCAACTCGACAGTAATATCAAAGCTGACCACACCACCAACCTCGAAGCCCACTGGAGAGATCTCAACTACCCGGCCTTGATATTCCCTGGCCAAGACCGCGTCATAGGTTAGAATGACATCCTGGCCAATCTCAACGCTATTGACATCGATCTCCGAAACTTGTAGATCTACCAGTAAGCGTGAAACATCATCAAGGCGAAAAGCGATCGTACCAGGTTTGATTTGATCCCCCGGTTTAATATTGACAGCGGTGATCACACCATCGAAAGGAGCCGAGAGTCGAGTTGTTTTGAGCAGGGCTTGAGCGGCAGTAACACGCGCTTCGGCCGAGGCGATATCCTCAGGGGTTGGGCCAGCTTTGACGCGCTCCCATTCACGTTGCGCATCTGCCAGTTTGGCATCTAATACTGCGATGTCGGCCTGAGTGGGACCATCTTTTACCCGCTCCCATTGACGCTTTGCATCAGCCAATTGCGCCTGCGCGGCGGTCAAAGCGGCCTCCGCAGTAGCCACATCTAGCGGGTCTGGCGGCTGCTGCAGCTCGTTGTAACGATCCACCAACGTGTCATAACGCTTTTGCGTTTCTGCCAGTTGAATTTGCAGATCGGCATACATCTGCTTATAGAGATCGCGACTCTCGAACGGGCTCAGAACCGGTTGATTGAGCTTCTTCTCGACTTCAGCGACATCCTCTTCTAAATCAGCAATGGCATCTTCCGTAAGCAGGATATTGGCATAGACTTGCTCCAAACTCCAGGCTGAGACTGTTGTCATCAAAATATCATAATGACGCTGCGCTCGCTCCAAATCACGTTGGGCAAGGGCGATGGTAGCCTGTGCCTGGGCCTGAGTCATGGCAGGATTGAAAGCATCTTCCAGGGCTTGTTGAGCTTCTTCGACGGCTTTGTACGCTTGTGCCCCCTGCACTTGAGAATTGAGCAGGTCATCGAGAGCTTGCTGCGCGCTGATGAGATCGACTTGGCCCAGAATAATCGCTGCTGGCAATGTTTGCTGACCGAGTTCAGCCAACAACTGGTCAGCAGTCACCTGATCACCAGCCTCGACAAGAACCTTGCTCACTTCTCCAGAAATTTCCCAAACCAGGGTGGCGCTCTGATCCGAGCGCACCACGCCGTCCGCCTCGATAAAAGAAACTAGCCGGCCACGTTCGACAGTGACTGTCTCAATACTGCCCAACAACTCAGAAACCTGTCGCTGGCCGATTGCGCTCACTGTGAAGAAGCCTGCTATCAGAAATACAACAACGACTGCAAAAACGATAATAAACTTTTTTCGACCTGACAATTTATTCATGAATATTCAAGCATATCCTCTTCTACCTTGCTCAGAGCTTTGTCAAAGAGGCGCAGAAAGATTTCCTGTTCTTTCGTTTCCAATCCAGACAAGAAAAATTTAAAAGCTTTCTTCTGATGCATACGCAATTGCTCTAACAAAGTTTCACTCTTTTCTGTAAGAAAAAGAGGCTTGGCGCGCATATCATTGGGATCATTTCGACGCTCCAACCACCCATCTTTAACCAATCGCCTGACGCCAACGCTTACTGTGGGGGGGGTAACGTTCAGTTCCTCCGCGAGATCCTTGACCCCGCACCCCGGGCACTGAGAAACCCTGATCAAAACGGCAACGTGTGGCGAGGATAATTCACAACTTTGCGGCAGACGCATCAGGCGTAATGCTCTCAAGCGTCTGAGAAGCGCTTCCATTTGAGCTTCGGGGGAATCTGAAGTAAATGTGGGCATATTCGATGTTCTCGCAGAAAGGGGGTGCGAAGGAGCAATGCTCCTTCGCACCTCTTTTCTCGATCTCAAATCGGATTGACAATCGAAGTACAAATAGTTAGTTTATCTAACTAAGCAGGAAAAATTATACTTGCGAACTTCACACTGTCAAGAGTTTCGAAGGATATTGATGCCGTTTCATACTAGATTATTACCCATCCAAAATATTGTCAAACTGTGTTAGAATCGATTTGTGACATCAGTCACAATATAGAGTGACATATTGACTTCAAAGTAATGACATCTGGAACTAAAATAATACCAGTTTAGTCGATATTATCTGAACTGAAACATTCGTATCATTTATTGGAGGAACAAGCATGTCTCAAGCTATTCCTAGCGAATTCCTGGAAATCGATCGCAAGTCCCGGGCATACACGATTTGCAGCGGAATTACGATCCGCGATCCTGAAGAACGAATCAATGATTTCGATGATGTTGTAATTCCATTGGATGTAGAATGTGCCCAGATCGCGGCGTCGCGCTGCATCCACTGCCCCGATCCGGCTGCTTGCGTGGAAGCCTGCCCCACGCACAATGATATTCCCTCAGCCATGTGGCTGATCGAGCAAGGTGAATTCTTAGCAGCGGCAAAGCTCTACCGCCAGACAAGTTCACTGCCTGAAATCTGCAGCCGAGTTTGCCCCCATGAACAGCTTTGTGAGGGAGCCTGTGTCGTAGGAAAAAATGGCGATACCGTGATGACAGGCGCACTGGAAACTTTCGTGATGGATATCCAACGCGAAGAGGAAGAGTTCCAAATCCCTGTTGGTGAGCCAACTGGGAAGAAGGTTGCCATCATTGGTGCGGGTCCTGCTGGTCTTGGATGTGCAGAACAGTTAGTGCAGCGCGGTCATAGCGCCACGGTTTTCGAGGCCTTGCCAGCTTCAGGCGGTCTGCTGACCTATGGTATTCCCAATTTCAAGCTTCCTAAAGAAGTTGTCTTCGAAGCCATCCACGATCTGGAAAAAGCAGGCGTCGAATTCCAGTTTGAAACCTTTATTGGTAAAGAAAAAACTATTGAGGACTTGTTTGCAGAGGGCTTCGATGCCGTCTTCGTCGGGGTTGGTTCTCAGGTAGATGCTCCGCTAAAGGCCGAAGGCGTAGACCTACCAGGCGTACTTTTGGCAACTGAATTCCTGATCCGCACCAACGTTAGCGGGAGTCTCTTACCCGAGAACATGAAAGAACCTCTGGATATCGGGGAGAAAGTCGTTGTCATTGGTGGTGGCGACACCGCCTCAGACTCGCTGCGCTCTGCCCTACGCCTGGGCGCTAAAGAAGTAACCTGTCTTTACCGACGTACACTCAAGGAAATGCCCGGTGGCGAGAAAGACCGTAAACTGGCCATCGAAGAGGGTGCCCAGTATAAGTTCCTAACCCAACCGATCAAGTTCATCGCTGGCGACGATGGCCGTTTGGCCGCCGTTGAGTGTTTGCAAATGGAATTGGGGGAGCCAGATGATTCCGGCCGCCGCCGCCCAGTCAAGATCGAGGGTTCCAATTTCATCGTCGAAGCCGATACCGCTGTCTTGGCTCTGGGCTACTGGCCTGATGAGATCATTGGAAAAACCACTCCCGGCCTTGAAACCCACAACTGGGGGTTGATCTCTATCAATCGTGAAACTGGCGCCACATCTGTCCCCGGCGTATATGCAGGTGGCGATGCCGCCACGGGTCCAGACCTGGTAGTTACAGCAATGGTAGCCGGTCGCAAGGCAGCCTGGGCGATTGATAATTATCTACAGAACAAATAATTTTTTACTACTCCTAGAATCATAAAGAGCGCACTAAATACCAAGTGCGCTCTTTTTTCGTCAAAAAAATTTTTTGCAATGGAAAATCTTGTTCTGGCTACCCATGGGAATCGATCCCAGGGGGTCTCTGGGACAATATCCAAATATTTAGACATCCGCGGTATAATTAAGCGTGTGTCCACCGGTGGTGAGCACACGTTTTTTGCGTAAAAAATTAAGAGAGAACCCAGAATAAATTTCGAAAAAGGGTGTGCACCCATTGCGCACACCCTTTTTCGAGGCAATTCGGTTTAGTGACTGGGTTAATACAGATGAAGGAAGATCGTTTTATGGATTTTGGCACGGTTCGTTCTGTAGATATCGACGATCAAATGCGCTCGGCGTATCTCGATTACGCCATGAGTGTGATCGTTGCCCGCGCCCTCCCCGATGCACGTGATGGCCTGAAGCCCGTCCACCGGAGAATTTTGTTTGCCATGCACGATATGGGTATCCGCGCCACGGGAACGTACAAGAAATCAGCCCGAATCGTCGGAGAAGTCTTAGGAAAATACCATCCCCACGGCGACGCAGCCGTCTATGACAGCATGGCACGCATGGCGCAAGATTTCTCCATGCGCTACCCCATGGTGGATGGTCAGGGCAACTTCGGTTCTATTGATGGCGACTCTCCCGCGGCGATGCGCTACACAGAAGCACGCATGGATCGCCTGGCCGAGGAGATGCTCACAGATATCGACAAAGATACGGTGAACTTCGAAGACAATTTCGATGGTTCCCTGCAAGAGCCGGCTGTGCTACCTGCCCGATTGCCCAATATGCTGCTCAATGGCGCCTCGGGAATCGCAGTAGGGATGGCCACCAATATCCCTCCTCACAATATGAGTGAGCTGGTGGATGCGCTGACCTATACCATCGATCACTATGAACAGCTTGATGATGTCACTATCGAAGATCTTCTGCAATTTCTCCCTGGGCCTGACTTTCCAACCGGAGGCGTGATAGTTGGAGATGAGGGAATTCGACAGGCCTATACCACAGGCCGAGGACGCATCGTGCTGCGCGGCAAAGCCTTCATCGAACAAAGCGACCGGGGTCGCCACCATATCCAGATCACCGAAATTCCTTACCAGCTCAATAAGACAACCCTGATCGAGCGCATTGCCACCCTAGCCCGAGAGGGCAAATTGGACGAGATCTCTGACCTTAGAGACGAATCAGACCGCACGGGGATGCGCATTATCATCGAACTCAAACGGTCTGCTCACCCTCGTAAAGTTCTCAACCAACTCTACAAATACACCCCGCTGCAATCGACCTTTGGCGCGCAAATGCTGGCTCTGATCGACGGGGAGCCGCGCCTGCTTTCCCTCAAACGCGCTTTAAACTATTATGTCGATCATCGTCTGGAAGTGATCACCCGCAGAAGCCAGTTTGAGCTTGCAAAGGCCAAAGAAAGAGCCCACATCCTGGAGGGTTTACTCATCGCCCTGGCCAATCTGGACGATGTGGTCCAAACCATTCGCCAATCTCCCGATGTGGATACCGCCAAAGAACGCCTGGTGAGCCGCTTTGGTCTCACAGACCGCCAGGCGCAGGCCATTCTTGATATGCAATTGCGGCGTCTGGTAGCCCTGGAACAGCAAAAAATCGAGGACGAGCATAAATCTCTCTTGGAGCGCATCGAGTACCTAGAAGACCTGCTTGACCACCCCAAGAAGATGCTCAACCTAATCAAAGAGGATTTGATCGAGCTTTCTGAAAAATACAGTGACGAACGCCGTACTCAGATTGTGCCCGAAGCCAGCGGCGATCTGCGCGATGAAGACCTGTACGCCGATGAAACCTTGCTGATCACGATCACTGAACGGGGCTTTATCAAACGAGTCGACGCAAAGACATATCGTTCGCAACGGCGCGGTGGCCGCGGCGTTATAGGGCATACCACGCGCGACGAAGATGAAGTGCTGATGATGTTCCCGGCGCGTACTTTCGATACGATCCTCTTCTTCTCCGATCGCGGAAAAGTATATTCTGAGAAAGCCTACCAGATCCCAGATGCAGGCCGTACTGCCAAGGGCATCTCGATTGTCAATGTGCTCAATGTGGGTCCGCATGAAACCATCACTGCTGCGGTCGCGGTACCTGATTTTAAAGCCGCGGACTTCTGCACCATGATGACCCGCAAGGGCAAGATCAAACGCGTTTCCCTCTCTGAGTTCGCCGCTGTACGTCCCTCGGGATTGATTGCCATGGGCCTTGCAGACGATGACGAACTCGGCTGGGTACGTACCACCAGCGGCGATGAAGAAGTGATCATCATCACTGAAAACGGTCAGGCGTTGAGATTCCACGAAAATGAAGTCCGCCCCATGGGACGTCCTGCTCGAGGAGTGAATGGGATCAAGCTGCGCTCCGAAGATAAGGTTGTTGGCATGGAAATTGTGGAACCTGATGCCGATTTGCTGGTTGTCACCACCAATGGATTCGGCAAACGCACATCTCTGGATGAGTACACCCCCAAAGGTCGTGCGACCATGGGCATCCTTACCATTGATAAGAACGCGGTCGCAAAAGTTGGAAAAATCACCTCGGCGCGCGTCGTCCAACCCAAGGAAGACCTGATCACCTTGATCTCCGCAAATGGCATTGTCATGCGAACCAAAGCCGATACGATCTCCCAATATGGCCGCGCAACGCGCGGCGTTCAGATCATGAACCTGGAGGCCGATGATATTCTGGTATCCATGGCCCGTTTTGCTGCCGCTGATTTGCGCAAGGCTGGAGCGATAGAAACAAACACCGAATGATTTCTACTTTAGTTATGGGAAATCGAATTCGATAAAGGATATCCTGATAATCTTCTGCGATAGATTTAAAACATAAGCCGGTCGCTTTGCTAGAGCGACCGGCTTTTTTGATTTTGATGAATAAGGAGCTAAAAGAAAGGCAAGGAGATCTTTTCCGTGACCAGTAAGCAAAACGTGCTCAAGATACACACCATCATCAGCAGCATAACAGATATGATCAAACGCTGCATAGGAGTCATACCTAAGAACAGAGTTTGGGCGAAAGAACCCCGGTCTACATCAAAAAAATCATCATCATCTTCAAGAAATGCTGCATTATCTGCTTGTTCACGTAGATCGTCGAGCATGGCAACCTCTCATGTCTAGTGCGGTAATCGATAGTTTAGCTTATTTTGTAGAACTGTCAACCGGACGCAGGTGAATTTCTCCAACCCGGATGGATTTCAATTCCCCAGAGCGCAACCTGATCTTTAGGGAACCATCGTCGTTCAAGTTGATTATCTGGCCCTCGAGGGGCGGAAAATCGCCGCCTTCTGTCTCCGAGGTGATCACCTGCACCCAATCCCCGAGAAAGGCTAGCTTCTCGCGCCAGGCTTGAATAAACTTTGGCTCCGAGAGCTTGGGTAACCATCTGAGCAATTCAGCCAGAACGACGTGTAACAGAACCAAACGGTCTACTGGGGCGCCCAACGCAGCTTCGATGCTAGTAGCTGGGAAAGGCCGTTCGTGATGACCGGGCCAATCTTGGGGTGGTACTGAAGCAGGTGCAACATTGATGCCAATCCCCAAGATCACCGCGGATAATCGATCCCCTACCCATGAGGCTTCTGCCAAAACACCAGCAACTTTCATTCCTTCGACCAGCACATCGTTAGGCCATTTGATCTCAGCTGGGAGTTGGTACGTGCCACGGAGAGCTCTGCTAACGCCCATCGCCCCCAATCCCGTAATCCGCATGACCTGTCCGCTTTGCGCAGGAATTTCCGGGCGCAAGATCAGGCTCATTGCCAATGCAGACCCAGATGGAGTGAACCAATGGCGACTCCCGCGGCCGCGCCCTGCGATCTGCTCATCAGCAATGACTAATGAGCTATCTGGCGCGCCATTTTTTACCCACTCTGCAGCGTAATCGTTTGTCGAGCCAATTGTTTCAAAGAAACGGATCTCCCCCAACGCTAGATCGGATAAGCGAGCTACAAGGGTTTGTTGATCCATGCCGAAATTGTACATCAAAAGCATAACATTGGCATGAAGATCGCCAGAAAAAGAGTATCGGGGCATTGAAGATGCTCCGATCCTCTTTTTCTTGGTAAATTTTCTCTGCTAAGTATTTATCGGAAAGTGTCTGAAAAATGTGTCACTCTGAGCGAAGCGAAGAGTCTCCTGCCCTTCGGGCAGAGATCCTTCACCCCTATGGGGTTCAGGATGACAGGTAATTAAAGAACTTTCCGGAGTCTACTTAATATATCGGCAAACTAGGGTCTACTTCCTTTGCCCAGGCGTTGATGCCGCCCTTTAGATTTTTGACCTTGCGAAAGCCAGCACTGGCCAATACTTCCAGAGCGCGCGTAGAACGGCTACCCATTTTACAAAAGAGCACAATTTCCTGCGCGCTATCGAGTTCATGCATTCGGGAAGCCAACTGCCCAAGCGGGATCAAGTCGGCGCCTTCCAGGGCAGAGATGGCTAACTCATGGGGTTCACGCACATCGATCAAACGCAAGCCGTTGCCCTGAGCTAGGCGGTTGCTCAACTCGCTAGCAGTAATATCCCAGTCCTCACCTGCGGAACCTTCATCATGGTCATGAGCAGGCATTCCACAGAATTCTTCGTAATCGATCAACTTGGTAACTTCAGGAGTTTCACTGCACACCTTGCAGTTGGGGTTCTTGCGAAGCTTGACGAAGTCGAAGGTCATATCCAAGGCGTTATAGAGCAGCAGTTTGCCAATCAATGTGTCGCCGATACCCAGGATTTGTTTGATGGCTTCCGTGGCCTGGATGCTTCCAATAGTACCTGGCAAGATGCCCAATACGCCGCCCTCAGCACAAGAGGGCACCAGCCCAGGTGGGGGCGGCTCGGGGAACAGGCAGCGGTAACAGGGACCTTCCTGCGCATAAAAGACGCTGGCCTGGCCATCGAAGCGAAAGATCGAGCCATAGACATTAGGTTTGCCGGTCAGCACACACAGGTCATTGACCAGATAGCGCGTGGGGAAATTATCCGTACCATCGATGATCAGATCGTACGGCTCGGCAATGCGAATGGCGTTCTCCGAAGTGAAGATTTCGTTGTAGACATCCACCTGGATATCAGGATTAATATCCAGCATGCGCTCGCGGGCAGAGTCCACCTTGAGTGCACCTAGCTTGGATTCGCCATGGATGACCTGGCGCTGCAAATTGGAGAAATCCACTACATCGTAGTCAACCAGGCCGATACGCCCGATACCCGCTGCAGCCAGGTATAACGCGACTGGTGAGCCTAACCCACCTGTCCCGATCACCAACACAGAGGCAGCTTTGAGCTTCTGCTGGCCTTCCAACCCAACTTCGGGAATTAATAAATGGCGCGAGTAGCGATGAATTTCATCATGAGATAGATTTGGTAGCATTTCGTTGTTCCTAACGTGCGAGAGGATCAGAGTGCGTTGTGCGCAGTCCGCAAAGATTGCACCCAATACATCACTCTATCCTCCAGCTATGGAGGGGATAATTCTTAATTTATCATCGTCTTTGAGCGGGGTTTCGACGCCTTTCAGGTGGCGCACATCCTCTTCACCGAGGAAGAGGTTTACGAAGGCGCGCAAATCACCTACATCGGAATAAAGATGTTTCTTCAATTCAGGATATTGTGATGTCAGATCATCTAAAGCTTCACCTACAGTCTGGCCTTGAACGGAAATTTCCGACTGGCCCTCAGTGTAGGGACGTAATGGGGTAGGGATTCTTAAAGTTGGCATATTTGGTTCCTATATTTTATTTCAGTTTTTATAACTTTCCATTTGATTGATCAATTTTGCGGTATGCGTAACGCCATGATTGATATGGCGTGGCTGACCATTTTTATCGATGATAAACGTCGTGGGCACGCTTAGCACGCCCCAGTAGTCTGCCAGATCCGTTCTTTTGCTAGCATCCACTTCAATAACCTGGATATTACGTCCAAGTGTACGCTGCACTTCCTGGATCGCTGGGCGTTGGATGGTCTTACAGGGTACGCAGGATGGGGTGGTGAAATACAAGATCGCGGGGACACCCAGCTGAAAGTTTTCTAAACCGCGGAATTTGTGCGCGGCGCGTTTCAAAACGTATCGATTTGCCAGCCCGTATACGCCAACTCCCATCCCAGCAAGCGCCAAAGCGAATAAGGTTCTGGTTAAAATATCAGTTGCCATATGGAAATTAATTGCTGGGACGCATTCCAGGGAATGTGCCTTCAGGAGGTGATTTTGTAAATCCAGGCAAGTTCAAACGGTAAAGCCAGTAATAAACCGCACATCCAACACAGAATCCTGCAAACAAGTTGAGGGCGGCCAGCGCCACCACGACCCAAATCAATCCCCAACCCAGTGTAGCCACACCGAGAATAAGCGCAATGCTGCCTATCAGCATAACTACAGCCCCAAACCCTTGGGCAAAACGATGGGGTTCGGGGTTATCCATCAATAGATCTGGCTTGGGCCAGCCGGTAGGTTTCAACAACCGGTAAACGAAACCAAATCCGGGAGTTTTCCTTAACGTGCCGATAATCATCACAACCGTTACGGTCAAAGCCAGCCAGGGCGCATCCAAGATAAAAGCGACGATATTCAGCGTGATGATCAGGGCTTGATTCATCTTCAAGGCTGAGTGGTCGATTAGGGTCAATTCATTTGTATCCATCATTCTACCTGCAAAAATATTGGCAGCGAGCAGTCAACAGTTTTCAGTTATATCCAACTACAGGGAATTGTCTACTGCTCACTTATGACTTGAATTTCTTCTTCATCGAATGTGGAGCGATCGTCATCCAATCGCCACGAGCGAGACTCTTTTGCCTTCCCCGCATGCACGCTGGTGATAATGTACGAGAACCAGGGCATAGCCCATTCACGATCAAATTCAGAAGGGCGATTGGGGTGGTCGGGGTGTGAATGGAAAACGCCGATCACGTCCAAGCCCAGGCCTTCGGCTTTCTCTTCACCACGCAACATATCCTGAGGGGTTAACAAATAGCGATTATGACGGGCTGAATCTTCGCGGGAATTGGGTAGAGTCAAAATTTCAGCAACCAACCGCGAACTGTCATCTGCGCGTCCCAGCAGCAAACCTGCACCCTCTTCTGGGTAGGATTCTTCCCCATGGGAATGAATTTGTTTCAATAGATCCGCTGAAATTTCTAAAATCATTTATGACTCCGTCATGACGTCTGGCGTTCTCTCCACAGCGCATCATCACTTAAATACTTATATCCTGCGTCGGGGAAGACGGTCACCACTACCCCAGAGTCCAGTTTGGAAGCCACTTGCAAGGCAGCCACTGTCGCGGCACCGGATGAGATACCCACAAAGTAACCCTCCTGTCGGGCCAGATTGCGCACCATCTCATGAGCTGCTTCGGTGGAGACTTCTACAGTGCGGTCGGGGCTTTCGGGGTCGAAAATGCCTGGTTGGATGGCTGTGGGCATGTGCTTGAGACCTTCTAGACCATGAAAGGCCGCATCCGGTTGGGCTGCAATGATATCGATCTCAGGATTATATTCTCGCAAATAGCGCGCAACCCCCGTGAGCGTGCCAGATGTTCCCATTCCAGCTACAAAGTGGGTCACAGTGCCTTGGGTCTGTTCTCTGATTTCGGGGCCGGTCGCGTTATAGTGAGCCAGCCAATTGGCAGAATTATCGTACTGGTTAGCATAATAGTATCGATCAGGCTGCTCCTCGGCCATTTGCCTGGCGACAAGGATGGCGCCATCTGAGCCTTCCAGCGGATCGGTGAATACCACCTCAGCTCCCAAGGCGCGCAGAATAGCTACCCGCTCTGGGCTGGCATTTTCGGGCATCGCCAGGGTGACGTCGATATCCAGCGCCGCACCAAAGGTTGCGTAAGCAATGCCCATATTGCCAGAGGTCGAATCCAACAAACGCATCCCCGGTAATAGTTGGCATTCGAACAGCGCCGTACGAATGATATTGAAAGCCGGGCGGTCCTTGACCGAGCCACCAGGGTTGAACCACTCTGCCTTGGTGTAAACTTGCACATCTGGAGAGATGTCACTGGTAACTCTGCGCAAAGGGAGCAATGGAGTGTTGCCTACCGCCTTGATCAGCGCCATGCCTTCCATGTCGGTTTCTTGAGGGGCGGCGATGGGATCTTGTAAGGTTGTTTTGACCGCTGAGGTCATGGGTTCTCCTTAATTTGGAAGTTAGAATTGGAATTTCTATTCACTTATTGGTGTTGCCCAAAATCTAGACAGAGCGCTATCAAAATCCATTCTCTAATCTCTAATCTCCAATATCCAAACAAAAACAGCCAACAGACTTGATTTCTATTCTGCTTTACAGAATAATGGGCAGCAATAGCTCCGCAACAAGTTATCTATTACCTTGTCTCTTGCGGGGTCGTGCCTACCCTTCGCCGTCCGTTGGCTGTGGAAGTTCGCAGATATCGTCGCGAGACGGGTAGACTTACGATCCCCGCCCCATACAGATGCAGTTGAATGACATTACTTTACTCCAGTAATATTTATGAATAAACTGATATAAATTGTAGCTTCTTTGTCGGATTTGTCAAGGCCAAGATTTCTCACGGACTCAACAGCACTTCCACTGTCGTGATATTCACGGGTCCGGGCAAACGGCCCCCGCGTTCAGATACAACCACTCTCACCCAGGTCGGCGCGGAGATCTGATATGGGATTTCAACAGAGAAAGGATTGTGCTCACCTTTCTGAGTCGGCGTAACACCCGCTAAACGCGATGCCAGGATGCGTCCATCAGCTGCCACGATCTCTACCAGCAATGGTTGCTCGGAGGCAGTGCGAGCCAATCCCTCAACTAACAGCTTATCCCCCCGGATCAATTCTTTATCTATTGGCGTTTGGATCACAACTGGAGCCAACGTATCACTCGCTATGCTGATATCAGCCTCTCCGCTGGAAAGCAAGATCAGGTCGATAGATGCCAGAGCCATGATGCGTCCATACTCGTCCTGGGTCTGGATCAACAAATGCCCTGTCTCAGCAACGCCGGGAGTTTCAAAGATAATCTCAGTCACAACGCGTCCCTGGGGATTCGGCGTGGTGAAATTGAAGATCTTGCGATACATCAGGCGCCCATCTTCTCCCCAGAGTTCAACACGCGCCCGATCATCAGTTCCAGGAACGACATAGGCAACCAAGGATATTGGAGAAACGACTTTTGAGAGGGGGCCGGGATTGAAGATGGCGATATCGGCAACTGGGATTGGGCTTTCAAAGGTCGATGTTGGGGAAATTTCCCCAATCAAGCTGGCTTCAGATTCAGTTGTGGTTGTATCCATTTCGTTAATGTCATCTACAAGCACGACATAGGTTGGTTTTGTGGTGGCAGTTGGTAGTGGAGTACTCGAAGGAGTGACCATAGCCTCAGCAGTTAATGCGATCACCGTGGGGAGTTTGTCGGTAGGGATCAGAGTGGGTAAATCCCCGATGGGGGATAAATCCAGACACCCACTCAGCCATAGTAAGCATAGCAGTGACAACCAAACCAGCGTGCGACGATGCATATTAATTGCCTGTAGTATATTTTTCGATCAGGGTTAGCAAATCATCTGTGAGTAGCGGTTTACTCAAAAATTCTTGGGCCCCCTCAGCCATGGCGCGGCCGGCAAAACCTTTATGACTGGCTGAAACCATCACAACTGGAATTTCCAGTGGACCATCCAGGGCACGGATCTCTTTCAGGATTTGGAAACCGTCCATATCCTGTAATTGGCGGTCCAGAATGATCAAATCAATAGAGCTTCTTCGGGCTAGATCAACAGCTTCGATCCCAGTATCTGCCAAAATCGCTTCGTGGTTAAAGTAGGATGCAATTCTTTGGTACGTTTCCAGGGTCAGAATATCATCATCGATGAATAATATCCGCGCCATTCGCCGCCTCGTTTGTGAACACTCGTGTGAAAGAATTCTACCACGATGAGTCCGAAAATCTAAAACATGACACATCCCGAAATTAATATTCGGGGTGTGTCATGTTTTTGTCCCCATTCCTCTTCCCCATTTCTAATAGCACTTAGAAATTGTAGATCTCGCCATATTTGGTTTGAAGATAATTCATGTATGGAGCTGGATCGATCTTGGATCCAGTGACCTTTTGCACCAGTTCCTGCGGCTTGTACTTAGCCCCATGAATGTGGATCTTCGTATGCATCCATTCAGTTAGCGCACCGAATTCGCCACGCCTGAATTGATCTGTCAAGTCAGGGACATCGGCGATCATCTTATCCCACAACTGGGCTGAAATCAGATTGCCCAAGGCATAGGTGGAGAAATATCCAATGTATCCACTGGACCAATGCACATCTTGTAAAACACCCTCCTTGTCATTCGGAGGTGTAACTCCCAAATATTCTTGAATGCGCGTGTTCCAGACTTCCGGCAGGTCTTTGACTTCCAACGAACCTTCCATTAATGCAATCTCGATCTCCAAACGCAGCATTATGTGCAAGTTATAGGTAGCCTCGTCGGCTTCCACACGAATCAACGATGGCTCTACTTTATTGATGCCTTTATAGAAAGTTCCCAGATCGACATCCGCTAACTGAGATGGGAAATATTCTTGCAGTCGGGGATAAAAATGCTCCCAGAAAGGCATTGAACGCCCGACTAGATTCTCATAGGTCCGCGATTGTGATTCGTGCACAGCCAAAGATGCACCATCAGCCATGGGAGTGCGTTCAAACGCTGGGTCAATTCCCATGCCATAAAGGCCATGACCACATTCATGCAGCGTTCCAAACAGCGCAGAGGGCAAAAATGTAGGATCAACTCGCGTGGTAATGCGCACATCATTAACGCTGAAACCAATGGTGAAGGGGTGCGCAGATTTATCTTGACGGCCGCGTTCCCAGTCATAGCCATATTTTGTGATCACATCAACGCCAAAATCCCACTGCTTCTGCTCATCGTATTCGATGTGCAGGAAGGAGTCATCAACCTGAGGCTGTTCGGCAATTGCCTGAAGCAGCGCCACCTGTTGAGGACGAAGCTTGTCAAAGATTGCCTGGACCTCAGCGGTCTTCATACCTGGCTCGAAATAATCTAACAAAGGATCATAGACATGATCGTAGGGTGCGAAGTATTCCGCAAATTGGCGGCGTAACTCGACGACCTTCTCCAAATGCGGCTGGAACATCTTGAAGTCTGATTTTTCGCGCGCTTTCTCCCAATTGCTATACGCTAGTGAGATCGTTTTATAAAACTCCGCTGTAAATTCGGGGGGAACTTTGGCCCTTTGATCGTAGAAACGTTTGCAGGCTGCAATCAGGCGGGTATCATCCGAATCAGGATCGAGTTGACCGGAAGCTGCATCTAGCTCTTCAACAAGTTTGCTGTATTCGGGAGAAATCGTCTTGGTGTGCACTATTCTCTGCAGGGTAGCAATCTGGTTGCCGCGCTGTTCCGCTCCACCCGGAGGCATATTGACCTGCTGATCCCATTCCAATACTTGCGCTGCCATGTAGATGTCCATGATTTCGGCAGTCAGCTCTTTTAGTTTTTGAAGTTTGTTCTCCATGTAGACTCCTAAAGGGTAATAATTCTTGGCTCCACTAGCACAGTAAATCAGCCAGAATATAGAGAGGGCTTTGCTCTATCCCCAATATATCCTGCTAAATGATTTTACAGCAGAGTCATTCTTGTTACACCGCTCAAGCGATTCAACAAGTTTTTAAGTGATGATCCAATTCCTATACGACCCTCCACCGTAGAGGTTCACCCCTTAACGCTGCTACTACTTCACCAGCTATATCTAACGCGGCACGCGCTTGCGCTTGCTCGGTTTGAGCAGCAATGTGAGGCGTAGCAATCACATTGGGGTGTGCAACCAGGGCAGTCAGTCCAGGGGGCTCCTGGGCAAAAACATCCAGGGCAGCACCTGCCACCTGACCAGATTCCAGGGCAGCCAGTAATGCTGTTTCGTCAATGATTCCACCGCGAGCCGTGCAGATCAGGTAAACGCCTCTTTTCATAAGGGCAAGGGCCTGCCCATCGATCATATTTCGAGTTTTCGAACTCAAGGGGACATGCAGCGAGATGATATCTGCGCTGGAAAACAAATCTGCCAGCATAACCGATTCAGCGCCATGTTTCGACAAGAACTCGTCGGTCTTTTTGGGATCATGTGCGATCACTCGCAGACCAAAGGCTGCTGCACGTTGGGCCACAGCGGAGCCAATATTGCCTAGACCGACAATGCCCAAAACCTTACCGCCCAACTCTGTGCCCATGATCTGCTTCTTGATCCAGCGGCCAGATTTCATGGCGGCATCGCCCCGAGCCACAGATCTGACGAGTGTCAGCATCAAAGCCAGGGTATGCTCTGCTACAGCAACCGTTGTCGCTGTGGGAGTATTAACGACTGTGACATGATGGGTTTGTGCAGAAGCTAGATCGATATTATCAACGCCTACACCGGCCCTGCCAATGACTTTTAGATTTGCTCCCGCAGCGATCACTTCGGAAGTCACCTTAGAGCGACCGCGAATAATAAGCGCGTCGAATTCTGGGATCCGTTCTATTAAAACTTGCGCCGATATATCTGGCTGATACTCTATGTGAGCTACAGCCGACAAATTCTCAATTCCATTTTCAGTGAATTTATCTGTGATCAGAATTTTCCATTGGGTCATGAATACACTCCGCTTTCGGAAAGCGGCACAATTGTACCCCCAAACCTTTGAACGTTGAATGTTGCAAGTTACAAGTCTGTACGATCTCTTCAGAGACTTAAGCTATCAGGATGCAGGCTGATCTCAATGGCAAAGACGCCGAGATCACGAGGGATCGAGGAAAAAACTGATTCATTGCAACTACGCAGATAAATTGGTACCATTTTTTCCAACTACATTTCGAAGGGAAACTAGCCGTATTTTGAGTTATGCATAATTGGAATACTCAGGGTGAATAGCGCGCCGCCTTCAGAGTGATTCGACGCAGTAAGATCTCCCCCATGGGCCTGGGCAAGTTTACGAGCGATAGATAATCCCAAGCCTGTACTCTTTCCATCTACGGACGTCCGCGAGCGATCAGCTTTATAGAAGCGCTCGAAGATATGGGGCAATGAGTCCTCCGAGATTCCTGGACCCGTATCCTTTACAGTAATAAGTACAAAGTTTCCAGCGTTCAGGCCGTATTTCTTGGCTGGCTGACTACTGGATAAGGAACAAAGCACACTAATTTTTCCCCCTTCAGGCGTATAGCGCAAGGCGTTGCTCAACAAATTGTTGAGGATCTGCTCAATACGTTGGGGATCGATTTCTACAGTGACTGGATCCCCCACAGGAGGCAAGAAGATCTCAACTCCCTGCGCGGCAGCCTGGGGAGCGAAGCGCGAGATCAGCCGCTCTACGAGAGCAGGTAAATCCGCTGGGGTGCGCTCCAACGTTAATTGACCGGCATCCGCCAGTGCCAATGTTCGCAGGTCATCCACCAAACGTGTCAAGATGTGATTCTGTTCCTCAATAGGGAGCAGGCTTTCAGTTGTCAGGTCATAGATGCCATCACTCAAAGCCTCGAGATGGGCGCGCTGCACGGCTAAGGGGGTGCGCAGCTCATGAGCAATATCCGCCGTAAGCGCCTGACGCCGGTCGCCGGCTTGTTGCAAGGACTCAGCCATACGATTAAAAGCCACACCCAGGGTTGTCAAAGATTTGTCGCCGCGCACACGCACGCGCTGGCCAAGATCGCCTTCGGCCATTTGAGATGCTGCTTTGGTGAGATCCCGAACCGGGCGCACTAAACTATATGACAGCATTAGAGCCAAAATCAAGGATACTGCACCTGCGATCACCGCTGCTGTGAAGGCTGCCTGATTCAGACGAGTAAGCAACGCTTGCTCATTTTCAGTTGTGAAGAGCATACCGTCTTCAGCAAGCAAATAGCCAACGTCTTGTCCATTGACCTCAAGAGGAATAGCATATTCCAATTCATCGTCTTCAACACGCCCATGAGCATTCCGATCTCGGGTATCCAAAACTACGTTTCCGTCCCGGTCAACCAGACGAATACGCTGATTCATCATCTCATCGTTTTTCATCCCCATGCCTGGCCCCATCCCGAATCCAGGTCTACCTTGCCCCGGACCAGGCGAATTCTGAAATATATTTTCACTACCATTCCAAGATCCCGAATCATTGTAGAAGTCTTCAAGTTCGTCCACCAGACTCTCGACTCCCGCCATGCCTCCACGGAACATGAAAGTACGCACGGTTTGAGCTGTACTAAAACGCACGACGATCACCAGACTGATAATGGTGATCAGGACAACAATAGCGAATGCAAACAGTAGTCGACGAGTCATGAATAGCGGTTGGTAGATAGTTGCTAGCAGTTAGTTCACTGGCGCGCAAAGCGGTAGCCAATCCCAAAGACAGTTTCTATATACTGGGGATTCTTGGGGTCGGGTTCGATCTTTGCGCGCAGGTTCTTTATATGAGCGTCAATTGTGCGTTCGTACCCTTCGAAAGCCGCTCCTTGGGTGGCTTCCAGCAAGCGCATGCGGGAATAAGCCCTGCCAGGGCTGGCAGCCATGGTTGATAGGATCTCGAATTCTGTGGGAGTCAGATCGAGGCTCTCGCCAGACCGAGTGACTGAATACGCGTCCAGGTCAATCTCCAGGTCTGCAATCTTTAAGACTTGGGTTGGGGTGGCTTCTGCTCCCAAGCGACGTAGTACGGCCCGAACTTTGGCTACAACGACGCGCGGCGAAAAGGGTTTGGTGACATAATCATCCGCTCCCAACTCCAGGCCGATCAACTGATCCGTCTCTTCAACGCGTGCAGTGAGCATGATGATCGGCGTATCCCCTTTGCGGCGTATCTCCCGGGCTACATCCAGCCCATCCAAGCCTGGAAGATTCAGATCAAGCAACACCAGATCCGGGCGTTCGTGCTCCCAGGTGGAGAGGCCGGTATCGCCTCGGTAAGCAGTCAACACATCAAAGTTGGACTTCTCTAAATAGGAGCGCAGCACTTTGACGAGCTCGGGTTCGTCTTCGATGATCAAAATTGTGGGCATAAATTGATTATAACGGAAAATGGGTGGCCAAGGTTTGCCACCCATTTCCAGTACGGATAATCTTTCAGGATTTAGTTGCCATTGGACCAGCGTCCGCTGCGACCACGCCCTCCATGGGGGCCGCTACCATCACAGCCACTCAGGCCGGGGCCGAAACCCTGTGCTTTCATCTCATCCCAACGGCTCTGCATCCAGTCAGCTTGTTCCTGGGTAATGGTCCCGTCGGCGACAGCCTGCTCGAGCGCAGCTGAGCGAGCATCGAACATCAAGGTGCTGAATTCTTCATCCGTGAGGCCCTGTTCCTGAGCAATATCCCAGGCCGTTTTGCCTTCTTCATGGGCGGCTTCCAGTTCATCTACGGTCATACCCAGTGCGGTTGCAATGGCAGCTGCCATGCTCTCATGCATAGGTCCGTAATCGCCATCACCATCCCAGCCGAACATTCCCTGGCCAAACCCACCATGGCGACCATATCCACGACCAAACGGGGTGGTAGGATCTTCATCCTGAGCATAGGCATAGCTAACTCCGCCCAAAACCAAGGCTGCTACTGCAATGCCTACAACTGTAACGATCAATAATGTTTTCTTCATCAGAAATACTCCTTTAGTATTTTTGTACGCACTGACCTGGGAATTAAGCCCCCAGGTCAGTGTTAATGTAGCTAAAGGATAGCTGATGCTTATGAAGAAGTTGTGAAGAGAAAGTGGAGTTTCGATGAATTTTATTCACCAAAAAATCCGTCCAACAGAGCGGTATACTCGTCTGATTCATTCAAATATGGGAAATGCCCTACTGCGTGAAGCGTATGGACAGTTGCGTCCGGATATGTAGCTTTCAACTGCTCCCGGAGAACTTCTTCTACCAAGGGGTCATTGTCTACCTCGATGATCATCACTGGAATTCCAAGAGTTTCGACATCTGGTGCGGTAAAGGAATCGACGACACAGTGAAAACGTCCCACCACCTGGGCTTTGATCATTCTCCCATAGGACTGCTCTAAGAGATACGCCAGGACGAGTTCAGAATTCCCAGAAGCAGTGTAAACATCCCCCTGAAAACTGCCACGCAAAACATTCATTACGAGCCACTCCGGCAGATATGGCAGCAAGGCACCAATGGTTTTGTTTTTCTCGGCGATGAGATCGTTAGGCGGGAAGGTGTTGGCAAAAACCGCGCTCTCAATTTTCTCCGGGTAATGGGCAACCAAGTATTGTGTGAGATACCCACCCAGCGAAGAGCCAACCAGATGCACTTTTGATACACCCTCGTGTTCGATGATTGCCAACACTCCCTGGCTCATGTCTTCCAGGGTATCGACGGGCGGGTACGTCGTTGAAATGACCCGGTAGCGATCACTCAGGGAGACCATCTGCTGCCACCAGATGTCGGCTGCACCCGTCATGCCGTGAAGGAAGAGGATCGACTCGTCGCCTTGGCCGAAGGCGATGTATTCCCAGGTAATACCATCCACCACGACTTGGTGAGGAGGGTGCTCCAGGCGAAATGTTTGCAATGCAGCTACGGTATCGGGGTCAACTTTGGAAGATAAATCTTCGAATGATGCATTGAGGACAGGGTAAATATATAACGAAGCGATGATGAGAACAATTACCAACGGGATAACCCATTTTAGGTTTTTGAACATACTATATTCCAAAACAAGATGTGAAGTTATCTATTAGCAGAACCCCGGTTCTTGCGCCTAAAGGCGAACCGGGGTTCTTGATATTCAGGATTCTCCTGTCATCAACTTGATGCGTTCCCAAGGTTTGAGATCCGCTTCCTCAGCCAAGATACTCTTCAATTCGAAAACTTGATCTCGGAGTGCAGCCGCTTTCTCAAATTCCAGGTTTTGGGCAGCAACCTTCATTTGTTCCTCCAGCCCGGCGATGATCTTCATCATCTCGTCTTGAGGCAGGCTAGTTACGGTATCGACTCGGTATTCAGCCTGATCTTCTGCAACGGCATGCGATGCCACCTGATCGGTGATATCGCGGATATCTTTGACAATGCTCACAGGCTCGATACCATGTTCTTCATTATAGGCAGCCTGCTTGGCACGCCGCCGATTGGTCTCGTCGATGGCGGCGCGCATGGCAGCGGATATTTCATCGGCGTACATGATCACCTTGCCTTCGACGTGGCGGGCGGCACGGCCAACGGTCTGGATCAGGGCAGTCTCTGAGCGCAGGAAACCGGCTTTGTCCGCATCCAAAATAGCAACCAGGGAAACCTCGGGCAAATCGAGCCCCTCTCGGAGCAGGTTGATGCCCACCACTACGTCAAACACGCCCAACCGCAGATCCCTGAGAATCCCCACCCGCTCGAGGGTGTCGATCTCAGAGTGTAGGTAATGCACCTTGACACCCATCTCCATCAGGTAATCCGCCAGATCTTCAGACATGCGCTTGGTGAGTGTGGTGACTAACACCCGCTGGCCGACTTCAGTACGTTTGTGAATTTCTCCAACCAGATCATCGACCTGGCCCTGGACAGGGCGCACTTCGATCTCCGGATCGATCAAACCTGTCGGACGGATGATCTGTTCAACGACCTGATCGGCGCGTTCCATCTCATAAGGTCCCGGAGTGGCCGAGGTATAGACCGTGAAACCCTTGCGTTCTTCAAATTCGTCGAATTGCAATGGGCGGTTATCTAATGCAGAAGGTAGGCGGAAACCATAATCTACCAGAGTGGTTTTACGCGAGCGGTCACCGTTGTACATGCCGCGAACTTGCGGTACGGTCATATGGGATTCATCGATGATGAGCAAGTACTCATCAGGAAAATAATCGATCAAGGTCCATGGGGGGGACCCGGCAGGACGTTGATCGAGAGGGCGAGAGTAGTTCTCGATGCCCGAGCAATAACCTACCTCGCGAAGCATTTCTAGATCGTAACGGGTGCGCTGCTCGATGCGCTGTGCCTCGAGCAACTGTTCACTTGATTTGAATTGCTCAATGCGTTCTTCTAATTCGACTTCGATATCGGCAATGGCCTTCTGCATCTTCTCTTCTTCGGTGATGAAGTGCTTGGCCGGGAAGATGTTGACTTCTTCCATCGCGCGACGCACCTCGCCGGTCAGGTAATCGACCTCGGTGATCTTTTCGATCTCATCCCCCCAGAAGCTGATGCGGTAGACATAGCGCTCTTCGTAGGCTGGAGCAACTTCCAGGGTATCGCCGCGTACGCGAAACGTTCCGGGCCTGAGATCGATATCGTTGCGCGTGTACTGGCTCTCCACCAGACGCCTCAACAGGGTTGTACGGCGATGGCTCTGGCCAATTTCTAGGTCGATGACAACGCGTCCATAGGCTTCGGGGTTTCCCAAACCATAAATGCAAGAAACCGAGGCCACAATGACCACATCCTTTCGTGACATCAGAGCCGTGGTAGCTGCCAGGCGCAGACGTTCGATCTCTTCATTGATATCGGTTTCTTTCTCTATGTAGAGGTCATGGCGGGGCACATAGGCTTCAGGCTGGTAGTAGTCATAGTAAGAGACGAAGTAAGCCACGGCGTTTTCGGGAAAGAAATCAAGAAACTCGGCATAAAGCTGCGCAACCAGGGTCTTGTTATGGGCAATCACCAAAGTCGGCTTGTTTACGTGCGCAATGATGTTCGCCATGGTGAAAGTTTTGCCGGTACCTGTTGCGCCCAGCAAAACCTGATTCTTGTGGCCCTTATCTAGACCGGCGATCAGTTGCTCGATGGCTTCCGGTTGGTCACCGGTGGGTTGGAAAGGAGCGTGAAGTTTGAAGTTCATGGTTTAGAGGTTAGAGGTTTGAAGTTGAACGTTAGAAAACGGACGTTTAATTATACGAACAAAAGTTCGATTTGTGAGGAGATTCATCAAAAAATGGGTGAGCAAAACAACGCTCACCCATTTTTTGGTGCGATTAGGGATGTAGGGTTATTCTATGAACCGTTGCTTCTTCTATCTGTTGGCGCGTCCATAACATGGGGTGATATTGGCCTTCTAGCCAGGGTTGAATCAAATCATCGTAATTGGGGCTGGCGACATTCTCCGACTGCCCGGGGGGAACAATCACCATGGATTTGGAGAGATCACCCATATCCACAATCTGGCGAAAAGATGGAGACCAGGCGCGGTTGTCATAAGGACTGGTCGGCAGCATGGCGGTCTGGCAGGGGGTATCGGTATCGCCTCCGATGGGGAACGGTCCACGATTGAATACCTGGTCTAGGGGTTTTTGCAACCCTAAGGCATGTTCGAAATTCACCTGATGGATCTGCCCCCAGGTCCAGTCATCAGGTTCAGGTCCCAAGGTTTCGTTCAGCCAATCCAGGGCACCTTTGATGCTCTTGACGATCACATCATCGCGACCCCCGGCCTGTTGGACCCACCAAGAGTCGGGGTTATCAAGCAAGCGCAAGAGGATGACTGTATCCTGACCATAAAACTCGTTGGAATGCATCAACAGGGGGTGAAAGCCTTCCCCCATCAACCGCAGGGCAATATCTGCTCCCAAACCAGGTTCTAACAAATTGCGCACCATGGTATAGCGGATGACTTCATAGAGCGTTCCTGCTACACTCTCAGGGGATAGGAAACCATCCCACTCGCGTAACAACTGCAAGGCCCTTTGAACATCCGGTTCGGGATCAGTGATCCCCTCAAGCCGCGTGACCAGCTCCAACCCAGGCAAGCATTTGACATCCATGTGGAATTTGGCGTGATCTTGCATGGTGAGTTTACCCTGCTCTTCCATGAGCTCGGTCAAACGGCGGGCGCGGAAACCGTTCATCCACTCACGACCAAGTTGATGAGGGAAATCATCTGGAACGATCTTGTGGTTGCAAGTAACCAGATAACCCTGCTCGGGGTTGAGAGCGTGGGGCATCTCTGCGAAGGGCACTTCACCGATCCATTCATATTCACCTGTCCACCCTGGGGAGGGAATGCTGCCATCTCCTTTGGCTCGAAGGGGCACTTTGCCTGTCACCCAATGACCGATATTGTTCTCCACATCGGCATAGGCCACGTTGAGCTGCGGTGCTTCGATCAAGCGCATGGCTGCGACAAAATCGTCCCAACCTGTGGCCTTGTTGAGTTGCATCCAACCATCGAAGGTTCGCGCAGGCTTCAAAGCCATGGAGTTGACGGCTATCTTTTGGGTGGCATGACCAAGCACATCCGTGATAAGCGGGCCATGGCGGGTGATGATGATCTTCTCTATGTGGGGTTCTTTTTTCCCTTTCACAGGGATGGCTTCTTCGATAATTTCGGCGTCACGCCATTCATCTTTGTAAAGATAGCGGTTCTGTGAATCGACTTGCTCGATGAAGAGATCTTCGGCATCGGTGAAGGCCAGGGTCATGCCCCAAGCGACACATTCGTTATGACCGACCAACACCATCGGCACACCTGGCAAACTGACACCCGTGGTATGGAAATCATCTCCCCCATTGAGGTGAACTTCATACCATAAGGATGGCATGGAAAGAGCCAGGTGCATGTCATTACATAAAACAGCATTCCCCGTTTCGCTGCGATGAGGCGAGATCGCCCAGGCGTTGCTGCCTTTCCCTCGCTCCAAGAAAGGGGCAGTCGATTTTCGCAACGATCCATCGGGGTCAAGCGCGTTGAATTCGATGCCTTTGGGAAGACTGATAGGGTTCTCCACAGGGTAGTGAATCTCTAGTTCTGCAGCGTGCTCCACACCCACTTTTTCGATGATTTCAGCCCTGATGAGCTCGCCTTGCCAGGCATGGGAGAGCTGCCAGATCATCACGCGACCGAACGCCATGGTATCTTCGGTTTTCCAGGGTTGGGGTTTGAATCCCAACAAAGTGAATTCGACCGGCAGCTTAGTTTTTGGGTGGTCCAGGTAGGCGTTCACTCCCGCTGCATACGCGGACATGCTATCTTTCAAACCATCGCTGGCTATCTTCCAATCGGCACGACCAAGGCGACCGAATCCAAAGGTGCGCGCCGTGCGATCGGTGTCCAAAGCCAACTCACCGAAGACTTCACTGAGCGTACCATGTGCCGTGCGCCGATTCAGCTCCATCTGGAAGAGACGATCCTGGGCGTGGACAAATCCTTGAGCGTAGAGGGCATCCAAATATGAATTCGCATAGATGTGAGGAGTTCCCCATTGATCTCGGAAAATCTCGACAGAGGCGTCCAATCCAGGCAAGCTGATCTCTCCATTGACCTGGGGTAGTCTTCGGCGACTCATCCTTGTGAGAACGGTGCGGGCAAAAGAGCCGATGAATGTTTGATTAGCAGGCATGAGCAATCTCCCTTTGGTTAGACCCGATGGATTCTGTAATCGTTAAAAAACTTTACCACGAAGGCGTGAAGTCTCAAAGAGTCTCTCAGAATTGCAGTGGAAATGGGCAGACTCGAAAAGTCAACTTCAACTTGCTTGAGTATAATTATGTTGATACCAAATACACGATACCAAATACCTGAGGCTCTTATGACTACCCCCCTAATCGAATGTGTCCCCAATTTTTCCGATGCCCGCCGCCCTGAAGTGATCCAGGCCATCAGCCAGACCATCGGCAGCGTGGAGGGCGTTCATGTCCTCGATCACCACTCTGATAACGATCACAACCGTACGGTGATCACATATGTCGGCTCGCCACCTGGGGTTGAAGAGGCTGCCTTTCAGGCCATTGCCAAAGCAGCCGAACTCATCGACATGACCCAGCACACTGGCGAGCACCCCCGCATCGGGGCCACCGATGTATTCCCCTTCATTCCCATCTCAGGAGTGACCATGGCCGACTGCGTGGAAATCGCACAGCGCTTGGGCAAACGCGTTGGCGAGGAGTTGAATATCCCTGTATTTTTGTACGAAGAAGCCGCGCTGAGATCTGACCGCACCAGGTTGGAAGTCATTCGACGGGGAGAATATGAAACCCTCAAGGACGTCATCGCCACGGAGCCCTTCCGGGCACCCGATTTTGGCCCCAAGGAATTGGGTACCGCAGGGGCGACGGTCCTTGGGGCGCGTGAGTTCCTGATTGCTTTCAACGTCTACCTGACCACAGATGATGTCGAGATCGCCAAGAAGATCGGTAAAACGATCCGGCATTCTTCGGGCGGGTTGCGGTACGTCAAAGGCATGGGACTGCTGGTTGATGGGCGTGCCCAAGTTTCCATGAACCTGACCAACTTCCGCAAGACCCCCATCGCCCTGGTGGTCGAAACCATTCGACGCGAAGCTGAGCGCTATGGCGTTGGTATCCATCACAGCGAGTTGGTCGGTCTGATTCCGCAGGACGCGCTGATCGATGCAGCGGTATGGTACACCCAGCTCGATCAATTCGAACCCGAGCAAATCCTCGAAAAGAAGTTATATTCCGCAATGTCAACGTTGGAACGTTCAAACGTTGAACGTGAAACGTTTTTAGACGAACTAGCCAACGGCGAGCCTACTCCAGGCGGAGGTTCTGCCGCAGCGTACGCTGGGGCCATGGCAGCCGGTCTGGTAGCCATGGTGGCGCGCCTGACTATTGGGAAGAAGAAGTATGCCGAGGTCGAAACGAAAATGCAAGAGGTCCTCGAGGAAACTGAGGCCTTAAGAGTTGAATTGACCACCGCTGTGGAGCGCGATGCCAAAGCCTTTGAGGCCATTATGGCAGCCTTCAAACTCTCCAAGGACAACCCCAACCGCGCCGCGCAGATTCAAGAAGCCACTTTGCACGCGGCAGAAATCCCCTTGGAAGTCGCCAGCCAGGCGGTGCGGGTCATGGAACTGGCCCTGGAAGCAGCCAGTCACGGTAACGCCAACGCCATCACCGACGCGGGCAGCGGGGCTGCTATGGCACAGGCCTCGCTGACAGGCGCGGGATACAACGTGCGCATCAATGTGTTGGGGATGAAAGACAAAGCCGCTGTTGAAACCCTCTTGGGTGAACTCAAAACTTTAGATGAAAAGGCCACGACGTTGCAAGCGCAACTGAATGAGCAGTTGATCGAACGCGGGGGTCTGGCATTTTAATGCAGTTAAAAGTTGCAGGTTGCAAGTTGAACGTTAGCTTGGCGTGTATTCTGGTTACTACTGTATTTCTAACTGGTGTTACGGCCTGCGCGCCTGCAGATACTGAGCGTTCGACATTGGACGATGGTCAGGTTGCAGTAGCCAGTGAGCAGTTATCGGTAACCATTACTACATCCTCTCCAACTCCCCTGGCCGTAGGCCCGCCTCTGGCGAGCACATCAACTCCCCAGCCCCCGACGCCTACTCCTCCGCCACCCACACCTACGCCTTGTCCGCCGGATATCTGCAACTACGCTGGGCACTTCCACCTTGCGCGACCGATCGCGGCCGAACTCGTGGATGTTATCGACCCTACATATCGCTATGGCAGCACGCAAGATGGTTTGCGAGAGACTCATCTCGGCGTGGAATTTGTCAATCCCCAGGGCACGCCAGTATTGGCCGCGGCAGATGGTGTAGTGATTGTGGCCGGGAATGATTACCAAACTCCCTATGCTGCTGTACCTGGATTTTATGGAAATCTGGTGATCATCGAACACAATTTACCTGGGATCGATGAACCGGTCTTCACCCTTTATGGGCATCTCTATGAAATCCATGTAGAAGTCGACCAACACGTCAACATGGGGGAATCCATCGGGACTGTGGGATTCACAGGTTGGGCCGTAGGGGAGCACCTGCATTTCGAGGTGCGCCAGGGTGAGAACAGTTTCCGAAAAACACGCAATCCTGACCTCTGGCTGCGACCGCACAACGAAGATAATGGCCAACCCCATGGCGTCATCGCTGGTCAAATCCTAGATGAGTTCGGTTCCCCTATTTACGGCACCAAGATTACCATCGATCAACTCTCCCCTGGTAGTGACGAGAGCATTTCCGCCATCTACCTGGATGCCTACTCCGATTGGACGGTCAATGGAGATAACCGCTGGGGTGAAACCTTCGCCTTAGGCGATCTACCAGCCGGAAAGTATCGAGTTAGCTTTGTAGCGCGCGGCTTGCAAGTTTACGAAGTCGAGGTGCTGCCTGGGCAGATTACGATGATCGTCTTTGATGCGCGCGAGTTGGAAGAGTGAGAGTGCACAGGATCATGGGGGTGAGAGCGAGAATAATCGTATTCGTCTTTCTATTGGGGCTTGTGGGGTGTGTACGGAACGCGCCGGCAAACGCGTTCCTAGCACCCCTCCTTCCTGGTTCCTTAGATCCAACCAACACTCCCTTCCAACCCATTCAATGGACCAGCACTCCACCCATCTCTCCCACACCCGCCCCCCCAACTGCAACTCTCTCACCAACGCCTTCACCCTATAGCGTTTGGCTGGCTCCGTACCTGGCGGACACACTCGGAAACCAGATCACACTACCTGATCAATGGGGATTCTCTTCGGACTCAGGGTCCGCGGCGGTGCAAATTCGAGTTGGGGAAGAAAATCGCGCTGGGCAGTGGGTCTTTGCACTGGTGGCTCCCTTCCCGACAGTGGCTGACGGAGTCTCATCAAGGGATTTAATCAGCGTCTGGCAAGGAAGATCAGACAACCTCTTAGGTGGTGAGGCGCTTTTGATGGCAGAATCAACCCTGGAGGCAATTTCTGCATATTGGGGAGAACCCGCCCCAGGGGCAGTGCGAACATCCCCGGCGTCGGAGCTGTTGGAAAGAGCCTGGGATGAACGTCCATCCCTGGCCATCATCCCCTTTGAACAACTCCACCCCCGCTGGAAGGTCCTAGAAATCGATGGCATCTCACCCATCCATAAAGATTTCGATATCGATGATTATGAACTGGCCCTCCCCATCTCCTTGATCGGAGATCCGCCGGAAGGGCTGTATATCCCAGAGAGCAACCGTCACCCAGAAAAAATGACCACACTGGCCATGACCGGTGTGACCGCCTTGGTGCGGGCGACAGCGTTCACCATGGAGCGCCAGGGGGTGACCTATCCGGCACAGGACGTCGCCCATTGGCTGACGAGTGCTGATATCACCCACATCAGCAACGAGGTACCTTTTGCAGTCGATTGCCCCTACCCCAACCCGGTGCAGGAGGGGATGCGCTTTTGTAGTCGCGATAAATATATCGAGCTATTAGAAGTCATCGGAACCGACATCATTGAACTCACGGGGGATCACTTTGGCGATTGGGGCGCTCAGGCTATGCTGCACACCCTTGATATGTATGAACAGCGAGGCTGGCTGACTTATGGCGGCGGGGCGAATATCCAGGAAGGGCGCCAGGCAGTGATCGTCGAGCACAACGGCAACCGTCTGGCCTTTATCGGCTGCAACGCCAAAGGAGGTGGCTATGCCGGGGCCAGTCAATCGAACCCCGGCGCGGTGGGGTGTGACTTCAACTGGATGGCTGCTGAAGTCGAGCGGCTGCGAGACGAAGGCATTTTGCCCATCGTCACCTTCCAGCATTTCGAATATTACACCTATGCAGCCCAAGGCAACCAACAACGTGACGCCCAACGCATGACTTCGGAAGGAGCGGTCATCGTCAGCGGCAGCCAGGCACACCACCCTCAAGCCCTGGAGTTCTCAGATGGAGGATTAATCCATCATGGTCTTGGCAACTTGTTTTTCGATCAATTCGGGGTCAGCACCGGTACACGCCAGGCCTTTATCGATCGGCACGTCTTTTACGAGGGACGACATATCAGCACCGAATTGCTCACGATCATGTTCATCGACTATGCGCGCCCAAGGCCGATGACCCCCGAGGAGCGAACTGCATTGCTGGAGGCCGTCTTCTCAGCCAGCGGTTGGTGACCCTCACCCACCCCCTATCCCCCTCCCTCTCCCATTTTTAGGATAGAGAGGGGGGTTCAAGATCAGAATCACCTCCAATCCACTACACCAAAAGTCGCATTCCAATTTCCAACTCTGGCCCGATGTGCTTCTGGCTGGAAATCTCTAAAATGTAGCAAAATTATTGCACACATTTTGGAGGTAGTCATGCAAACAAAAACGTATATTCACACTCGCATATTGCTAATTCTGACCGCAATATTTTTGGTTGTCGGATTTGCCGCACAATTCGGCCCAATCGAAAAAAAGGATGCTTTGGCATCAGATCGATACCGACACAGCGCAGACGATGATGATTACCCTGAATATGGCATCACCGGCAAAACTGAAGCCACGCTCGGTGCGCAACCCTGGATGGTCGCCCTGGTGGATGATGGAATCGAGGCCTACGACGGCACATTCTGTGGTGGAACGCTGATCGCTCCGCAATGGGTGCTAACCGCGGCCCATTGCATCGAAGAGATGCGCGCTGCCGAGGTCGAGGTTGTCGTCGGGCGCCACCAACTCAGCAGCAGCCAGGGAGAGCGTCTCGATGTCACGCATCTGATCATGCATCCGGATTACTACGAATTCCATGATATCGCTTTGATCCATTTGGCAGCGCCAACCACCGTCGGGCAGCCAATCTCTTTGGTGACGAATGCCAATGAACATCTGGATGATGCGGCCACCCTGGCCCGAGTCACAGGATGGGGATTGATCCCTGAGAAGGGGGAAGAGTTCTATCCGGACAATTTGCACGGTGTGTCCGTTCCTATCGTCAGTGATGCACAATGTGAGACCACCTACGGCCGGGACGTGGACAGCACGGTTATTTGCGCTGGGCTGGAAAGCGGCGGCGCTGATGCCTGCGATGGCGATAGCGGCGGGCCATTGGTTGTCCCCAATGGAAATGATTGGGCACTGGCTGGCGTGATCAGTTGGGGCGATGGATGCGGCCTGCCAGGCGGATACGGTGTTTACACTCGGGTAGCCAGCTATGACTCCTGGATTAACGGCTATCTCAACGGAGAAACATCCTTGCCCGAACAAGACAGTTACCCTATTAGCAACAACGAGGATGATTGGGAAGATGAATGGGATGAGGCATATTATGCCGACGAAGAGTTGATCTCTACACAAGAAAACGATCAGGGCTTTGTGGATATCTATTCCCTGGGCGAGTATGACGATGAAATGGCCGCTTTCCTTCAGGAGATCGCCGAGGAATATGCCGCTGAGATCGTCAACCTGGGTGAAACCAAACTGTTGATCGAAGATTGGAGCGATGAAGAGGGTCCGTACTTCGTAGGAACAATGGTTGTCGGTAATGAGGTCATCGAAGTGTCCAGCGACATCAGCATCAATGCAGTGATCGAGGCATCCCGCCAGTACCTGCCTTAGCACATTCGTCGAAGGGGACGTAGGATCATGTATGCGTAGCACCACCATCCTATGTCCCCTCCGCGTAGCCATGGTAAACTTGCCCCATTCTTAAACAGCTCAAGGAGTCGAATTCAACCCGCAGAAACCGGGTTCCGCAACGCCAAAGGAGAACAAAACATGGGCTTAAAACCTGACCACTGGATCCGTAAAATGGTAGCAGAACACGGCATGATCGAACCCTTTGCAGAGAATCAGGTCCGCAACGGTGTGATTTCGTATGGGGTTTCTTCTTATGGGTATGATGTGCGCGTTACAAATGAATTTAAGATCTTCACCAATGTGTATTCAGCAACAGTCGATCCCAAAAATTTCGTTACCAATTCGATGGTCGATTTCCAGGGAGATGTGTGCGTCATCCCGCCTAACTCATTTGCGTTAGCTCGTACCGTGGAGTATTTCCGCATCCCACGCAGTGTGCTCACTGTTTGTTTAGGGAAAAGCACTTATGCTCGCTGCGGGATCATCGTCAATGTGACTCCCTTCGAACCGGAGTGGGAAGGCTATGTTACTTTAGAGATATCAAATACCACACCGCTCCCAGCGAAAATCTATTCCAATGAAGGGATTGCCCAGGTGTTGTTCTTCGAGGCCGACGAAGTATGCCAAACATCCTACGCCGATAAGAAGGGCAAATACCAGAAACAGCAATCCATTGTGCTACCGAAACTATAAAGTCCCAAAAACAAAGGCTGTGAAGTGCGATGCACTTCACAGCCTTTGTTTTTGGCAATAACCCCTACCAATCCAGCTCAAAGCGCTTGATGGTGATGCCGCGTTTTTCTAGTTCGGCAATCAATACGTCGGAAGGCACATCGTTCCCCGGCTCAAGCAGGCCTCTTTTTTGAATATCCCCCTGCAGAATCATCTGCGCCCCGATGCTGGCCGTGTAACCAACTGTGCGCTGCATGGCTAGAAAACCCGTCTCCAGATCCCGCCAATCCACCATTTGATAGATAATCCTTTTCCGTTTTCCATCCTTGATGCCGCGCACGTCGATGCGGATAGCGGCAATGTCACGCTCATCTTGATGATAATGCAATTGGGGGGAAAGTAAATCGTGGAGGAATTGCCGGGGGGAAACTTTTGCATCCTCAACCTGGATTGGCTCATCTTGGAGAAACCCCAAATCATACATTTTCTGCCAAAAAGCAGAATGTCCAGGCCAACGCAGGGTGTAGCGACCTGTAGTCTGGGTTGATCCTTTGATCCCTAAGATATCCAAATATTTGATCGCGTCGCCATTGAAGTAGGCTTCCATCAGGCCGACATCTTCCACATCAACCTGGTGCAGATATTTCTCATCGAACATCTCGCTGGGGGTCAACTCGACACCCTGTCCATCTTTGAGCATGCGCGCCGATCGCTGATAAGCGCTCAATACTCCGGCAAATGTCCAGGAAATTTTGTACTTCAGGGGGTTGTCCGCGGCCTGGGGTTCAGGAACACCCGTCCCGTAGGCATGCAGTTCCTGCACTTCGTCTAGCTCTTTGATGGCGCGTCCCGCTAATACCAGGTCAATTCCAGGGTCAAGGCCGAACTCTGGGAGTATGGTCACTCCTTCGGCAGCCGCTTCCCGTCCCAATTCTTCGTATTCCGGCATCGTGTAAGAAGTTTCAATGAAGTGGACCCCCTTAGCAACAGCCATTTTTGCCATCTCTAATCGAAAATCCTTTGGCAAAAGCGTGATGACCGCATCCGCTGTCCCCAAGAGCTCAGCTACCTGAGCCTGGTTGCGAACGTCCAGTTGCACCGCGGTTACCTTGTTCGTCACAAATTTGCTCACAAAGGTATTCAAATCATCGAAATCGATATCAGCCGCTGTGACCTGTGAAACCGATGGGCTATTCACCAAATCATGTAAGGCGGCTTTTCCTTGTAGTCCCGTGCCAAGTAGGAGAATTTTCATCGCATCCTCTCAAATTCAGCTTGTATAGAATTTTTTTATGCTATACTGTGTTATGTTCTGTTGGTGAGGAACAAAAAATTGGGAATATCGTAACAATTCTGCTTTATAATTAGGATTTTACCAGCGAAAACATAAAGATTCCAAAAAAAACGTAAGTTTTTCTTTTTTCTCTTGAAATTTCCGGTAATTTTCCTGTATAATGAGCAGGCGCGTTATATAAACGCAAATTTATTCCCAAATTAGTAAACAGAATAAGTTTTTTCTGTGAGAGATGAGGAGGTGCAGCGAACAAATTCCCCCTATCAAATCCCCACAATCTATATCCATTTACCCAATTTAGTAATTTTCCAAAGGAGAAGTAAGAAATGTCGAACAGACTATTACTGATTGTAGCTCTATTGGCGATCTTGATCCTGGGTGTGGTTCTTCCCACGACGGCCCAAGAAGCTGACCTTGGTGATACCCTTGGTGCAGTACAAGATGCCGGCATTCTGAACTGTGGCGTCAGCGGCGCCCTGTTAGCCTTCAGCTATGTAGATGATGCTGGCGAAATGCAAGGCTTTGATGCCGACTACTGCCGAGCCGTTGCTGCGGCCGTCTTGGGTGACGCGGAAGCGGTAGAATTCCGCTCCAGCAATGCCAGTGAGCGCTTCCCCATCCTGCAGAGTGGTGAGATCGATGTCTTGATCCGCAACACCACCTGGACCATCAGTCGAGACACCTCCCTGGGCTTCAACTTCGCCCCCACCACCTACTATGATGGGCAGGGCATGTTGGTGCGCAAGGAATCTGGTTTCGAGACCCTCGAGGATATGGATGGCGGCACCGTTTGTGTGAACGCCGGCACCACCACCGAGAAGAACCTGGCTGATGTGTTCCGCGGCCTCGACATCGAATACGAAGCCGTTGTGTTCGCTGAGACCAATGACGTGCGCCAGGCCTACGATGATGGTCGCTGTGATGGCTGGACAACCGACAAATCGGGCTTGATCGCCAATAGCGCGTTGTTGGCTGTTCCCGAAGATCACGTTATTCTGGAAGCGACCATGTCCAAGGAACCTCTCGGACCATTGGTACGCCATGGTGACGACAATTGGTTCGACATCGTCAAATGGACCGTCAACTGCACCATCCTTGGCGAAGATCTGGGTGTCACCGCCGCCAATGCCGATGACATGCTGGGCAGCGACAAC